>CP136571.1:1979166-2295277 GCA_035192965.1 Fuscovulum sp. | reverse complement strand
GCCATGCATCGGATCACAGGACCAGACGACATTCGCGCCTTCCTGCTGCACCGTCTTGATCAGGCGCGGCAGGTGTTCGCCCACCTTGCCCGCACCAAAGCGCGCGATCAGCGTCAGGCGGCCTGCCTCGTTCGTCGGGTTCAGCTTGGCCATCAGGACTTTCAGATCCTCGGCCGTGGTGGATGGCCCGCATTTCAGCCCGATCGGGTTCAGCACGCCGCGCGCGAATTCCACATGCGCGCCGTCCGGCTGACGCGTGCGGTCGCCGATCCAGATCATGTGACCCGATCCCGCCACCGGCTGACCGGTGATGGAATCGATGCGGCAGAGCGCCTCTTCATATTCCAGAAGCAGGGCTTCGTGGCTGGTGTAGAAATCCACCGCCGAAAGGGTATGTGCGGTATCTGCATTCACCCCGGCCGCATTCATGAAATCCAGCGCGTCAGAGATGCGGTTGGACAATTCGCGATAGCGTTCTGCCTTGTCATGTTCGGCAAAGCCCAGCGTCCAGGAGTGGACGCGGTGAATGTCGGCAAACCCGCCGGTGCTGAAAGCGCGCAACAGGTTCAGCGACGCGGCCGCCTGCGTATAGGCTTGCAGCATCCGCTGCGGATCGGCAACGCGCGCCTCGGGTGTGGGGTCAAAACCGTTGATGATGTCTCCCTTGTAGGACGGCATTTCCACGCCATTAATCACCTCGGTCGGGGCCGAACGCGGCTTGGCGAATTGGCCTGCCATGCGGCCCACCTTGATGACCGGAACCTTGGCACCATAAGTCAGGACCACGGCCATTTGCAGCATCACGCGGAAGGTGTCGCGGATGTTGTCGGCACTGAATTCGGCAAAGCTTTCGGCGCAATCGCCGCCCTGCAACAGGAAGGCCTTGCCCTCGGCGGCCAGTGCCAGCTGCTTTTTCAGCTTGCGCGCCTCGCCCGCAAAGACCAGCGGCGGATATTTGGCAAGCTGCGCCTCGGCGGCGTGCAATGCGGCCTGATCCGGGTAATCGGGCATCTGGATGCGCGGCTTTGCGCGCCAGTCAGATTTCGTCCAGCCCTTGGTCATGGGTCTTCTCCGAAGGTTTGCGGTAACGGGGGCGGTATAAGGTCATCGCACGGCATATGCAAAGGAAGAAACTGGCCTGATTCCCAATCCGATTGCCCTTGCAGTAAAATTCGTTTCCTGAAAGGCTGCGCCGAATACCGACATTTTCAGGTCGCACAATGTCCACCGCCCCCAAGAAAGCCCAGCACATCGCCAAGGGTGCCGAACCCCGGCGCTTTGTCTTTTTGTTGCTGGACCATTTCACGATGCTGTCTTTTGCCAGCGCAATCGAACCGCTGCGCATCGCAAACCGCGTGTCGGGCGAGACGTTGTATACGTGGAAGCTGGCGGGTGAAGGCGGTGAAAGCGCCACCTGTTCCAACGGCGCCTCGTTCAAGCTGGACATGGGGCTGGAGGAGATCGAGCGTGAGGATACGCTCTTGGTCTGTGGCGGCATCGACGTGCAGAAGGCCACCACCCGTGGCGTGCTGAACTGGCTGCGGCGCGAAGCGCGGCGCGGCGTCACGATGGGAGGGCTGTGCACCGGGGCCTATGCCGTGGCCAAGGCGGGGCTTCTGGACGGCAAGCGGGCGACGATCCACTGGGAAAACCAAGACGGGTTCCTTGAGGAATTCGAGGATGTGAAGCTGACGAAGTCGGTCTTCGTGATGGATGGCAACCGCTGGAGCACGGCGGGGGGCACCTCGTCCATTGACCTGATGCTGAAGGTGATCGCCGCCGATCACGGCGAGGATCTGGCCAATACGGTGGCGGATCAGCTGATCTATTCCACCATCCGCACCGATCAGGACACGCAGCGTCTGTCGATCCCCACGCGGATCGGCGTGCGGCATCCCAAGCTGAGCCAGGTCATCCAGATGATGGAAGGCAATATCGAAGATCCGATGTCGCCCGCCGATCTGGCCGAAGAGGTGGGCATGTCCACCCGTCAGCTGGAACGCCTGTTCCGGCGCTATCTGAACCGCTCGCCCAAGCGCTATTACATGGAGCTGCGCCTGCAAAAGGCGCGCAACCTGCTGATGCAGACGGATATGAGCGTGATCAACGTGGCCTTGGCTTGCGGATTCGCCTCGCCCTCGCATTTCTCGAAATGCTACCGCGCCCATTACAACACAACGCCCTACCGCGAACGCGGGTCGCAAGGTGGCGGTACGGGCGTGCGCCTGTCGATCTGACCCAAACCACGAAGTTTCTGCTAAAATTCTGCTCTGTTTTGCGTTGGGCGCGAACGGACGTGCGCGCCCCGATTTTTCGCAGAAAAATCGCCTACTCGTTCGGTGTCAGGCGATAGGCCACCCCGTCATAGACCGCCAGGTACCAGATCGACCCATCCGGCGCCTCGACGATGTCGCGCACCCGGCCAGTTTGCGGCCCGGCGATCCGCTCTTCGGCATAGCCGTTTTCCGGGTCCAGACGGCTGATGAAATCGGAATTCAGCGACCCCGTGAAGACATCGCCTTTCCAGTCGGGGAACAGGTCGCCCTGATAGATGACCATTCCCGATGGCGCGATGGAGGGCACCCAGTAATGCAGCGGCTGCTCCATCCCATCGCGGGCCGAGCCTTCGCCGATCTGGCCGCCGCCGTAATCCTCGCCATAGGAAATGACGGGCCAGCCATAGTTGCGCCCCGCCTCGATGCGGTTCAACTCATCCCCGCCCTGCGCCCCATGTTCAACGAGCCAGAGGTTGCCTTCGGCATCCAGCGTGGCGCCCTGTGCGTTGCGATGACCCAGCGAATAGACGCCGGGGCGATGGCCGGGCAGCGAGGTGGCGGGGCTGCCGTCGCGGTTCAGGTGAATGACCTTGCCCTCGGCCCGCATGGGATCCTGCGCCTCCATCCCTTCGGGGCCGGTGCCACGGTCGCCCGTCGTAAGGAAGACCGTCCCATCCGCCGCCTCGACGAGCCGCGATCCGAAATGCCGGCCGCCGCCTGTGGCATCCCCCTGATACAGTGTGCTGAACCCCTCCAGCGCGGTGCCTTCCGCGTTCAGAACCCCTTTGCCCACGGCCGTTGCGCCACCGCCATCAAGCGGTATGGAAAAGCTGAGCCAGACCTCGCGCGTCTGTTCGAAATCCCGCGGAATCATCACATCCAACAGTCCGCCCTGCCCGCTATCGAACACCTCCGGCAGGCCGGAAACAGGCTGCGCGGCACCTTCTTTCACATGCAGCAAAGCCCCTTCGCGCTCGGTGATCAGAAGGCTGCCATCGGGCAGAAACTCCAGCGCCCAAGGCTCGTTCAGGCCCGTCACCATGGGCGTCACGGCCAGCGGACCAACCGAACTGTCCAGTGTCGCAGCCCCAACCGGGGCCGCCATCGCGACAACCAGCAAGGACGCAAGCGGGGCCCGTCCAGACCATACGCGGCGTGGGTTCAGGGGGCTTCGTGCGGCGGGCAAAGACAGGGCGGCAAGGCGCTGATGCATTGGAACAATCCTTTCCTTTCAACCGCAGATAATCATGCGGCGCCGGAAAGGAACCCGGCTCACGGCTTTCTGATTGGACCCGGTTTCACGACCGGCATTCCGCCACACATCGGGGTGCTTCCCTTTTGATCACAAGCACACTACGTTCGCCGGCAGGACAACGATCCAACTCGGGAGTTAACGATGAAAAAACTGCTGCTGGCTTCGGCCGCAACCGCCCTGATGGCTGGTGCCGCCTCGGCCCAAGACGTGAAACTGGGCGTTCTGCTGGGCTTCACCGGCCCGCTCGAATCGATCACCCCGGCCATGGGTGCCGGCGCTGATCTGGCGATCAAGGAAGTCAACGACTCGGCCAAGTTCACGCTGGGCACCGTTTCGGCCGTCCGCGGCGACTCGACCTGTATCGACGCAGCGGCTGCCACGGCGGCGGCAGAACGTCTGGTCACCGCCGATGGCGTGACCGCGATTGTCGGCGGCGACTGCTCGGGTGTGACCGGCGCCGTGCTGCAGAACGTGGCACGTCCGAACGGGATCGGGATGATCTCGCCTTCGGCCACCTCGCCCGCTCTGTCGACCGCTGAAGATGACGGCCTGTTCTTCCGCACCGCCCCGTCGGATGCGCGTCAGGGGGAAATCATGGCCGACATCCTGACGGAAAAGGGTATCAAGTCCGTCGCGCTGACCTATACCAACAACGACTATGGCAAGGGTCTGGCCGACAGCTTCGGCGCGGCTTTCGCAGCCAAGGGCGGTTCGGTCACCATCTCGGCCCCGCATGAAGACGGCAAGGCCGACTATTCGGCAGAGGTTGCCTCGCTGGCTTCGGCCGGTGGCGAAATGCTGGTGGTTGCGGGCTATGTCGACCAGGGCGGCAAGGGCGTGATCCAGGCCTCGCTCGATTCGGGCGCGTTCTCGACCTTCTACCTCGTGGACGGCATGTATGGCGACGCGCTGATCGAAGCGATCGGCGAGCCGCTGAACGGCTCGTTCGGCGCGGTGCCGGGCACCGATTCCGAAGGCGCGACCAAGTTCCAGGAAATGGCAACGGCTGCTGGCTTTGACGGCACCTCGGCCTTCTCGCCGGAATCCTATGACGCGGCGGCGCTGATCCTGATGTCGATGGCGGCGGCGAATTCGACCAATTCCAAAGACTGGACCACCAAGGTGATGGATCTGGCCAACGCCCCGGGCGAGCCGATCCTGCCGGGCGAACTGGGCAAGGCGCTGGAGCTGATCGCAGCAGGCACCGATATCGACTATATCGGCGCCACGGCGGTGGAACTGGTGGGCGCTGGCGAATCCGCCGGCAACTACCGCGAATACTCGATCACCGACGGTGCGATCACCACGGTCGGGTTCCGTTGATCCGGCTTTCTGCTTGACCTGAAGGCACGGCCCGGGCAAACGCCCGGGCCGTTGCCATAAGCAAATGTCCCGCGACGCCGCCCATCCAAGGGCGGACGGAAATGACGGGATACAGGGGAACACATATGATCGTTGTCGAAGACCTGCACAGGCATTTCGGCGGCTTCCGTGCCGTTGACGGGGCCTCGCTGGAGATAAAGACCGGCTCCATCACCGGGCTGATCGGCCCCAATGGCGCGGGCAAGACCACCCTTTTCAATGTCATCGCAGGCCGCCTGCCGCCCACGTCGGGCCGGGTGCTGATGGATGGCGAAGATATCACCGGCCTGCCGCCGCATGAGCTGTTCCACAAGGGGCTGCTGCGGACCTTTCAGATCGCGCATGAATTCGGGTCGATGACCTGTCTCGAGAACCTGATGATGGTTCCGGCGCGGCAGAAGGGGGAAACCCTGATGAACGCCTGGTTCAACCGCCGCGCCGTGGCCGAGGAAGAGGCCGCGATCCGCAAGAAGGCGCTGGATGTGCTGGATTTCCTGACCATCAGCCATCTTGCCGAACAGAAGGCCAGCCAAATCTCGGGTGGTCAGAAGAAACTGCTGGAACTGGGCCGGACGATGATGGTCGACGCCAAGATCGTCTTCCTCGACGAGGTGGGCGCAGGCGTGAACCGCACGCTTTTGAACACCATCGGTGATGCCATCGTGCGGCTGAACAAGGAACGCGGCTACACGTTCTGCGTGATCGAACATGACATGGATTTCATCGGCCGCCTCTGCAACCCGGTCATCTGCATGGCCGAAGGCAAGGTGCTGGCACAAGGCACGGTGGACGAGGTCAAGAATGACGAACGGGTGATCGAGGCCTATCTCGGCACCGGCCTGAAGAACAAGGTGAAGGAGGAGGCGGCCCATGCGTGACGCCCCCGTGATGAACCCCGGAACCGGGGCCAACGAATTTTCTGCGAAAATTCAGGCCCCAACCGCTAAGAGACTGCTGAATTTTCGCAGAAAATTCGTTGCAGTCGGAGGCATTGCCCATGGCTGAGCCCTTTCTGATCGGCGAGGCGATGACCGGCGGCTATGGCGGTGCGGATATCCTGCATGCCTGCACGATTGCCGTGGAAAAAGGCCAGATCGCCGTGATTGTTGGCCCCAATGGCGCCGGCAAATCCACCGCCATGAAGGCGGTCTTCGGGATGCTGAAGCTGCGGTCCGGCCATGTGAAACTGGCGGGTGAGGATATCACCGCGTTGACGCCGCAGGCCCGCGTGGGCAAGGGGATGGGCTTCGTGCCGCAGACCCACAACATCTTCACCTCGATGACGGTGGAAGAGAACCTCGAGATGGGGGCCTTTATCCGCACCGACGATTTCCGCGATACGCTGGCGCAGGTTTATGACCTGTTCCCTGTCCTAAAGCAAAAGCGTTTGCAGCCCGCAGGCGAGTTGTCGGGCGGGCAGCGCCAACAGGTCGCTGTGGGCCGCGCGTTGATGACCAAGCCAAAGGTCCTGATGCTGGACGAACCCACCGCAGGTGTCAGCCCCATCGTGATGGACGAATTGTTCGACCGCATCATCGAAGTGGCGCGCACGGGTATTTCAATCCTGATGGTAGAACAGAACGCCCGTCAGGCGCTGGAGATCGCCGACAAGGGCTATGTCCTTGTGCAGGGCGCCAACCGATTCACCGACACCGGGGCCGCGCTGCTGGCCGACCCGGAAGTCCGCCGTTCCTTCCTTGGGGGTTGAGGCATGGATATCCTGAACGCCCTGATCGTTTTTCTGAACTTCGTCTTCGTGCCGGGCTTGGCCTATGGCGCGCAACTGGCGCTGGGGGCGCTGGGGGTAACGCTGATCTATGGCATCCTGCGCTTTTCCAACTTTGCCCATGGCGACACGATGGCCTTTGGCACCATGGCAACGATCCTGGTGACATGGTGGTTGCAGTCTATGGGCATCGGCTTTGGCGTGCTGCCCACCGCCCTGCTGGCCCTGCCCATCGGCATCGCCGTCACCGCGCTGTTCGTGCTGGGCACGGACCGGGTGATCTATCGCTTTTACCGCAAGCAGAAGGCCGCGCCGGTGATCCTTGTGATGGTGTCGCTGGGCGTGATGTTCGTGATGAACGGCATTGTCCGCCTGATCATCGGGGTGGATGACCAGAACTTCACCGATGGCGAACGCTTTGTCATCTCGGCCGGGGATTTCAAGACGGCCACCGGGCTTGCCGAAGGGCTGGCGATCAAAACAACCCAAGCCGTGACCGTCGTCACCGCGCTGGTGGTGATGGGCCTTCTGTTCTGGTTCTTGCAGAAAACCCGCACCGGCAAATCTATGCGCGCCTTCTCCGACAATGAGGATCTGGCGCTGCTGTCGGGCATCAACCCCGACCGCGTGGTGGCCGTAACCTGGATCATCGCAGCCGCCTTGGCCACGATTGCAGGCGTTCTTTACGGATTGGACAAAAGCTTCAAACCCTTTGTCTATTTCCAGCTCCTGCTGCCGATCTTTGCTGCCGCCATCGTGGGTGGCCTTGGCAGCCCGCTGGGTGCCATTGCGGGCGGTTTCGTCATCGCCTTTTCCGAGGTGATGGTCACCTATGCCTGGAAGAAGGTGGTCACCTATCTGGTGCCTGAAAGCATGGCGCCGGACGGGCTGCTGCAACTGATGTCGACGGATTACAAATTCGCCGTCAGCTTTGCGATCCTGATCCTTGTGCTGATCTTCATGCCCACCGGCCTGTTCAAGGGGAAATCGGTATGACCCGCAACCTTGCGCTTTTCGGAACGGTCGCTGCTCTGTTCATCATGACGGGGGTGTTCCAAAGCTGGAACCTGTCCCTGTCGATCCTTGGTATCTCACTTCTGTCGGCCATCATGGCGCTGGGGGTGAATATCCAGTGGGGTTATGCGGGGCTGTTCAACACCGGGATCATGGGCTTTACCGCGCTGGGGGGGCTGGCTGTCGTGCTGGTTTCCGCCCGGCCCGTGGCCGAAGGCTGGGCCGCTGGCGGCACCGGTATTCTGGGGGGCCTGTTCCTTGGGGCTGCGTCCATCGCCGCCGCCATCTTTGCCTGGAACCGGATGCGTCCGGGCCGCCTGCGGATGCTGGTGACGCTGGCCATCTGTGTGGCCGGTTTCTTCCTGTTCCGCATGGTCTTCGACCCGGCAGTTGAGGCGGTAGAGGCGTTCAATCCCGCCACCGCGGGCAATATCGGCGGTCTGGGCCTGCCTGCGCTGGTGTCCTGGCCTGTGGGCGGCCTGCTGGCCGCCGCCGCCGCCTGGGCCATCGGGAAAATCTCGCTGGGCCTGCGGTCGGATTATCTGGCCATCGCCACGCTGGGGATCGCCGAAATCATCATCGCCGTGATGAAGAACGAAGACTGGCTGGCGCGTGGCGTAAAGAACATCATCGACCTGCCCCGCCCCTGGCCGGTTCCCTATGAGGTGGACCTTCAGCAATCGACGGCCTTCATCGACTGGGCCACGCGCTGGGGGTTCGATCCGATGACGGCCTCCTCTATCGTGGTGAAGCTCTTGTACATCGCGCTGTTCTCGGCGGTGCTGCTGGCGATCATCTGGCTGTCCGAACGCGCACTCAACAGCCCTTGGGGCCGCATGATGCGCGCCATCCGCGACAATGAGGTGTCCTCGGCCGCCATGGGCAAGGATGTGAAGCGCCGGCATTTACAGGTCTTCGTGCTCGGCTCGGCTGTCGTGGGGATCGCGGGGGCGATGTATACCTCGATGGCGGGCCAGTTGCTGCCGGGCGAATACAACCCGCTGCGCTTCACCTTCCTGATCTGGGTGATGGTGATCGTGGGCGGGTCGGGCAACAACTGGGGCGCGGTTCTGGGCGGGCTGTTGATCGGCTGGCTTTGGCTGATCGTGGAAAGCCTTGGCCCGCTGGTCATGGGCGGTATCGTGTCGGGCCTGTCGGAAGGGCCGCTGAAGACCCATCTTGTCGACAGCGCCCAGCATATGCGCCTGCTCACGCTGGGGGTGATCCTGCTTCTGGTGCTGCGGTTCAGCCCGCGCGGCCTGATCCCCGAAAAGTGACAGGCCTTCCATCGGCACATACAGGGGCGCCCCACCGGGCGCCCCTTTGCTTTGCCGCATCCGATTTTCACATGCGACATATTCTTGTCGCTAACCAACATGCCGCCCGGCCCGGCTTGCGGCCAATCTGCGGACAATCCAACGCAGGGAGTCCCCCATGAAAACCCATACCCGAGTGCTCGTGATCGGCGGCGGTGTCGTCGGCTGCTCGGTTCTATACCACCTCACCAAGCTGGGCTGGTCCGATGTGATGCTGGTGGAACGCTCCGAGCTGACCTCCGGCTCCACCTGGCACGCGGCGGGGGGGTTCCATACCCTGAACGGCGACACGAACATGGCGGCGCTTCAGGGCTATACGATCCGCCTTTACAAGGAGCTTGAGGCGATCACCGGCATGTCCTGCGGGCTGCACCATGTGGGCGGCATCACGCTGGCCGACAACGCCGCGCGGTTTGAACAGCTCAAGGCCGAACGCGCCAAGCACCGCTATATGGGGCTGGATACGGAAATTCTGGGCCCGGAAGAAATTCACAAGCTGACCGACGGGATGGTCAATCTCGAAGGCATCATCGGCGCGCTTTACGATCCGCTGGACGGTCACCTCGATCCGTCGGGCACCACCCACGCCTATGCCAAGGCCGCGCGCATGGGCGGGGCAGAGATTGTGCTGCACAACCGCGTGCTGGAAACCAACCCGCGCCCGGACGGATCGTGGGAAGTGGTGACCGAAAAGGGCACCATCATCGCCGAGCATCTGGTGAACGCGGGCGGCCTCTGGGCGCGCGAGATTGGCGCCATGGCGGGGGTCTACCTGCCGCTTCTGCCGATGGCGCACCAGTATCTGGTCACAGACGACATCCCCGAAATCATGGACATCCTGAAATCGGGCCGCGAATTCCCGCATGTCATGGATCCGGGCGGCGAAAGCTATCTGCGGCAGGAAGGGCGCGGTCTGTGCATCGGCTTCTACGAAAAGCCGTGCGAGCCGTGGTCGGTGGATGGCACGCCGTGGGACTTCGGCCATGAGCTTCTGAACGAACAATTCGACAAGATCGAGGATTCCGTCAACTTTGCCTATCGCCGCTTCCCCGTGCTGGAACGGTCGGGGGTGAAGCGCGTGATCCACGGCCCCTTCACCTTCGCCCCCGATGGCAACCCGCTGATCGGCCCCGTGCCGGGCCTGCGCAACTATTGGTCGGCCTGCGCCGTCATGGCAGGCTTCTCGCAGGGCGGCGGCATGGGCCTTGCGCTGGCGCAGTGGATGATCGAGGGCGAGGTCGAACGCGATCCGCGCGGCTTTGACGTGGCCCGTTTCGGCGGCTGGACCAGCCCGGGCTATACCGTTCCGAAGGTGATCGAAAACTACCAGATGCGCTTTTCGGTCAGCTACCCGAACGAGGAACGCCCCGCCGCCCGCCCCTTCCGCACCACCCCGATGTATGAGGTCTTTGACGGCATGAACGCTGTCTGGGGCCAGCAATACGGGCTGGAGGTGGTGAACTACCACGCCCTGCCGGGCGAGCCGCGCTATGAAGAGCCGTCCTTCAAACGCTCCAACGCCTGGGAGGCGACGCGTCAGGAAGTGCTGGCCGTGCGCGAAGGCGTGGGCATCAATGAGGTGCAGAACTTCGGCAAATACCGCGTCACCGGCCCGAACGCCCGCGAATGGCTCGACCGGATCATGGCCGGGACCATCCCGAAACCGGGGCGGTTGTCGCTTACCCCGATGCTGGCCCATTCCGGCAAGATTTTCGGCGATTTCACCGTCTCCTGCCTGTCGGAACAGGAATTCCAGCTGACCGCCAGCTATGGCGCGCAGGGTTGGCATTCCCGCTGGTTCGACCAGAACATGATGGATGGCGTGCGGGTCGAAAACATCTCCGACGCCCGCTCGGGTTTCCAGATTGCCGGCCCCAAGGCGCGCGAACTCCTTTCCCGCGTCACCCGCGCCGATGTGTCGGCCGAGGCGTTCAAGTTCATGGATGTCAAACGCATGACCGTGGGCATGGCCAATTGCATCGTCCAGCGCGTCAGCTACACCGCCGATCTGGGATATGAGATCTTCACCGATCACATGTCCGTCCGCCACCTGTGGGACGTGCTCAACGCCGCCGGCACCGATCTGGGCCTGCGCCCCTTCGGGATGCGCGCGATGATGAGCCTGCGGCTCGACAAATGGTTCGGCAGCTGGGGCCGGGAATTCAGCCCCGATTACACACCCATGGAAACCGGGCTGGACCGCTTCATCCGCTGGAACAAGGATGCAGACTGGATCGGCAAGGCCGCCGCCACCGCAGAAAAGGCCGCCGGACCGAAGCGCCGCCTTGTCAACTTCATCGTCGATGCAAACGACGCTGATGTCGTGGCATGGGAGCCGATCTGGCTGGACGGTGCCGTGGTGGGCTATTGCACCAGCGGCGGCTACAGCCATTGGACAGGCAAATCGGTCGCCATGGGCTTCCTGCCCGCCGACCGCGTGCAGGACGGGCTGGTCTGTGAGATCGAGATCCTCGGTGAACGCCGCAAGGCCACGGTCCAGCTCGCCCCGCTCTGGGATGGCGACGGCGCCCGGATGCGGGGGTAAAGGTCAGTCCGGGGCGCTTCGCGCCTCGGACCCATCGCTCCAGTCCAGTGCAACGACGCTCGAACACGAAAGCCCATTGCAAGAAAAGAACCGGGCTCGACCCTCGCCCTTCCCCGAAAACGCCATATGCCCCCCTCTTCTCTGTCCAAATATCCTCTGGGGTCTGCCATCGGATTCGCCACCGGTTCAAGAACCGATGGCTGACGGGGGGCGAAGCGTCCCCTTCTCTGAGCCGAAGCGCGCAGGCGCGCAGGCGAGGCAAAAGACCTGCGGGCGCATGCCCGCTCCGCCAGATCACCGTCAGATCATTACTTGACGCCCCGCGCAGCACTTGGAAGGGTTGGGCCATGAACGCACATATCCTGATCCTCGCCGCCGGGTCCTCTTCTCGCATGCGGGGGGGTGACAAGATGCTGGAACAGGTCGATGGCCAGCCCCAGCTTGCGCGCATCCTTCAGGCGGCGCTTCAGACCGGCCTGCCGGTCACTGTCGCCCTGCCGCCGGACCGCCCGGATCGGGCGGCGGTGATCGCGGGCCTTCCCGCCAGACAGACCACCGTGCCAGACCCCGCGCAGGGCATGGCTGCCAGCCTGACTGCCGGGCTCGCCAGCCTGCCCGCGACAGCCGGGGTCATGCTGCTGCTCGCCGACCTGCCAGAGATCACCGCCGCCGACTTGATCACCCTGCGCGATGCCTGGGCGCAGGAACCCGAGGCGATTCTGCGCGGGGCGGCGGCGGATGGCACGCCGGGCCATCCAGTCTGCTTTCCCCCCGATTTACGCGATGACCTGATGACGCTGAAGGGCGACGAAGGGGCGCGGGCGGTCCTTGTGCGCCACCGCGCCCGGCTGCGGCTGATCCCCCTGCCCGACCGCCATGCCACGACCGACCTCGACACGCCCGAAGATTGGGCTGCCTGGCGTGCGGCACGGCAGGCGCTGCCGTCAGAATAACCCAGCCCGACGTTTCATGGCGCAAGGCGCCACGGGTTGGGGCAAAGGACAATTGGCACAAGACTTGCCGTTAAATCCGTGCAATACCCGCTCAGGTTGCGCCCGCAACGCCAGCCCGCACGGCAAGCAGATTGGGAATGGTGGGCCGCGGCGAAAGGGCGCTTATGACGACATCCGTGGATATCCGGCTCCTTGTGGTCATCGCCTGTACCTTGCTGGTCATGTCGCTATGCCTTGCCGCCTATCTGAACCGCACCTGGACGGAGCGCTTTCACCGGGCCGTCAACCTCTATGGGGCCAGCCTTGGCAGCCTGACCCTTTCCGCCGTAGGCGTCTTCCTGTCGCAAACCGCCCCCTTCGTGGTAAGCACGACACTGCTGATCTCTGGCGCGCATTTCGGCATCGTGCTTGGCTATCTGTCGGTGCATGAGGCGCTGCGGCCGCATCGCGGGCTGCGAACCGTGCTTGGACTGGCGGCCGCCATTTGCCTCACGCAGGTGGTGTTGGCGGTGGTCTTTCACGATGCCGCCCTGCTGATCGCCACATCCTCGGTCGTGAACGGGCTGGTGGGCTTTCTGGCCGCAACCCACCTGTGGAAATTGGCCAGCGTTACCGCGCCCCGGCTGCGGCTGCTGATTGCGGCCCCATTCTATCTTGTCGGTTGTGCCTATGTTGTGCGGCTGGCGCTTCTGGCGGCAACGGACCCCACGAAACTCTTTGTCATGGCCTCATCTGTTGTCGCCTTTACCCTTGGCCTCATGTCGCTCTATCTGGGCTTTTCCCTGATCATCCTGCGCGAGGCTGCGCTTTCTGTTGACCTGCGGCGCGCCCGCGAACAGGCAGAAGAGGCAATGCGCCAGCGCACGCGGTTCTTTTCCCAGATCAACCACGAACTTCGCACGCCGCTGAACGGCATCCTTGGCCTGACGCGGATGCTTTCGGCCCATGTGCAGGGCGATACGGGCGCAAGAACGTTGAAGGATCTGCAATCCTCGGCGGCCCTGCTGAAGACCGTCGTTGATGATGTGCTGGATTTCGCCAAGCTGGAATCGGATGCAGTCCGGCTTGAATCCATCGCCTTCGACATCGAAGAGGTGATTGGCGGGATGGTCACACAGTATGAGACATTGGCCGCCGAAAAGGGCGTGACCCTGCGCTTTGAACCGTCTCCCGATCCGCTGGGCTGGCGGATGGGCGATCCGATGCGCCTGACCCAGATCCTGCACAACATCCTTGCCAATGCGGTAAAGTTCACCACCGCCGGGCAGATCACCGTCTCGGTCCGGCGGGCAGAGGGGGATACCGTCGCACTCTCCATCGCCGATACCGGGATCGGGATGGATGACGATCAGCTTGGTTCGTTGTTCGAGCCGTTTCGGCAGGCCTCGGCCAGCACGGCGCGGCGCTTTGGCGGTACAGGTCTGGGGATGAGCATTGTCCGGATGCTGGTGGATGCGATGGAAGGCAAGATCACCGTTCAAAGCCGCCCGGGCCAAGGGACACGCGTCGATCTGATCCTGCCCCTCGCCTTGACCGCGGCGCCACTGGCCGATGCCGGGCCGGAGAGTGCCGCCATGGCCCCGACGATGGCGCATGGACCGCTGCGCATCCTTTGCGTCGATGATGACGAGATCAACCGTCTGGTCCTTCAGGCCCTACTGGCGGAATTGTCCATCGACGCCGCCATGGCCGCCAGCGGGGCGGAAGCGGTTGCGATGGCGCGCGATGGGCTGTTCGATGTTTATCTTATTGATATCAACATGCCCGAAATGGGCGGTGTCGAAACCCTTGCCGCCCTGCGCGGGATTGATGCCTTGCGCAACGGGCCCGCCCCCTTCGCCGTAGCTGTGACGGCCAATGTGATGCAGGACGATGTCCAGTCCTATCTGCGGGCCGGGTTCGACGCGCATCTGCCCAAACCCATCGTGTTCGATGATCTGTCCAACATGCTGCATCGGGCGCAAACCCGCGCAGGCGGCTAAAACGCCACGCGGCGCAGAGACATTCAGGGGAAAGCGTGGTGCCCGAGGTCGGACTCGAACCGACATATCTTGCGATGGCGGATTTTGAATCCGCTGCGTCTACCATTCCGCCACTCGGGCCACGGATGCGGTTTAGCCGCTGCCGTGTGCGGCGTCAACGGCGGCCGGAACCCCGTTGACCGCCCATCTTTGCACGGCCTTACAGGCGCGCGGCCGCGAAGGTATCGCAGGACTCGATCTCGCCCGTGGTCAGGCCCGTCTCGAACCAGCGCATCCGCTGGTCACTGGTGCCGTGGGTAAAGCTGTCGGGCACAGGCCTGCGCCCGGCTTCCCGTTGCAGGGCATCATCGCCGATCTGCGCGGCGGCGTTCATCGCTTCTTCAACATCCCCGCGTTCAATGGATCCGAAACGCGCATCCGCCTCATGCGCCCAGACGCCCGCCAGACAATCGGCCATCAGCTCAACCCGGACCGAGATTTCGTTGCCTTCCACCTGACTGGCCTGCTGGCGCAGGCGGGTGGTCTGTTCCAGAACACCCAATTCATTCTGCACATGGTGGCCAATTTCATGCGCCACCACATAGGCGGCGGCAAAGTCGCCCCCTGCCCCCATGCGTTCATCCAGCACGGTGAAAAACCCGGTGTCCAGATAGACCTTGCGGTCGCTGGGGCAGTAGAAGGGCCCGGTCGCCTCGGACGCGCCGCCGCAGCCGGATTGGGTATAGCCCTTGAACAGCACCAGCGTGGCAGGGCGATAGTCCCGCCCCAATTGTTCGCGGAACAGCGCGGCCCAGACCTCTTCGGTATCGGCCAGCGTGACCGATACAAACTCGCCGATCGCCTGATCCTCGGCGGTCAATTCGGTTGGCGCGTCGCTGCCTGCCCCCGGTTGCCCCTGCAACAGCGGCGTGACGTCAACCCCCAGGAACCAACCCAAGAGCAGCACGACGATCACACCCGCGCCACCGATTCCGGCCCCGCGTCCGCCGCCACCGCCGCCGCCCGCTGTCCGACGATCCTCGATGTTCCGGCTGCCCCGGCGTCCGCGCCATTCCATACCTGACCCCTACCTGTCTGTTCGTCTTGCTTAACACCCGATCCGCCTGCCGCCAAAGCGCAAACTGGCCGAACAGCCCTCCCCGGCGACGCTTCGCCCTGCCCGGCTTCACGATCCCGTAGGCGCGGCTTGCCTTCCTCGGCGCGATGGTCATTCTGCGCCCGGAATACAGGAGTGCTGCCCATGACGACCGACCGCCGCCGCTTTGCCATTCTTCTTGCGGCGGGCGGGTCTGCCGCCGTTCTGGCCGCGGCCTTTGCCTTTCAATATCTGGGGGGGCTTGCGCCTTGCCAGTTGTGTATCTGGCAACGGTGGCCGCATGCCGCGGCGGTGGTCATCGGCGGGCTTGCGCTGATCCTTGCGCGCGGCACGATCGGGCGCATCCTGCCACTTCTGGGGTCGCTGGCGGCGCTGACCAGCGCCGGGATCGGGGTCTTTCATGTGGGGGTGGAACAGAAATGGTGGCAAGGGTTGGCCTCCTGCACCGCAGGGTCGATCAGCGGCATCTCCACCGACGATCTGCTCAACCCTGATGTCGCCGTGGGCGCGGTCGTGCGCTGCGATGCCATCGCCTGGCAGATGTTCGGAATTTCGATGGCCGGGTGGAACGTGATCCTGTCGGCGTTGCTGGCGATGATCTGGATCGCCGCCTATCGCCGTTCGGTCTGATCGCCTGATTATTCCGGCGTAAGGATGGCCGCACCGGGCCGCAGGATCATCATGCGTCGCGCCGGAAAATTCCACAGCGTCGGATGGCCGGCGAAGAAGGCCGCGCCAAGGCGCAGTTCATCCGGCTGACCAGTGCGGCGGCCATCCTCTGCACTCCCGGCCTCGATCAATTGCACCGGAGTGGGCTGCATCAGCGCCCCGCCCAGAGTGACGCCTGCCAGTTCCCAAAGCCCGTTCGGGCCACTGGCAAGACTGCCCGCCGCCACCATCCGCGCGCGGGTGCCGGGTTGCACGTAAAGCGTGCCGCTGTCGCCGGAATCAAAGCTCACCAGAACCGGCACCTCACCAATGCGCGCCACGGCCAGAGGCAGTTCATCGGGGAAAAGCAGGACATCCAGCGTCGCGATCACATCGGTTGGCTCTGGCATCGGCAGGGCCATCACACCCGCCTCATCCACCCGGATCACCGTCAGCGCCGCGCGGTCATAATCCAGCATCACCGCATGATCCTGCACGGCGGGAAGGCCAACAAAGCCAAGAAAATCCGCACCAAAGGCCACTTCGGCAAAGCCGAAATCCCCGCTCTGCACCCGCTCGGGCAGGGCAATCGCCTGCCCCGCCAGCGTCAGGCCGGGCGCGGGGTGCAGCTGCACCACGATCTCCTGCCCGGATGCGGCATGTCCCTGCCCCACCTCTTGCCCGTCTGGCAGATCGACCGCGCCCCGGTTGAAGAACACAGCCGACGGCGTGCCGATATCGAACATCATCACGCCCGCGCGCCCATCCACCGCCACGGGAAGCATGGGCTTGCCATCCATCACCGTGAACTCGATCTCGCGCCGATCCTGCCCTTCGTCCAGAAGCCCCGCCCACAGGGGCGTGGCAGCCGTCAGCAGCACGGCACAGACCGCCGCCTTCATGCGCCATCCCCGATCAGGCGGGCATGTTCCTGAATGGCGAAACGGTCGGTCATCCCGGCCACGTAATCGGCCACGATGCGCGCCAGCGTTACCTCATCCTGCGCCGCCTCGATGTCAGACCGCCATTCGGCAGGCAACAGGTCAGGCTGCGACAGGAACAACGGGAACAGGTCATTCACCATCCGCGTCACCCGCGCCCGTTCCACCATCACCGAAGGCGCGCGATACATGCGGTGGAACAGGAAGGACCGGATCGCCTTCAGCTCCTGATACAGCGGCTTGGAAAAGCGGATCACGGTGGTGCCCAGATGGCGGATATCATCCACCGATTTCGGCTGCGCCGCCGTCAGGCGGTTCTGCGCCACGGCGATCACATCCTCTACCATCCGCCCGAAGACCCGCCGCAACGCCTCATGCCGGCGGCGCATCTTCTCGAGGCCCGGATAAAGGCGGTCCACCTCCTCGAATGCGGGCCCCGTGACCGGCAGGTCCATCAGATCAGCCTCGGTGAACAGCCCCGACCGCAGCCCGTCATGCAGGTCATGGTGGCTATAGGCCACATCATCGGCAATCGCCGCCACCTGCGCCTCGGCGCTGGCATGGGTGTGCAGTTCCAGATCCCAGGCGGCATTCACCTCGGCCAGCGCATAGGGCAGCGGCCCCTCATGCTTTTTGTCCGCATTCGGGCCGATCACCGGGCCGTTGTGTTTAGCGATGCCCTCCAGCGATTCCCATGTCAGGTTCAGCCCATCGAAATCGGCGTAATGCCGTTCCAGCCGTGTCACGATGCGCAGCGCCTGCGCGTTGTGATCGAACCCGCCATAGGGTTCCATCAACAGCCCCAGCGCGTCCTCGCCCGTGTGGCCGAATGGGGTATGGCCAAGGTCATGCGCCAAAGCTATGGCCTCGGCCAGATCGGTGTTCAGGCCCAGCACGCCGGATATGGTGCGCGCCACCTGCGCCACCTCGATCGAATGGGTCAGGCGGGTGCGATAATAATCGCCCTCATGTTCCACAAAGACCTGCGTCTTGTGTTTCAACCGCCGAAACGCGCTGGAATGGATGATCCTGTCCCGGTCGCGCTGAAACGGCGACCGAAAGGAAGACATGCGTTCCGGATGAAGCCGCCCGCGCGATTGATCGGGCTGGCAGGCATAGGGGGCAAGGGTCACGCGGTTTTGCCTGTTCTTGTTGATCCTTATGCGGCATCCTATATGTGCCTGACCCCACAAGGAAACCGGATTCCACCATGGACCTGACCCTTCCCCCGAAAGTGACCGACCGCGCCTTCACCCGCCTGCGCGAGATTTGCGAAGCCACGGGCGAGGCAAAGGCGCTGCGCGTCTCGGTCGAAGGCGGCGGCTGTTCCGGTTTTCAATATGACATCAAGCTTGATGATCCCGCCACCGATGACCTGATCCTTGAACAAAACGGGGCGAAGGTTCTGGTTGATGCCGTGTCGCTGCCCTTTCTGGCGAACGCGGTGATCGACTACACCGAAGAACTGATCGGCGCGCGTTTTGTGATTGAAAATCCCAACGCTTCATCCTCTTGTGGCTGTGGAACCTCCTTTTCGATGTAACTTGTGTTCGTGATGTTAAGTTCGAGTGGCTTTGTTTCCGTACCGCGTGGCGCTGTTGGCTTTGCCTATGCGGCAGTTCTGATTGCTGCGGTGGGCGCTTTCTGGCTGCTGGCCGGCTTTCCGATGATCACCTATCACCTGCTGATGTCGGCGATCCTGCTGCCGCTGGTCGCCTGGCGGCAGGACGCGGCGACGGATGCGCTTGTCCGCCTGCCCTCTCCGCCGACATTGCGCTTCATCCTGCTGGCCTATGCCGCCGTCATTCTTGAAGAAACCCTCGTCGGCACCTTGGCCGCCCTGCTGGCCGAGGGCGACCCCGCCCTTTGGGCAGACCGGGTGCGCCAGTTCATCACGCTGAACCTGCTGATCTTCACCGGGCCGATTCTGGCTATGGCCGCCCATGCCCGGCTCTGCGCCCCGCATCGCTGGGAGGTGCTGGTGATCGCCGGGGGATGGGGGCTGTTTGCCGAATCCGTCCTGCAACGTCTGATTGGCGCGCCGCTGCTGGCGGGGCTGCTGGTCTGGCCGACGCTGGTGATCTATGCGCTGATCTTCCTGCCCGCCACTCTGTCGGTCGCCCGCTCGCGCGGCCACCGCAGCCCGCCACTCATCCTGCGCGCGGTTCTGGTATGGGCTGTGGCCTTTGCGATCACGCTGCCCCTTGTCATGCTGGTCGAACATCTGCGCGCCACGATGCCGGATCTGTTTCCGCCCTGCCTCTACATGATCTGCGCGCCGGCCCCATAGCTGCAAATCTGTGCCCCTGCTGACTTATCCTTAGCGCAACGGATGCTTTGGCGTGACTTGCCGCGCCCTTGCCCTACCTTCGCGTGATAGGAGAGCATTTTCATGGATACCGTTTTGATGCTGGGGTCCGCCCCGATGGCGATGCAGGCGGCAGATTGGCCGCGCGCGCCTTTTGATGCGCTGGTGGCGATCAACAACGCCCATGCCGTGCGGCCTGACTGGACGCATCACATCTACCCATGGGACTATCCCGAAGAGCGCCGCCCCACCCCCGGCCCAGGCCAAAAGGCCGTCACGCAAGAGGATTTTGTCCCCGCCCAGAACGCCTTTGGCGGCTTTGTCTATGCGGGCGGCACCATGGCCTTTACCGCCGCCTATTGGGCGCTTCACTCGCTGACACCCCGCGTGATCGCGGCCTTCGGCTGCGACATGCACTATCCCAAGGGCCAGACCCATTTCTATGGCACCGGCACCGCCGATCCCCTGCGCCCCGACATCACCCTGCAAAGCCTTGAGGCGAAATCCGCCCGGCTGATGATCCTTGCCGCGATGGAGGGCTGCGCCATGGTCAACCTCTCCAACGGCCCCTCCCGGCTGATCTTTCCCCGCGTCACGCGCGACCGCGCGGCGCGCGCCCGCCCCCTGCCCTTTGACATCCGCCTCGCCGATCAGGCCCTGCGGCGCGAAGACGATCTGGGCTACCACGTCCCCTCTGGCCGCTACTGGGAAGAATCCCACCGCTTTGATCCAGCAGAACTTAAGCGGCTGGATATGCTCTGGCTTGCGGCAGCGCAGACCGGGCTTGCCGCCACAGCCTGACTTGTGCGCTCACGACCCCCGGCCTAGAACGGGGGCGACAGGGAGACGCCCATGAAACTCGCCACCTTCAACATCAACGGCATCAAGGCCCGCATCGACGCCCTGCCCGCTTGGCTGCGCGAGGCAAAGCCCGATGTCGTCTGCCTTCAAGAAATCAAGTCGGTGGACGACGCCTTTCCGCGCGAAGTGTTTGAAGACATGGGATACCGCGTCGAAACCCATGGGCAGAAATCCTTCAACGGCGTCGCCCTCCTGTCGCGCCTGCCGCTGGAGGATGTGACACGCGGCCTGCCGGGGGACGAGACTGACGAACAGGCCCGCTGGATTGAGGCGACGGTGATCGGCGAGGCGCGCGCTGTGCGCGTCTGCGGGCTTTACCTGCCCAATGGTAACCCCGCGCCGGGGCCGAAATACGATTATAAACTCGGCTGGATGGCCCGGATGGAGGCGCGGGTGCGCGCCCTTCTGGAAACCGAAGACCCCCTCGCTTTTTGCGGCGATTACAACGTGATCCCCCAGTCCGAGGATGCCGCAAAACCCGCCGCATGGGTTGAGGATGCGCTGTTCCTGCCCGAAACCCGCGCCGCCTTTCGCCGGATCGTGAACCTTGGCCTGACCGATGCCTTCCGCGCCCGCGATGCGCGTCCGGGGCAGTATTCGTTCTGGGACTATCAGGCTGGCGCGTGGGAACGGAACAACGGTATCCGCATCGACCACCTGCTTTTGTCCCCGCAATGCGCCGACCTGCTGCTGGATTGTGGCATCGACAAAGGCGTCCGGGGCGGCGAAAAACCCTCGGACCATGTGCCGGTCTGGGTGCAGCTCGACGCCTGAACCTGCGCCGCGATCACGGCTGCGTGATGCGCCGAGAACACATCTCGCATTAAGCATGTTTGACCCGCGCGCATCGTCATTGCCGGGGGCAACGCCGCGGCTATCGTAACGGCACGACTCATGCCAAAGGAGTTCCGCCCATGTCACGCCTTGCCATCGGCGGCCTGTCCGCCCTTCTCGCCCTTGCCACGGCCCTGCCCGCCGCCGCGCTGGATCGGCGGGTGACGCTGATCAACAATACCGGCTTTACCATTGTCGAGTTCTACGGCTCCAACACCGGATCGGACAGTTGGGAGGAAGACATCCTTGGCTCGGATGTCCTGCCGTCAGGGTCATCGGTGGTGATCAATTTCGATGATGCCACCGGCTATTGCATGTTCGATTTCCGCGCCGTCTTTGACGATGGCGATGTGCTGGAACGCGGCGACGTGAACATCTGCGAGATCGGCACTTTCACTTACGAGTAGGGCACTTACGAATAGGGCACCTACGAATAGGGCACTTCCGAATAGGGCGCGACTTGCCCCTTCATCTTGGCCCAAATACCCAAAATGACCCGGTCTCAGCCCGCGGTGACGTCAAAGCCATAAAGCCAGTCGAACCGCCGAAGCGCCATGCCGGGGGCCACGGTTCCCGCCAGTCGCAGCGCAGCATGGCCCACCGCCCGCCGTGCGCCCGTCAGGTGATAGTTGCGCGCATTGGCCTCGGCCGCCTGCACGATCCGGGCACAGCGCGGCGCGCGGGCGGCCTGATAGGCCGCCAATGCCGCGGCATCCCCGTCATGGCCTGACAGCGCGGCAGCCAGCGCCCAGGCATCCTCCAGCGCCATATTGGCCCCCTGCGCCAGAAAAGGCAGCGTCGGATGGGCCGCATCGCCCAGGATCACCGCCGCCCCATCAGGCAACCCCCTGAACCATGATTGCGCCACCGGATGGCGGAAAAGCCCCCAAAGCCAGACATCCTCCACCCGGTCCAGCCAGCCGCGCACTCGGGGCGAAAACCCGGCAAAGGCAAGCCGCAGTTCCATCGGATCATCGCGCAGCGACCAGCCTTCTTCGACCCAGCGCCGCCGCTCCTCGACCGCCACGATATTGCGCCACGCCCCGCCCCGCAGCGGATAGCTCACCAGATGGCGGCCGGGGCCCATATGCACCTCGGCCTCCACCGCATCGCCGGGATCGTTCGGGATCACCGCACGCCAGGCCACCTGATGGGTAAAGAAGGGGGCCGCCGCCCCGTTCAGCGCCATACGCAGCGGCGAATGCAGGCCATCCGCCCCGATCAGCAGCCCCGCCTCGACCTCCTCGCCCTGCACCAGCCGCACACGCGGCCTTGCGCCGGACAGATCGACCGCCTCCACCTTGTGCAACAGCCGCAGCGTCACCCCCGCCTCGCGCGCGCCGTCCAGCAAAAGCGCGATCAGATCGGCGCGGTGCACGAAATGCCACCCCTGTTCAGGGCGCAGCCGCGCCAGATCCATCCGCAACACCGCCGAACTGTCCAGCCCGTCGCGCAGCACCACCGCCTGCGCCCGCAGGCTGACTGCGGCCAGTGCAGGGCCAAGCCCCAAGGCCTGCAACACCGCCGCACCGTTCGGGCTGATCTGAAGCCCGGCGCCCACTTCGCGGATCGCGTCGGCCTGTTCCAGAACCGTTACCTGCGCCCCGCGCAGCGCCAGCGCCCGCGCGACAGCCAGCCCCGCCACGCCCGCGCCAAGAACCGTTACCGGCCGCCCGATCAGGCTCATCCCCCGCACCCCCGAATGCAAAACGCCGAACCCGAAGGTCCGGCGTCACTTTCTGCTTCCCCGCCGCGCCCCGCAAGGGGCGGACCTGCGGTCAATCTTCACGGTGAACCTTCTCGCGGCGTTCGTGCTTTTCCTGCGCTTCCAGCGTCATCGTGGCGATGGGTCGCGCATCCAACCGCTTCAGGCTGATGGGTTCGCCCGTCATTTCGCAATAGCCGTATTCGCCATTGTCGATCCGGCGCAGGGCCGAGTCGATCTTGGCCACCAGCTTGCGCTGCCGGTCCCGCGTGCGCAGTTCCAGCGCGCGATCCGTTTCTTCGCTGGCACGGTCGGCGATATCGGGCACGTTGCGCGCCGAATCCTGAAGGTTGTCGATGGTTTCCGCCGATTGCGACAGAAGCTCGGCCTTCCAGTTGAGCAGCTTGCGCCGGAAATATTCCAGCTGCCGGTCATTCATGAACGGCTCGTCCTCGGCCGGGCGATAATCGTCGGGAAGAAACACTTCGGGCTTCATCACTGCTGTCTCCGTCTGGTCGGACCGCGCCGACAGGGGGTCTGCTTGCATGGCGCGCTCCTGTTGGCCGTGCATCTAGACCATCGCCAAAGGATTGTCACTAGCAGTTGCGACGGAATTACCGGGGCGATAGGGTCCACCCCTGCCCGCCCCCTCCCTGCGCGAGATCCCATGAAATTCTCTTCTACCTCTGGCTATGTCGCGACCGATGATCTGACCCTCGCGGTCAACGCAGCCGTCACGCTGCAACGCCCGCTTCTGGTCAAGGGCGAACCCGGCACCGGGAAAACGGAACTGGCGCGGCAGGTGGCACAGGCCTTGGGGATGCCGCTGATCGAATGGCATGTGAAATCCACCACCAAGGCGCAGCAAGGCCTGTACGAATACGATGCCGTCAGCCGCCTGCGCGACAGCCAGCTGGGCGATGCGCGCGTGAACGACGTGCGCAACTACATCCGCAAGGGCAAGCTGTGGCAGGCGTTTGAGGCCCCCTCCCGCGTGGTCTTGCTGATCGATGAGGTGGACAAGGCCGATATCGAATTTCCCAACGATCTGTTGCAGGAACTCGACCGGATGGAATTCCACGTCTACGAGACAGGCGAAACCGTCCGCGCCACCCATCGCCCCGTGGTCATCATCACGTCCAACAATGAAAAAGAATTGCCCGACGCGTTCCTGCGGCGCTGCTTCTTTCACTATATCCGCTTCCCCGACATCGACACGATGCGCGCCATCGTGGATGTGCATTTTCCCGGCATCAAACCCGCCCTGCTGACCGCCGCGCTGACCCAGTTCTACGAACTGCGCGAAGTACCGGGGCTGAAGAAGAAACCCTCCACCTCCGAAGTGCTGGATTGGCTGCGCCTCTTGCTGGCCGAAGATCTGTCACCCGAAGACCTGAAGCGCGAAGGTGGGCCGGCGCTCCCGCGTCTGCATGGCGCACTTTTGAAGAACGAGCAGGACGTTCACCTTTTCGAAAGACTTGCGTTCATGGGACGAACCAAGCGTTAGGCCGAATCGCCAGAAATTGCCGCAACTTGGCCGCAGTTTTGCCACAAAGTGATCACGCGTCGCCGTGATTTTGACATGTTTTGAAATGTTCCGTGAACACCCTGCACAGATGCGGTGTCTTCCGCCTGCATGGGCGCGATCCGTAGTCGGGCCGTGGTCTTGCACTTTTCCCGGAATTGACACGTCAACGCCCTCATAACGACACTGACGGACATCTTCTTGGGGGCATCCGTTCCTGGTGTTGATGGTGGTCTGCGTGTCTGCGTCCCTTGGCAAAAGCCTGCCCTTTTTCCCGCGCTGCGCGGGTCTGGCATTGCTCTTGCAGGATGCGGCCAAGGTCGTCTGTCGGAACGGTTCCGGTCTGGTGACGCGGGGGCGTCACCTTGTCTGGGGTGACGGAACTGCGGCCCTGCGGGCGGGTTCCGGTGTTGGTCGGGTCGCAAGACCCTTGGTTCAGAATGAAAGCAGAGCTGCCACTCATGCGTATTTCTTTGGCCGTCGCGGCCCTCTCACTGATCGTTTCCGCCTGTTCACCCGCACCCGTTGCGCAAGTGGCCATGAACCGGGCTGCCCCGTCGATGGCCGGGGCCTCGCTTCCGCCGTTGCAGGGCTTTGCGGCGCAACCCGCTCCCGCAGCTTCGCGCAGCAACGCTGATATCGCGCGCGACATTCTCGATCTGGAATTCCTGATGGAAAGCGGGCGCGCCCTTCCGGCGCTGACCCGGTTCGAAGGGCCGATCACCGTGGCCATGACGGGCGATGTGCCCGCCACCGCCCATCCCGATCTGTCGCGCGTCATGGCCCGCCTGCGGGCCGAGGCCGGGCTGGACGTGCGCCCCGCCGCGCCGGGCAGCCGCGCCTCGATCACCATTGATTTCCAGCCCCGTGCCGCGATGCGGCGTCTCGTGCCGTCGGCCGCCTGTTTCGTCGTGCCGCGCGTGTCGTCCTTTGCCGAATATCGCACCGCCCGCAGCGCCGGACTTACCGATTGGGCCACCGTGACCCAGCGCGATACGGTGGGGATCATCATGCCCTCCGACACCTCGCCGCAGGAAGTGCGGGATTGCCTGCATGAAGAACTGGCGCAGGCCATCGGCCCGCTGAACGATCTGTACCGCCTGCCCGACAGCGTGTTCAACGACGACAACTTTCACACGGTCCTGACCGGCTTCGATATGCTGGTTCTGCGCGTGCATTACGACCCCGCCCTGCAATCCGGCATGACCCGCAACGAAGTGGCCGCCCGTCTGCCCGCAATTCTGGCGCGTCTCAACCCGGCAGGCGAAGGCCGCCCCACCGCTGGCAACACCCAAATGGCCCCCCGCGTCTGGATCGAGGCGGTCGAAGCCGCCATCGGCCCGCGCGGATCGGATGCCGCGCGGCGCAAGGCGGCAGAACGGATGCTGTCCATCGCCCGCGCACAGGGCTGGCAGGACAACCGTCTGGCCTTTTCCTGGTTCGCGCTTGGCCGCGCGCAGGTGGGCAGCGACATCGCCGCCGCCAGCCGCGCCTTTACCGAAGCGCAGCGCATCTGGCAGCGTATGCCGGGGGGCGAGGTCCGCTCAGCCCATGTCGACATGCAGCTTGCCGCCTTTGCCCTCGCCGAAGGACGCTTCCCTGAGGCGCTGGCCCTGACTGACCGCGCCATCCCGGTGGTGCGCCGGGCCGAAAATGCCGCCCTGCTGGCCACCCTTCTGATGATCCGGTCCGAGGCATATGGCTCCATCGGCCGCGATGATCTGGCCCGGGAGGCCCGTCTCGACAGTCTGGGCTGGGCGCGTTATGGGTTCGGCACGGATGCGATGGTCCGCGCGCGGCAATCCGATATCGCAGGTCTGGCAGCATCCGGCCGAAGCGGCTGAGACGGGCGGGCCTTCCTGCCCCCCGGCCATAAAAAGACGGGGGCTAGGCAGGCATGATCGTGATCGCGGGGTTGATTCTGGGCGCTGCCATCGGCGCGCGCAAAGCGCTGAAATCGGGTGGCAAGCGGCTGGACGCGCTGCAATACGGCGCGGGCTACGGGATCGCCTTCGCTCTGGTCGGTCTGTTTCTGACGCTGTTCATCGACCGCATGGTCTAAGGGCGCGGCATGTTCCTGCCCTTCTTCCAGAAGCTGCGGCAGGAAGGCGTGCCGGTCTCGCTGCGTGAATACCTGGCCTTTCTGGAAGGCATGGTGGCGGGCCTTGTAACCTATGACGTCGACGGCTTTTATCACCTTGCCCGCGTGGTGATGGTCAAGGATGAACGCCACCTTGACAGGTTCGACCGCGCCTTCGCCGCCGCCTTCAACGGCCTTGAGGCGATCACCCCCGATCAGGTGCTGGATGCCATCGACCTGCCCCGCGACTGGCTGGAGAAACTGGCCGAGCGCCACCTGACGCCCGAGGAACGCGCACAGGTCGCGGCCTTGGGCGGGTTCGACAAATTGATGGACACGCTGCGCAAGCGGCTGGAGGAACAGAAGGGCCGCCATCAGGGTGGGTCGAAATGGGTGGGCACTGCCGGGACCAGCCCGTTCGGCGCCTATGGCTACAACCCCGAAGGCGTGCGCATCGGGCAGGACCAAAGCCGCCACCAGCGCGCGGTCAAGGTCTGGGACAAGCGCGAGTTCCGCAATCTCGACGATTCGGTCGAACTGGGCACCCGCAACATCAAGGTGGCGCTGCGCCGCCTGCGCCGCTGGGCGCGTGACGGGGCGGAACAGGAACTGGATCTGGAAGGCACCATCCGCGCCACCGCCGATCACGGCTGGCTGGATGTGCAGACCCGCCCCGAACGGCGCAACGCGGTGAAGGTTCTGCTGTTTCTGGATATCGGCGGGTCGATGGACCCTTACGTCAAGGTGATGGAGGAGCTGTTTTCCGCCGCCAAGTCGGAATTCAAACACCTCGCCCCCTTCTACTTTCACAACTGTTTGTATGAGGGCGTCTGGCGCGACAACCGCCGCCGTTGGGATGACCAGACCCCGACGATGGACCTGTTGCGCACCTATGGCCCGGATTGGAAATGCATTTTCGTGGGCGATGCCAGCATGTCGCCCTATGAAATCCTGCATCCCGGCGGCGCGAACGAACATTGGAACGCCGAAGCAGGCCAGGTCTGGCTGAACCGCGCCTGCGCGCAATGGCCCCGCCACATCTGGATCAATCCCCTGCCCGAGGCGCATTGGGGTTACACCCAATCCACCCGCCTGATCCGTGACATCTTTTCAAACCGCATGGTTCCGATGACACTGGATGGCATCGCGCGGGGGATAAAGGAACTCAGATGATCCGGCGGTTCTGGCGCAAAAGCCCTGCACTGACGCTCGCCTTCGGGCTGGCGCTGGCGGCCACGCTGTTCTTTGGCGGGCGGGCGGTCCTTTTTGCGGTGACGCTGAACTATCGCTCCGAAAAACCCATCGCAGGATGGATGACCCCACGCTACATCGCCCGCACCTACGGGCTGGACCGCGAGGATCTGGCGGTCCTGCTGTCGACCGTCGACAAGGATGATCTGCGCCAGCCGCTTTACACCATTGCGCGGGAACAGGGTGTCCCGGTCACCGACCTGATCGCCCCGGTGCAAGAGGCGATCGACGCATTGGATGCGGCGGAATGACCGAGACCCTGCTTACCCTTGTGCCGGAATGGGGCGCAATCCTGCTGGCGCTTGCGAATTTCCTCGCCTGTCTTGCTTTGCCGGTGCCTGCCTCTTTGGTGATGCTGGCCGCCGGGGCCTTTGCGGCGGCGGGCGATCTGAACGCGCTGCCCTTGTGGATCGGGGCCATTGCGGGGGCTTTGCTGGGCGATCAATGCGGTTACTGGATCGGGCGTGGCCTTGGGCCCCGCGTCATGGTGCGGCTGTCCCGGCGTCGGCGCGGTGCTGCCCTTGTCAAACGGGCGGTGGCTTGGCTTGGCAAGCGCCGTCTGCCCGCGATCTTTCTGTCGCGCTGGCTGGCCTCGCCCCTGTCGCCCTACATGAATTTTGCGGCCGGGGCGGCGCGGATCAACTGGCTGGGCTTCACCCTGCCCGCCTCGGCCGGGGCCAGCGTCTGGGTGTCGATCTATATCGGCCTTGGCTACAGCTTTTCCGGCGATCTGGAGGCTTTGGGGTCCGTTCTGGCAAACCTCGTTGCCGCCATCGCGGCGGGTATCGTGACCATGATCCTCTGGCAGATGCTGGGCCGCAACGGCGATACCGGGCCCGAAGATGACCGCGCCGACACACCACCCCCCGCCGAAGACAACGGTCCCAGCGGCGTTGCGGACAACCACCGTCGGGATCGTGACCCGCGCAGTTGACCGCCCCCCTTCCCCTTGCCGGATTTCTTCCCATATCCTGACGCATGGCAGCGCTTCTCATCCCCACCCTTCTCGCCATCGGCTACGCGCTGGTGATGTACCGCTTTTCCGTCTGGCGGACGGGAAAGATGCTGGACGAACAATCCCGCCCCCTGACCGACCCTGCCATCACCCGGCTGGCAGACCGGATGGCAGCAGCTCTCAACATCCCATCGATCCCCGTGCATGTGTTCGAGGTGGAGCCCGTGAACGGCCTTGCCGCCCCGGACGGGCGCATCTTTTTGACGCGCGGCTTTCTCAATCGAAAAATGCGGGGTGAGGTGACAGCAGAAGAGCTTGCCGCCGTCATCGCGCATGAACTGGGCCATGTGGCCCTTGGGCATACCAAACGCCGCATGATCGACTTTACTGGTCAGAATGCGGTGTTCGTGGTGCTGTCGGCGGTGCTCAACCGCTTTCTGCCTTTCATCGGCATCTGGATCGCGCGGCTGATGTCCGGTGCGCTGGCCGCCCGCCTGTCGCAACGCGATGAATATGAGGCAGACGCCTACGCCACGGCCCTCCTCCTGAAATCCGGCATCGGGACCGAGCCGCAGAAGGCGCTTTTCCGCAAGCTTGACAGCATGACCAAAGGAAATCGCGGCGAAATGCCTGCATGGCTTTTGTCGCACCCCTCCAGCGCCGACCGCATCGCCCAGATCGAGGCGAACGAACGCCGCTGGCTTCAACCGGCCCGACTGCCGTCCTGAGTAACGGCCTTGGCAAGGCGCGGCAGGCTCGCGCGTTTGAGCAGCGCCTTGAGCGAGACAGGCCCCCCCGCCATTTCCTCGGCCCGCCGATGCACATGCGCAATCACCGCGCCCGCCTTTGTCGGCTCGCCCGACCACAATTCCCACAGGAACCCGTCCGGATCGCGCCGCGCCACGCCTTCGCCCGCCAGCACATGGCGGGGGAAATCCACCGCGTTGAACGTGATGATGGCATCGGCGCTGCTCGCCACCGCCACCGCCAGCACATGGGTATCGTTGGGGTCTGGCAGCACCAGCCGCGCCTCCACCCCCGGCGCGGCGGCCTGCATCGCGCGGGGAAAGGCCGCGCGCATCAGCGCTGCCGTGCCGCGTGCCTGCGCCTCGGCCCCCGGCCCCAGCTTCACCGTGGCCCGTGCCCATTCCTCAAGAATACGTTCTGACCATTTCGGTTCGAACAGCCCCGCCTCGGCCATCCCCAGCAGCAGATCGCGCAGCACGGGCGGAAACAGAACGCAGGCATCCAGAACCGCGCGCATCAATCCAGACGGAAGAACAGCGATTTCAGGTATCCGCTTTCCGCCAATTGCGGCAGCATCGGATGATCCGCCCCGGCAACACCCGTGTGCAGCAACTGCCCGCGCCGCCCCCCGCGCCCGATCCCGCGCGCCGAAGCGTTGCGGAAGGATTGCAGATCGACCGCATGGGAACAGGAACACAGCACCAGATAGCCACCCGGCGCCACCAAAGGTGCCGCCAGCCGCGCAATGCGTTCATAGGCGCGCAACCCCGCCTCCAGTGCGGGCTTTGCCGGCGCAAATGCGGGCGGATCGCAGATCACCAGATCAAACCGTGCGCCCTCGCCCCCCAGCGCCTCCAGCACCGCAAAGGCATCGCCCTGCCGCGTGCTGAACCGCTCCGCCACACCCGAAGCCCGCGCGCCCTCATCGGCCAGCGCAAGCGCCGGCGCAGAGGCATCAACCGCCAGCGCGCTTTCCGCGCCTCCGGCCAGCGCGGCAAGGGCAAAGCCCCCCACATGGGTGAACACATCCAGCACCCGCGCCCCGCGCGCCAGCCCGGCGGCAAAGGCATGGTTCGGACGCTGGTCAAAGAACAGCCCCGTTTTCTGCCCGCCGGTCACATCGGCCATATAGGTGGCCCCGTTCATCGGCACTGCCACAGGCCCATCCACCGCGCCCGCCAGAACGACGGTTTCTTCAACCAACCCCTCCAGCCCGCGTGACCGGCCCGTGCCGTTCTTGACCACGGTGGAAACCCCGGTCACTGCCTGCAAGGCCGCCACCAGCGGCGTGATCAGCATCTCGGCCCAGGCGGCATTGGGCTGCACCACAGCCAGATCGCCGAACCGGTCGATCACAACGCCAGGCAATCCGTCCGCCTCGGCATGGACCAGCCGGTAGAAGGGCGCGTCATAAAGCCGTTCCCGCAATTCCAGCGCGCGGGCCAGACGTGCGGCAAACCACGCCTCATCAATCACAGCCGCCGGATCACGGTCCAGCATCCGCGCCACGATCTTGGATTTCACGTTGACCGTGACCAGACCCAGCACCCGCCGCTCGCCGTCTTCCATAACGGCCAGCGCACCGGGCGGGATATTCCCCGTCCGGCGATCCATCACCAGTTCATCGGCATAGACCCAAGGGAAGCCATGGCGGATCGCCCGCGCCTCGGCCTTGGGCCGCAGCCGCACCACAGGAAGCCCCGACAGAGGCGGCTCATCATCGGAAATGGAAGAAGGGGAGGACATCATGTCCTCCCCTTACCTGTTCCTGCCCGAATGGGAAAGGCTCAGCGCGCGACCAGCACCGGCGCGCCCGGGTTCTGCGTGGCGCGTGCCACCAGCGCCGGATCGGTCACCGCGCCGGAGAGTTCCCGCCGCAACGTTTCCACCAGCTTTTCGGTCACCACAACCTTCTGCGTCCGGCCCGCCTGCTCCTCGGCAATCGCGGCCTGGCCGCCTGCCGCCTTGGCATCGGCCACCACACGGCGCGGCCCGTCGATCACGGCACCGGTCGCGGCATCGCGCACGGTCAGATCGAAGACCATGTTATGCGTGCCGCCAATCGTGTAGCGGGTCTTTTCCGTCACGCCGTGAAAGCGCACGATCTCCAACGACAGCACGGCCTGACGCGGCCCGGCCATGGTGGCGGTCGCGCGGTCTGCCGCAGCCTGGAAGATGGACGCGATCTGCTGATGGCGGTCGCCCATCGGATCACCGCGCCAGACGATATCTGCCATCGGATAATAGCCGTTGGCCTCGGACACCTGCAGCGCCCGCGGCACCGCGATCTGCACATCCGTGACCGTGTAAAGCGGGGCCACCACACGCGGCGCACCGCGCAGCGGGGTTTCCGCGCCGCGTGACGCCAGGGTCAGCCCATCATTCGATGCGTTGCGGCTGGCCGGTTCGCTGCTTACACAGGCCGACAGCACCAGCGCAAAGCCAAGAGCGACGAATTTCGTGATACCATTCATGTCCATACCTCCGGGCTCCTGCCCATTACATGGGAGGGAGGTATGCGAATCGAATGTGGCCAAATTTGGTTAACGGCAGAACTTTTCAGGGATTTAGCTCCGTTCCGGAAACAATCCGTGCGATAATCGCCAAATCGGCAACGTTCTTGTACGGTTGGGCAATAAGCCGCTTAAAGCAGCCCCAAAGACCGCCCCGCCACTGCCCTTATCCGCCTTGGCCGGAGGCTGTTGTTAGCGCTAACAGAATCTGCTAACCTGCCGCCAACCACCGCCAGAGGAGTCGCCCATGTCGCTGCACCCCACCATTGCCCGCGTCACGGATCGCATTCGCGCCCGCTCGGCCGATAGCCGCGGCCTCTATCTGGAACGGCTGGCCAAGGCCGCGACGGACGGCCCCGCGCGCGGGCATCTGGCCTGCGGAAATCAGGCCCATGCCTATGCCGCGATGGGCGATGACAAGGCTGCGCTTGCCGCCGGCCGCGCCCCGAATATCGGCATCGTCACTGCGTATAACGATATGCTCTCGGCCCATCAGCCGTTTGAAACCTACCCCACCCTGATCCGCGCGGCCGCCCGCAAGGCAGGCGCCACGGCGCAGGTGGCGGGCGGCGTTCCCGCCATGTGCGATGGCGTGACGCAGGGCCAACCAGGGATGGAACTCTCGCTCTTTTCCCGCGACGTGATTGCGCTGGCGGCTGGCGTGGCCATGTCGCACAACACCTTTGACGCGGCGCTCTATCTGGGCGTCTGCGACAAGATCGTTCCCGGCCTGATCATCGCCGCCTCTACCTTCGGCCATGTGCCTGCGATCTTTGTCCCTGCCGGCCCCATGACATCGGGCCTGCCCAATGACGAAAAATCCCGCGTCCGCAACGCCTATGCGGCGGGCGAAATTGGCCGTGATCAGCTGATGGCGGCGGAAATGGCCTCCTATCACGGCCCCGGCACCTGCACCTTCTACGGTACAGCCAATACCAACCAGATGCTGATGGAATTCATGGGCCTGCACCTGCCGGGTGCCTCTTTCGTCAACCCCGGCACCCCCCTGCGTGAGGCGCTGACAACGGCGGCGGTGGAACGGGTGGCCCAGATCACCGCGCTCGGCAATGATTTCCGCCCTGCAGGCGAAATCCTCGATGAACGCGCCTATGTGAACGGCCTCGTGGGCCTGATGGCGACGGGCGGCTCCACCAACCTTGTGCTGCACCTGCCTGCCATGGCCCGCGCCTCGGGCGTGATCCTCGACCTGCAAGACTTCGCCGATATTTCCGAAGCCGTCCCGCTGATGGCCAAGGTCTATCCCAACGGTCTGGCCGATGTGAACCATTTCCACGCGGCGGGCGGGCTGTCCTACATGATCGGCCAGCTTCTTGACGCAGGCCTACTGCATCCCGATGCCAAGACGGTGGCAGGCGACGGCCTGTCGCTCTACCGGCAGGAACCCAAGCTCAAGGATGGCAAGCTCGCCTGGGAAGACGGCGCCAACGCCACCCTGAATGACAGGATCCTGCGCCCCGCCACCGATCCTTTCCAACCCTCGGGCGGGCTGAAGCAGCTGACGGGCAATCTAGGCCGCGGTGTGATCAAGGTCTCCTCCGTCGCGCCCGATCGCCACGTCATCGAAGCCCCCGCCCGCATCTTCCACGATCAGAACGATGTGAAGGCCGCCTTCAAGCGTGGCGAGTTCACCTCCGACTGCGTCGTCGTCGTCCGCTTCCAGGGCCCGCAGGCCAACGGGATGCCGGAACTGCACTCGCTCACCCCCACGCTCTCGGTCCTGCAGGATCGCGGCCTGCGCGTGGCACTGGTCACCGATGGCCGCATGTCGGGCGCATCGGGCAAGGTGCCCGCCGCCATCCATGTCTCGCCCGAAGCCGCAACCGGCGGCCCGCTCGCCAAACTGCGCGACGGCGACATCATCCGTCTGGATGCCGATGCCGGCACCCTGACGGTCCTCGTCACGGATTTCGACAGGCGGACCCCGATCACCGCCGATCTCTCCGCCAACAGCTTCGGCATCGGGCGCGAATTGTTCGAAGCCTTCCGCCGCACTGTCGGCCCCGCCGAAACAGGTGGCGCAGTCGTCGTATGATTGCCCACCTGTATCTTCTCTGCTGAAATATCCTGCGGGGGTCCGGGGGCGCAAAGCCCCCGGGTCTCTCCGCCAAACGACCGACCAAGGACCCTGCCCATGACCCCCGCCGAACAATCCGCCGCCAGCCTCAAGGTCTGCCAGCTTGCCCCCGTCGTCCCGGTTCTGGTGATCGACGATCTGGCCCATGCCGCACCCCTCGCCCGCGCGCTGGTCGCAGGCGGACTGCCCGCGCTGGAGGTCACGCTGCGCACCCCAGTCGCGCTCGATGCGATCCGCGCCATGGCCGATGTCGAAGGCGGCATGGTCGGCGCAGGCACCCTGCTGACACCCGCCGATGTGAAAGCCGCCAAAAAGGCGGGTGCCACCTTCGGCGTCTCGCCCGGTGCCACGGATGCGCTGATCAAGGCCTGCGAGGATGAAGGCCTTCCCCTTCTCCCCGGCGCCGTCACCGCCACCGAAATCATGGTCCTCTTGGAACGCGGCTATACGGTGCAGAAATTCTTTCCCGCCGAACAGTCGGGCGGCGCGGCCTTCCTCAAATCCATCGGATCGCCCATCCCGCAGGTAAAATTCTGCCCCACCGGGGGCATCAGCCTGAAGAACGCGTCAGATTACCTGTCACTGAAGAACATCCTCTGCGTCGGCGGCTCCTGGGTCGCCCCGAAAGAGGCGATGGCCGCGGGCGACTGGGCTGCCATCACCCGTCTCGCCGCCGAGGCGCGCGCCTTGCGCGCCTGATTGCAGACTTGCCCGACTCCCCCCAAGGGCGCAAAGTGACTGTGTCGCGCATCTCGGGGGGGAACACGATGACAGGGCCCAGCATCCAGACCTGCCTCTGGTTCGACGATCAGGCCGAAGAGGCAGCGTCGTGCTATGTCACGCTGCTGCCGGGGTCCAAGATCATCCAGACCTTTCCCCGCCGCGGGGCCGAGGGGGTCTTCCTTGTCCATCTCTCGCTCCTTGGTCACCGCTACAGCTTCCTCAATGGCGGTGCGCATTACCGCCTCACCCCCGCTGCCTCGATCGAAGTGCATCTCGATACCCAGTCCGAGGTCGATCTCCTTTGGCACGCGCTGTTGCAGGGCGGCACCGCCCAGCGCTGCGGCTGGCTGGTGGATCGCTTTGGCGTCAGCTGGCAGATCATCCCGCGCAGCCTGATCCGCCTGATGCAGACAGGCGACGCCGCACAGGCCGCCCGTGTGACCGAAGCGATGATGGATATGGTCAAACTCGACGGCCCCGCGCTCGAGGCCGCCGCGCGCGGCTAGGCGATTTTTGACGCAAAAATCGCGCAAAATTCTGACGCAGAATTTTGTGCACCCGGACCAACGCGATCCGAAAAACCTTCTCTCTCTGAACGACTGACGGTATCCGAAATCTGCGTCAGATTTCGGCGCGATTTTTGCGTCAAAAATCGCTTACGCGCCGCCCACCCGCGCCGCGCGCCCGCCGCGCCGCTTGGGTGCGTCCGGCGTCATCAGCCCGTCCTTCAGCACCGCCGACATCGGATGATCCGGCGCGCCCAGCGCATATTCTGCCATCAGGGTGCGCACGGCATCCTTGATCGGCGCATCCACCGGCAGGCTCAGCGCCCAATCAACAAAGATCGACCGGCATTCCCCCGCCGTGATCCCGTCAATCCGATAGCTTTCCCGCACCAACCCCTTGGGGTCCGCCTCACTCAACAGCACTGCCCGTCTCCCCATGCCCCGCCCCCTGCGCGCCTTTCGGCATCTGGGTCACAATCACCGCTTCGGCAAGCCCCGCCACCGCCTCCAGCCGGTCCGACAGCGCCACTGCCGATGTCTCGCCCGTCTCGCGCAGCAAAAAGGCACAGGCCCCTTCACCCAGCTTCGCCGGATCCAGCGCCCCGTCCGTGATCAGCCGTGTCCCCGCCTGCAAACGCCACATCAACCTGTAGGCCTCCAGCAGGCCTGTCGCGTCGGAATCCGACAGAATACCGCCCTTTCGCCCCGCCTCGATCTGCCGTTCCACCCCGCGCGCAGGCGATCCGGTCAGCAAAGCCGCCATCTCGGCCAGCAATTCGATGTCCATCAACCGCCCGGGTCCGTTCTTGGCCTCCCACTGCCCGCGCGCGGGCTTGGCCACCGCCAGCCGTGCCCGCATCTCGGCCACCTCCTTGCGCACCCCGGCCCCCTTGCCCTTGGCCAGCAGCAGATCGCGCCGGAACGCCTCGACCTCGGCCATAAGCACCGCCGCGCCCACCAAGGGCCGCGCCCGTGTCAGCGCCAGATGTTCCCAGGTCCAGGCCTCCGTCTCCTGATAGCTGGTGAAAGACTGGATCGAGGTCGCCACCGGCCCCCCGCGCCCGCTTGGGCGCAGCCGCATGTCCACCTCGTAAAGCCGCCCCTCCGGCATCTGCGCCGTCAGAGCCGTGACCAGCGCCTGTGTCAGCCGCGCATAATAGGCCCGCGTCGCCAGCGGGCGGGGCCCGTCGGATGTCTCTACCCCTTCGGCATCATAGATCACGATCAGGTCAAGGTCGGACCCCGCATTCAACCGCGCCGCCCCCAGCGACCCCATCCCGATCACCACCGCCCCCCGCCCCGGCAGCGGCCCATGCTTGCGCGTAAACTCGGCACAGACCACCGGCCACAGTGCGGCAATCACCGCATCCGCCAGATCGGCATAATGCTTGGCCGCCTCAAAGGCATCAACCAGCCCGCGCAGATGATGCACCCCCACCCGGAAATGCCATTCCTTCATCACCCGCCGCGCCGCATCCAGCTTGCGCTCGTAATCCCCGGTCTCGGCCATGGCCCTGCCCAGCGCTTCGGCCAGCGGCTCCACCCCCGGCCAAGGCGCAAAGAACGACCCGCCAATGACCGCATCCAGCACGCCCGCATTGCGCGACAGATACCGCGCCAGCGCGGGCGAGGTGCCGGCCACGTCGATGATCAGATCAATCAGCGCCGGATTGGCCTCGAACAGCGAAAACAACTGCACCCCGGCCGGCAACCCCGCCAGAAACCCGTCCAGCGCCACCAGCGCCTCATCCGGGTTCGCCGCCCGCATCAGTCGTTTCAGCAGCACCGGTCGCAAGCGGCGAAAGATGCCCTGCGCCCGCTCCGACCGCAGCGCCGGATAGTGCGACCACCCCTCGACAATCGCCCGCGCGCTGTCTGACAGCGCAGGCAGCGCTTCCACCTCACCGGGGGCAAAGAACCCCTCGGTCAGCCCATCCGTCCGCGCCAACCGGTCCAGCAGGTCCGCCCGGAACGCCGCCTCCTCCTGCCCGCAAAAGGCCGCGATCCGCGCCACACCTTCCGCCGTCACCGGCATGTCATGGGTCTGCGCGTCACCCACCATCTGCAACCGATGCTCCACCTCGCGATGTGCGCGGTAAAGCGCGGTCAGGTCATCGGCCACCTCGGCAGGGATCCAGCCCTTTGCCGCCAGCGCCGCCAAACTTCCCACTGTCGTTCTGTCCCGCAGGTCCGGATCGCGCCCCCCCGCAATCAGCTGGCGGGTCTGGGTAAAGAACTCGATCTCCCGTATCCCCCCCTGCCCCAGCTTCATGTTGTGCCCCTCCACCGTCAGGGGCCGGTTCAACTGCCGATGTTCGCGGATCCGCAGCCGCATGTCATGCGCATCCTGAATGGCCGCGTAATCCAGATGCTTGCGCCAGACAAAGGGCGTCAGCGCCTTAAGGAACCGCTCCCCTGCCACAAGATCGCCCCCACAGGGCCGCGCCTTGATATAGGCCGCCCGCTCCCAGGTCCGGCCCACGCTTTCATAGTAACTCTCTGCTGCCGCCATTGATATGCAAACCGGCGTCACCGCCGCATCGGGCCGCAGCCGCAGATCGGTGCGGAACACATAGCCCCCCGCCGTCAGATCGCTCAGCAGCGCCGCCATCTTGCGCGTCACCCGGATGAACGCCGCCCGCGCCTCTTGCGCCGCATCGCCATAGCGCGTCTCGTCGAACAGGCAGATCAGGTCGATGTCCGAGGAATAGTTAAGCTCCCCCGCCCCCATCTTCCCCATGGCCAGCGCAACCATCCCCGCCCCGGTCGCCGCATCCTCCGCCACCGCGCCGGGCAACTTGCCACGCCGGATCTCCTCGGCCACAAAGGCCCGGATGGACAGATCCACCGCCCGATCCGCCAGCCCGGTCAGCGCGCCGGTCACCGCCTCCAGCGTCCAGACCCCGCCCAGATCGCACAGCGCCGCCAGCAGTGCCACGCGGCGCTTGGCCGTCCGCAACGCCTCGCCCAGCGCCTCTGCCCCGGCCTCCAGCGCGGCTTCCGGGGCGGCCAGCAGGTCCGCCAGCACCGTTTCTGGTGCCTCGGCCAGTGCCGCGCGCAGCCACGCCGCCTCGCGCGTCATCAGTCCCTTCAGATAGGGGCTGCATCCCGCCGTCCCCCCGATCAGCCCCGCCACCTCGGGCGGCAGGTCGGCAAAAGCGCGCGCCGCATCCCGCCCCGCCTCGGCGTCAAAGGCAATTGGCGAACGGCGCAGACGGGCGGCAAAGGCAGCAGGTGCAGGATCACGGGTCATGCCGCCACCATGCGCCGCCCGCGATACGGGGTCAACGCAGGCAAAGCTACCCCCATCTTGCCCCAGACCTCCCGCGCGCGCTACACCCCTCCCACCCCAGTCAGGACGCCCCCGATGAGCAAAAGCCTCGCCCGTGTCACCGCCGCCTTGCAGACCGCAGGCCTGACCATCACGCCGCTGGAAATGCCGTCCGAAACCCGCACCGCCCAGCAGGCCGCGACAGCCGCCGGGGTCGCCCTCGACCAAATCGTGAAATCCATCCTTTTCGCCGGGGCCAACAGCGGGCGACTTTTCCTCTTCCTCACCGCAGGCGGCAATCAGGTGGACCCCACGCGCGCCGCCACTCTGGCGGGCGAAGCTCTCGCCCGCGCCGAAATTGACGCCGTCCGCCGGATTACGGGCTTTGCCATCGGCGGCGTGGCCCCGGTCGGCCATCTGACACCACTGCCGACCTGGCTCGATCCCCGCCTGATGGAGTTCCCCCTCCTCTGGGCCGCCGCTGGCACGCCGCGCCACATCTTCCCCATCGCCCCCGCCGACCTGTACCGCCTCACCGGCGCCACCCTCGCCCCGTTTACCGCATAGAGCGCACTGCCCAGCCTCTTCATCTTGGCCCCAAATACCCTCAGGGGGTGAATTGGCGCGCATGCGCCAAGAGGGGGCGGAACGCCCCTTCCCGGGGCCCCGCACGCGCCGCATGGCGCGGGTGGGGAGAACAGCCTTGCGCGGGCCCTGCCCGCGCGCCGCAAGATCACCGCCAGCCCCGCCGGAATGCGATGTGAATTATTTTAACATGCCCTCTTGAACGCGGCCCCTTTCCCCCTCATCTTCCCCAATGTGAAAGACATTCACATCAACCTTCAACCGGAGACCGCCGATGAACAGCTTTCCCTCCGCCGCCCCCCGCGTTCCGGGCGGCCTCCTGTCCTGGCCGCGCCGCGCCGAGGCCTGGCTTGATGGCCATGGCCGCAAGGCCTGGATCACCGCCATGGTGCTGGGCTTCATCTTCTTCTGGCCCGTGGGCCTCGCCCTCGTCGCCTATATGACCATGACCAACCGCTGGAGCAAAACCATGTTCGGATCGTCCTGCCGCAAGTCCAACCGTGCCGAATGGGGCGCGCATCGTGTCTACTCCTCTTCGGGCAACAGCGCCTTCGATGCCTACAAGGCCGAAACCCTGCGCCGCCTCGAAGAAGAGCAAGCCGCCTTTGAGGGCTTCCTGAACCGTCTGCGCGAAGCCAAGGACAAGCAGGAATTCGACGCCTTCATGGATGACCGCGCCCGCAGTCCGCGCCCGGTTGCCGACATCCCGCCGCCCGCCGACGCGTGACCGGCCCAAACACTTGAACCGGTGGCCCGCAAGGGCCACCTCTTCCCCATCTGCCACGGAACCCCGCACATGATGTCCGACAGCCTGATCAACGCCCAGCCCGACCCCGACCGCCATGCCGAATTCTACAGCGGCGTGGCCTTCAAGCGCGGCATCGCCTGGATTGTCGACACCATCTTCGTCACGCTGATTGTGGCGCTGGTGGCCCTAGTCACCGCGCTGACCGCGCTGTTCATCCTGCCGCTGGTCTGGCTCGCCGTGGGCTTTCTCTATCGCTGGGTCACCCTGTCGGGCAATTCCGCCACCTGGGGCATGCGGCTGATGTCGATCCAGTTGCTTGATCGCTATGGGCAGCGTTTCGATGCCGCCACCGCCTTCCTGCACACGCTGGGCTATTCGCTGTCCATGGCCTTCGTGCTGCCGCAAATCCTGTCTGTCGCGCTGATGATGATCAGCCGCCGGGGCCAAGGTCTGACCGACATGGTTCTGGGCACTGTCGCGATCAACCGCGCGGCCTGAGTCTCTCGCACCGCCCGCAAAGCTCCCAAGCCCGCCACCGGTGACCTCACCGCCGAGGCGGGCCTTGGAATTCCCCGACAATCGGCTGAAAAGGCCCGGATGATGCCGGATTCCCGGCTTGGCGGCAGGCATCGCCCTTGCTAGGGTTGTGATGGTTTCCATGATCATCCGAAGATGCGCCACACCCTTCCCATCGCGCCCCAGTTCTATGTGACGGCTCCGCAGCCCTGCCCCTATCTGGATGGCCGGATGGAACGGAAGCTGTTTACCGCCCTGCAAGGGGAACATGCGCAAAAGCTGAACGATACCCTGTCCAAGCAGGGCTTTCGGCGCAGCCAGAACGTGCTCTACCGCCCGTCCTGCGCGGAATGTTCGGCCTGCCTCTCGGCGCGCATCCGGGTGGCCGATTTCTCGCCCCGCCGCACCCAGCGCCGGGTGCTGAAGAAATGCGAAGACCTGCGCCGCAACGCCACCTCGCCCTGGGCGACCGAAGATCAGTTCTCGCTCTTCCGCCGCTATCTCGACACCCGCCATGCCGATGGCGGTATGGCCGACATGGATATCTTCGAATTCGCGGCCATGATCGAAGAGACGCCGATCAAATCCCGTGTCATCGAATATTCCCGCCCCCCCGGTCCGGGTGAAACGGGCCGCCCCCTCGCCGCTGTCTGCCTGACGGATGTGTTCGATGACGGGTTGTCGATGGTCTACAGCTTCTATGACCCCGATCTCGCCGATCTGTCGCTGGGCACCTATCTGATCCTCGATCACATCGACATCGCGCGCGAGGCGGGGCTGCCTTACGTCTATCTCGGCTATTGGGTGCCGGGGTCGCGCAAGATGGGCTACAAGGCGGGGTTCAACGCGCTGGAGATTTACAAGGGCGGCCGCTGGCATGACATTGGCGATCCGGCCGATCACAAAGCCGAACTGCACCCCCTGTCGGTCGATCCCATTGCCGAACAGGTGGCCCGCATCTCGCTGCCCGAAACCCGCACCCCGCGCGACGCCTGATCCATGGCGCAAAGCCGCCTTGCAGGCGTGTCGCTGATCGTGCCGGACTATGACAGCGCCATCGCCTTTTTCGTCACCGCCCTTGGCTTTCGCCTGACCGCCGATCTGGATCAGGGCCACAAGCGCTGGGTCACCGTGGAACCGCCCGGCGGCGGCTGCCGCTTGATACTTGCCCGCGCCGAAGGGCCGGATCAGCAGGCCGCAATCGGGATGCAGGGCGCAGGCCGCGTCTGGCTGTTTCTGGAAACCGACGATTTCGCCCGCGATCATGCCCGCATGCTGGCACATGGCGTGGTGTTCGAAGAGGCCCCCCGCCATGAACCCTATGGCATCGTCGCCGTCTGGCGCGATCCCTTTGGCAACCGCTGGGATCTGATCGAACACACAAAGGCGTGACTGCCTCGCCACGGGGGCCGTGCAAAACCCGCGCTTTCTGCGCTTTTTCACCCGCCCCCTCTTGTCCTTCCCGATCCAGACACGATGTGGGGCGCAACATGGTAAACTGACTTGGGGTTATGATGACGTATCTTCTCTTCGCACTGGGCCTCGTCGCCCTGTTCTTTGGCGGCGAATATCTGGTGCGCGGGGCGACAGCCATCGCCAAGCACTTCCGCCTGTCGCCCATGGTGATCGGCCTTACCATCGTGGGTTTCGGCACCTCGGCCCCGGAAATGCTCGTCTCTGTTCAGGCCGCCATGGCCGGACAGCCCGCCATTGCCATCGGCAACGTGCTGGGATCGAACATCGCCAATATCCTCTTGATCCTTGGCATCTCGGCGCTGATCGCCCCGCTGATCATTCCCGTGCGCAAGCTGTGGCGCGATCTGGGCTTCATGCTGCTGGCCACGGCGGTGATCTGGGTGATGCTGCTGGATGGCGATGTCACGCGCCTTGACGGTGCCCTGCTGATCGGCGGCCTGCTGATCTTCCTGATCGTTGCCTTCACCACCGGCAAAGTGGAACCGGAAGAGGCCAACGCAGGCGACATCCCCCAGTGGAAGGCCTGGGCCATGACGCTGGGCGGTCTGGTCGTGCTGGTCATCGGTGCGCGGCTTCTGGTGGACAGCTCCACCGAACTCGCCCGTGCCTTCGGCATATCTGAGGCGGTCATCGGCCTCACCATCGTCGCCGTCGGCACCTCGCTGCCCGAACTGGCAACCTCGGTCATCGCCGCCATCCGCAAGCAGACCGAGATTGCTGTCGGCAATATCGTCGGATCGAACATCTTCAACATCTTCGGCATTCTGGGCACTACCGCCCTAATTGCTCCGATCCCTGCCGATCCGCGCTTTGCATCGGTCGACATGCCTTGGGTCGCCGGGGCTGCAATCGGCCTCACGGTTCTGGCCTTTATCCTCGGTGGCCTGCCCCGCATCGCGGGCGCTGTGCTGCTGGCCGCCTATGCCGGTTACGTCGCGCTGATCTGAGAAAAGCCTGACGCCATAAGAAAGGCCCGCGCCATCGGCGCGGGCCTTTTGCGTTTCCAAAAGTTGCAGCCTTACTTCAGCAGACCTTCCGCCGTCATCGCCGCCTGCACCGCAGGGCGCGCCGCAATCCGCGCGCGCACCGCCTCCAGCTTCGGGAAGGCGGAAAGGTCATGCCCAATCCCCTTGGACCAGTTGGTGACGGTGAACAGATAGGCATCCGCCGGGGTGAAATCCGCGCCCAGCAGATAGTCGCGCCCATCGGCAAGCCGTGCCTCCACCAGCGCCAGACGGTTATTCAGCAGCGCCAGCTGCGCCTCTTTCACTGCGCCCTCCAGCCCCCGGAAAAAAGGAGAATAGGTCTTGTGCACTTCGGTCGATACAAAGTTCAGCGCTTCTTGCAGCCGCGCCCGCGCCAGCGTGCCTGCGGCGGGCAGCTTGCCCGGCGTCACGCTGTCGGCCACAAACTGCATGATCGCCACGCCCTCGGTCAGCACTTCGCCATCCTCAAGCACCAGCACCGGCACCGCCCCGCGCGGGCTGATGGCAGTGAAATCGCCACCGCTTTCCGTCTTCTTGGCGCGGATATCGGCCCGCTCTACGGAATAGTCAGCCCCGCTTTCGGCCAGAACGATATGCGAGGCCAGCGAACAGGCCCCGGGCGAATAGTAAAGCTTCATGGAAACATCCCTTTTGTTAAGAAGGGCCGCACCATCGCAGTGCGGCCCCCCCGGTTTTCATCTGCCTGCGCGATCAGCCGCGCGGGCGGTTGCGGATCATGAACGTGTCGAATGTGTATTCCGCCACTTGGTTCCACAGGTTCGCTTCGTTGCGATAGGCGGTCTGCGCGTCATAGATCGTCTTGAAGTCCGCATTCTCGGCCGACAGCGTGGCGTAAAGCTTGTTCGCCTCTTCGAAGGCCTTCATCAGCACGTCATCCGGATAGGGCTTCAGCTGCGCGCCGCCCGCGATCAGGCTGCGCAGCGCAGCCGGGTTGCGATAGTCATACTTGGCCAGCATGGTTGCGTTGGCCTGTGCCGCAGCCGATTTGACGATGGCCTGATAGGCCGGGGTCAGCTCGTTCCACTTGCCCAGGTTGATCATGAAATGCAGCATCGCGCCGCCTTCCCAGAACCCCGGATAGTAATAGAACGGCGCCACCTTGTTGAGGCCCAGCTTTTCGTCGTCATAGGGGCCGACCCATTCCGCCGCATCGATCGTGCCGCGTTCCAGCGACGGATAGATCTCGCCGCCCGGGATCTGCTGCGGCACGACGCCCAGCGCTTCCATCACCTTGCCGCCCATGCCGCCGATGCGCATCTTCACACCCTGAAGATCGGCCAGCGAGTTGATCTCCTTGCGCCACCAGCCGCCCATCTGGCAGCCGGTATTGCCACCGGGGAAGCCGATCAGGTTCTGCTTGGCATAGAAGGTGTTCATCATGTCGATGCCACCGCCGTCATAGTTCCACGCGTTCAAGCCGCGCACGTTCAGCCCGAAGGGAACAGCCGTGCCCAGCGCATAGGTCGGGTCCTTGCCCCAGTAGTAGTAGCTGGCGGTATGAGTCATCTCGACGGTGCCCGACCCGACGGCATCGGCTGCCTCGGGCATAGGAACGATCTCGCCCGCCGGGAAGGACTGGATCTGGAAGTTGCCGTCGGTCGCATCGCTCACGTATTTGGCAAAGTCTTCCGCCGCGCCATAGATGGTATCCAGCGCCTTCGGGAAGCCCGAGGTCAGGCGCCAGCTTACCTTCGGCGCCGTCTGCGCGATGGCAGGTGCCGCCAGACCGGCTGCGATTGTCCCCACTGCTGCGGTGGACAGGAAATTGCGTCTTTTCATTTAGGCCTCCCTTTGAGTTTTCGGATCAGTACGTTCAGTCGCCCGCCGGCGCGGGTGCCGGCGAAAGGTCAAGGTCAAGCGCGGGTGCCTCAAGACCGGGCATCGGCAGCGCGTCCAGTTGCAGATCAATCGCCGCATCATCCAGCAGCACTTCCTCAGTGATCAGCCCGTCAACGATCCCCGGGAAGGTGATGATCAACGCCACCAGAATCAACTGCAAGATGATGAACGGTATCGACCCCAGATAGATGTCCCGGCTTTTCACCTCGGGCGGGGCGATCCCGCGCAGGTAGAACAGCGCAAATCCAAAGGGCGGATGCATAAACGCCGTCTGCATGTTCACGCAGATCAGCACACCCAGCCAAACCAGATCGATGTCCAGTGCGATCGCCGTCGGAATCAAGAGCGGGATGATGATGAAGACGATCTCGAAGAAGTCGAGGAAGAAGGCGATGAAGAAGATGAACACGTTGACGAAGATTAGGAAACCAAGCCGCCCGCCGGGAATGTGGCTCAGCAGATGCTCGATCCACTTGCCCCCGTTCACGCCCTGAAACACCAGACTGAACACTGTGGCACCCACAAGGATGAAGATCACCATCGCCGTGATCCGCATCGTGCCGTCAGACGCCTCCCAGACCATCCGCCAGCTGAAGCGCCCATGCGACTTGGCCAGCAGCACCGCGCCCACCGATCCCATCGCACCCGCCTCGGTCGGCGTGGCCAGCCCCATGAAGATCGTGCCCAGCACCAGGAAAATCAGCACCAGCGACGGCACCATCCCCCAAGCCAGCTTTGACGCCAGCGCGCGGCCCGACAGCGTGCGCGCCTCGGGCGGCAGCGCGGGCACCTTGTGCGGGCTCAGGATCGACACCAGCAGGATGAAACCCGTGAACAGCAGCACTTGCGCGATCGAAGGCCCGATGGCGCCCAGATACATATCGCCCACCGGCACGCCCAGCTGGAAGGCCAGAACGATCAGCACGAGCGACGGCGGGATCACCTGCGTGATCGTGCCAGAGGCCGCGATCACCCCGGTGCCGATCTTCATGTCATAGCCGTATTTCAACATGATCGGGATCGAGATCATCCCGATGGCGATGACGGATGCCGCCACCGTCCCGGTGATGGCCCCCAGAATTGCGCCCACAAAGATCACCGCATAGGCGATGCCGCCCGGGATCGGCCCGAACAACTGGCCAAACCCTTCCATCAGGTCCTCGGCCAGACCCGATTTCTCCAGCACGACCCCCATGAAGGTAAAGAACGGGATGGCCAGCAGCAGATCGTTCGACATGATGCCGAACACCCGCGCCGGCAGCGCCTGCAGGAACGGCAGCCCGAAATATCCCACCTCAATCGCGATGAACCCAAAGGAAAGGCCAAGGGCTGCCAGCGAGAAGGCCACCGGAAAACCAACCAACAGAAAGCAGATCAGGCCCGCGAACATCGCCGGGGCGAGGAAACCGTATTCAAGCATGCGCGGCCTTTCCGGTCATTGCAGAGGTTTTTCGTAGCTGAGGTCCAGCGCAATTTCGCCGCGCAAGGCAGCCACGCGCCGGATCAGTTCGGCCACGCCCTGCAACAGCAGCAGCGTGAACCCCAGCGGCAAGAGCAGCTTGACCGGCCACACGGGCAGCCCCCCCGCATTGGCCGAAATCTCGCCCGCCACCATGGCATTCCAGGCCCAGGGGAAGGCCATCTCAAGCATGATGAAGCAGACCGGAAACAGAAAGAACAGCAGCCCGAATACATCGACCCACAGCTTCGTGCGCGGCTGATAGATGCTGTAAAGCAGATCGACGCGCACATGTTCATTCAGCTTGAACACCCAGGGCGCGCCAAGAAGAAAGGTTGCGGCATACATCTGCCACTGGATCTCAAGGAACGCGTTGGAAGAGATATCGAATGCATAGCGCGAAATCGCATTCAGCGCGCTGATCAGACAGGCCGATGCCACCATGATCGACGCCACGATTCCAAAGAACTTGTTCATCCGGTCAATGCCGGACGCGAGCGTCAAAAGACCCTGCAATTCCTTCCCCCCGAGTACGCTGGCCGTCTGACGCGGCCATACAATGAGTAGTTGTTCAGTCCGCTTCTCTTTTCAAGTGCGATCCACAATCTTTGCGCGGTTTATGCCGAAACTCACCCCACCTTTTCAAAAGTTGCGCGAATTGGCAGCAATGGGAAAGAATAGTGCAATTTTTCACCTCCCTGCGACACTTTAAGCCTGTTTTTGCGGTTGACGCCCCATTCCGCCCGCCATAGTGTCCGCCGCGGTAACAAGAGGAACGGATATGTCCGGCATTCTCGTAGACGTAGGACGATGGCGCATGGGGCGGTAACGCTGGCCATATGGCTCCCATGCGCCCCCGGATCGAAAACCGGGGGCTTTTTGTTGCGCGATGACGGGGCAGTGGCCCGAACAAGGATGGATGACGATGACCAAGCAGATGAGCGGCGCAAGAATGGTGGTGCAGGCCCTGAAGGATCAGGGGGTCGAGGTCGTGTTCGGCTATCCCGGCGGGGCCGTGCTGCCGATCTATGACGAAATCTTTCAGCAGAATGATATCCGCCACATCCTCGTGCGCCACGAACAGGGCGCTGTCCACATGGCCGAAGGCTATGCCCGTTCGACCGGCAAGCCGGGCGTCGTGCTGGTCACCTCTGGCCCCGGTGCCACCAATGCCGTGACCGGCCTTGTCGACGCGCTGATGGATTCCATCCCTCTGGTGGTGCTGACGGGTCAGGTTCCCACCTTCATGATTGGCACCGACGGGTTCCAAGAGGCCGACACCGTCGGCATCACCCGCCCCTGCACGAAACATAACTGGCTGGTGAAAGACACGGCGAAGCTGTCGGAAACCATCCATCAGGCCTTCCATGTGGCCACCTCGGGCCGCCCCGGCCCGGTGCTGATCGACATCCCCAAGGATGTGCAATTCGCCACCGCCGAATACACGCCGCGCGAAAAGACCAAGGTGTCGCATTATCAGCCCCGCGTGCAGGGCGACACCGAGGCGATCACCCGCCTTGTGGAAATGATGGAAACCGCCGAACGCCCGATCCTCTACACCGGCGGCGGCGTCATCAATTCCGGCCCCAAGGCCAGCCAGTTGCTGCGCGAACTGACCGCCGCCACGGATTTCCCCGTCACCTCCACGCTGATGGGGCTGGGTGCCTATCCGGCCTCGGGCAAGAACTGGCTGGGGATGCTGGGGATGCATGGTCTTTATGAGGCCAACCTCGCCATGCATGGCTGCGATCTGATGATCAACGTTGGCGCCCGCTTCGACGACCGCATCACCGGCCGCGTCAAGGATTTCTCGCCCAATTCCCGCAAGGCCCACATCGACATCGACCCGTCCTCCATCAACAAGGTGATCCGCGTCGACGTGCCGATCCTTGGCGACATCACCCTTGTGCTGGAAGAGGTGCTCCGCATCTGGAAGGCGCGCGGCAGCAAGACCAACCGCGCAGGCCTCGACAAATGGTGGAAGCAGATCAACGAATGGCGGGCGGTGAACTGCCTGTCCTTCAAGAACAGCACAAAGGTCATCAAACCCCAGCACGCGCTCCAGCGGCTTGAGGCGCTGACCAAAGGCATGGATCGTTACATCACCACCGAAGTGGGCCAGCATCAGATGTGGGCCGCGCAATTCCTTGGCTTTGAAGATCCCAACCGCTGGATGACATCGGGTGGCCTTGGCACCATGGGCTATGGTCTGCCTGCCTCCATCGGCGTTCAGATCGCCCATCCCGACGCGCTCGTCATCAACGTTGCGGGCGAAGCATCCTGGCTGATGAACATGCAGGAAATGGGCACCGCGATCCAGTTCCGCGCCCCGGTCAAGCAGTTCATCCTGAACAACGAACGGCTCGGCATGGTGCGCCAGTGGCAGGAACTGCTGCACGGCGAACGCTATTCGCACAGCTGGAGCGAAAGCCTCCCCGATTTCGTGAAACTGGCCGAAGCATTCGGTTGCAAGGGCATCAAATGTTCTGATCCCGCCGATCTTGATGACGCGATCATGGACATGCTGCGCTATGACGGCCCGGTGATCTTTGATTGCCTCGTGGAAAAGCACGAAAACTGCTTCCCCATGATCCCGTCGGGCAAGCCGCATAACGAAATGCTGCTGGGCGAAGCCGATACCCAGGGCGTGATCGGTGCCAAGGGGGCGGTGCTGGTGTGAACCATCATCATACGGGCGATGTTCAGGGGACCAGTGTTACAGTGCCGGACCAACCGACATCGCCCGCACCCTCGACCGTATTCTGGAAGGCCGGGGATCCTGTCGAACAGCTGCAGGGGGCCGTCGTCTTTCTGGCGATGACGGCCTTTCGTCACTACACCGACGAGATCGCCGATGCCCTGCATGCGCGGGGCGCGTCCGTGCGCCTTGTCCACACCAGTGATGCGGTCAAGGCAACCGATGCGCTGCGGCAGGCACGTTGTCTGGTCACGTTTCATTCCTGTGTCACCTCCATCCTCGGCATCCTGAATGACCTGCGCGGAAAGGTTCCGACGCTCACCTTGCAGGACGGGATCATCGAATATCAGCATTCCAGCGTTGTTTTCGCCGATGGCACCGCGCGCTATCGGCCCCTGGCCAGCGACAGGATTGCCGTGTTTGGCGATGCGTCGGCCCGGATGCTGCGGGCCATGGGTGTTGCCCCGGATCGGATCCATGTCACGGGCAGTTCGCGCATCACCTTGGGCGATGCAGAACGCTTTCCGGGCACGGGCGACATCCTGATCGCAACGGCCAACAAGCCGGGGTATTCGCAGGCGCAGCTTGTGGCCTTCTATCGGCTGCTCGACCGCACCATGACAACGCTGGCGGCAAGCGGCCATCGGCTGCGCTTCCGCTTCGGGCGCGGTCTCAAACCGGATGGCCTTTGCGCGGTCGAACTTTTCGCCGACACGCTGGGACAAGACATGGTCGATCGTATCCGGTCCCTGCCCCAATCCACCGCAGCTCTGGAGCAGGACCTGCGCGAAAGCCGCGCCGTGATCACCACAGCATCGACGCTTTCAATCGAAGCGATGGCTCAGGGCCTGCCTGTCGCCCATCTCAGCTATGATGACGACACCGCTTTTCTGCATCCCGCCTGGCAGATCCGGCCCGACAGCGATGCCTCCGCCGTCCTGCAGTCCATGCTGGCACCGACGCCGCTGCAAAAGATGTATCAGCTCTCTGTTCTGCACGACAACCTTCGCCCCGGCCCCGCCACCGACCGCATCGCCGATCTGATCCTGGATGGTGCGCGATGAAGATTTACTTCGCCAATGATTGCCGGGCCTATCACGGCGGCAGCTGGGCCGTGTCCGAGGTGATCCGGTCCGAGATTGTCGCCGCAGGCCACAGCCTGCTTGTCGAAAGCGATCCCGCACGGATCGAGATCGACGCAATCAGCGAAGCCGACGCCATCATCGTGAACGGCGAAGGCACACTCCACCACAACAAATCCCGCCCGCGGCACCTGCTCGACATTCTGGCCGAAGGCCAGCGGCGCGGAAAATGGACCGCCTTGATCAATACATCCTGGCAGGACATGTCGACCGATCATGACGACGTGCTTCGCCGGCTTGACCATTTCACGGTCCGCGAAACGCTCAGCCTGCGGGAGCTTGACCAAAAGCACGGCGTCACCGCCACCTTGCTTCCTGACCTGAGCCTGCAATATCCGATAACGATCCCCGACCTTCCAAAGGATGATCGCACCCTGATCACCGATCTCTACGCGGCGGAGTTCGGGTGTTTCGTCATCCTGAACGGCGGCTCCAGATCAAAATTGCCGTTGCTCGACATGCGCAAACTGAACTGGTCGGACACGCTGGCCACTGTCAAACGCCATCCCGTTTTCGTGACAGGGCGCTTCCATGGCATGATGGCGGCCCTGCGTGCACGGACCCCCTTTGTCGCCTTTGGCGGCAATACGCACAAGATTGCGGGGGTCATGCATTGGGCAGGCCAGCCGCAACTGTGCTGCGATACCCCTTCCGCGCTTTTCACAGCGGCAGGCAAGGTAAAGCGGCTTGGCGAGCTTTACGAAAAACTCTTCGACTGGGCAGCCCAGCTTCCGAAATGGCGCCTGCCCGCGCTTTGACTCAACTCCGGAGATCACCGATGCCACCTCTGAACATAAGAAAAGGCTCAACCAGCCATTCCGCCTATGACCTGCGCGATCACAACAGCACCGTGATCGAAAGCCATACCCTCGCGGTCATCGTCGAAAACGAACCCGGCGTCCTCGCCCGCGTGATCGGCCTGTTTGCCGGGCGCGGCTACAACATCGACAGCCTCACCGTGGCCGAGGTGGATCACACCGGCCACCGGTCGCGCATCACCATCGTCACCTCGGGCACCCCCGCCGTGATCGACCAGATCGAGGCGCAGCTTGGCCGCATCGTTTCGGTCTATGAAGTACATGACCTTACGGCCGAAGGCCCCGCCGTGCAGCGCGAACTTGCGCTGTTCAAGGTGGCCGGCAAGGGCGAAGCCCGGATCGAGGCGCTGCGTCTGGCCGAAATCTTCCGCGCCAATGTGGTGGATTCCACGCTGGAAAGCTTCATTTTCGAAATGACGGGTACCCCCGAAAAGATCGACGCCTTCGCCGAGCTGATGCGCCCGCTGGGCCTGCGCGAAATCGCCCGCACGGGCGTTGCGGCCCTGTCGCGCGGGGCCTGACGCGATTTTTGACGCAAAAATCGCACCGGAATTTGACACAAATTCCGGTGCGGCTGCGCTGCAATCCCAACCTGATCGGAAGCCCCGTTTTGCCGTCAGGCAGCAGGTTTCTGCGCGCGAGTCCGTCGCGGAATTTGCGTCAAATTCCGCCCTCGCGTCACACCCCGCGAAACCGCGCCGGGCGTTTTTCCAGAAACGCCGCCACCCCTTCGCGGAAATCCGCGGTCGCCCCGGCCTCGCTCTGCAACCGCGCCTCCAGCGCCAGTTGCGCCTCCAGCCCGTTCGCCGGTGACGCCCGCAGCGCCTCTTTCACCAGCCGATAGGCGACTGTCGGCCCAGCCGCCAGCGCCCCGGCGCGCGCCGCCACATGGGCGGCAAAGGCCTCATCTGGCACCGCCTCCCAGATCATCCCCCAATCCACCGCCTGCCGCGCGGTGATCTTCTCGGCAAACAACGCCGCCCCCATCGCCCGCGCCATCCCCACCTGCCGCGGCAACCAATAGGTGCCGCCCGCATCCGGGATCAGCCCGATCCGCGTGAAAGCCTGAATGAAACTCGCGCTCTCGCAGGCGATGACCACATCACAGGCAAGCGCCAGATTGGCCCCCGCCCCCGCCGCCGCCCCATTGACTGCGGCAATCGTAGGCACCGGGCAATCATAGATCGCCTTTAGCAAGGGTTCATATTCCTCGGCCAGAATGCGGCCCAGATCGGTCTGCCCCAGCGCCATCGCATCCTGCAAATCCTGCCCGGAACAGAAGGCCCGCCCTGCCCCCGTCAGCACGATACAGCGCGCGCTAAGGGATGCCGCCCGGATCGCCGCCAGCAACTCCCCCCTCAGCCGCGAAGACAGCGCATTCATCACCTCGGCCCGGTTCAGGGTGATGGTCGCCACCCCGCCCGCCTCTGTCACGGTGATCGTCTCATAGCCCATGTCGCGCCTCCCTGTTGCCGCCAGCCTAACGGCGGCTCAGGGCAAAGCAAAAGCGCGACGGCGCGTCACTCTTTCATAATCTCGGCGACCCGCGCCGCTTCTTCGGCGTTCAGCCCCTCTGCCACCGCCGTTCCCCGCCGCCGGAAGGTGGCAAAGGCAATCCCCGCCCCGGCCAGCAGCATCACCGGCCCCGCGATCCACAACAGGATATTCGCCCCCGTCGCAGGCGGGTTCAGCAGCACATATTCCCCATAGCGGTCCACCAGAAAGGCCACCGCTTCGGCATCCGTGTCACCCGCCACCAGCCGCTCGCGCAGCAGGATGCGCAGGTCGCGCGCCAGTTGCGCATCGCTGTCATCAATGTTCTCGTTGCGGCACACCAGACAACGCAACCCCTTGGACAGCACCCGCGCCCGTGCCTCCAGCGCCGGATCGGCCAGCATCTCATCGGGCTGCACCGCCATCACCGGCGGCGCGGCCAGCAAGGCCAGCGCCAGCAGCGCGGGCTTCAGCACGCCAAACCAGCCGCCGCTCATTCCGCAGGCACCCCGGTTGCCGCAGGCGCACGCCGCGCCCCTGCCGCCACGCGATAGCGCCGGTCCGTCAGGCTCAGCACACCGCCCAGCGCCATCAGCAGACACCCTGCCCACAGCCAGTTGGCAAAGGGCTCGATATAGGACCGCACCGCCCAGCCGCCATTGTCCTGCGGATCGCCGATCACCAGATAGATATCGCGCAAAAAGCCATAGTCGATTGCTGCTTCGGTCGTGGGCATCCCGGCCACTGGATAGACGCGCTTCTCCGGGAACAGCGTCGTCACATCTGCGCCGTCCCGCGTCACCCGCATCTCGGCCATGGTGGATTGGTAATTCGGCCCCTCCACCTCGCGCACGTCGACCAGCGTCACCTCATAGGGGCCAAGGGCATAGCTGCCCCCCACCGGCACCACGCGGATATCCTCGGTCTTCCAGGCCAGCATGGCCGACACGGCAAAGATCGTGACACCCAGCCCGCCATGCGAAACCGCCTTGCCCCAATCAGCACGCGGCAACCGCGCCAGCCGCGAAAACCGCCCCGACAGCGCCCCGCGCCCCGTCCGCGTCCACAGATCAACCAGCGCGCCACCCAGCACCCAGACACCCAGGATCACGCCCACCGGCCCCAGTGCCGACCGCCCCGTCTGCATCGCCCAGACAAGCGCCCCCAGCGACACAGACAACAGCAGTACCGGCCACAGCGGCCGCATCGCGCGGCCCACATCGCCCCGCTTCCATGGCATCATCGCGCCAAAGGGCAGGATCATCGCCAACCCCACGACGAAGGGTGAAAAGGCCGCGTTGAAGAACGGCTCGCCCACGCTCAGCTTGCGGTCAAAGACCAGTTCCGCCACCAGCGGCCAGATCGTGCCGAAGAACACCACAAAGGCCGATACCGCCAGCAGGATGTTGTTGGCTACCAGCGCGCTTTCGCGGCTGACCATGCCGAACACCCCCTTCGCCTCCAGCGCGCCCGCCCGCGCCGCGAATAGTGTCAGCGCGCCGCCCATGAACACACCCAGGATCAGCAGGATGAACATCCCCCGCTCCGGATCATTCGCAAAGGCATGAACCGATGTGATCACCCCCGACCGCACGATGAACGTCCCGATCAGCGAAAACCCAAAGGCAAGGATCGCCAGCAGGATCGTCCAGGCCTTCAGGCTTTCCCGTTTCTCCACCACGATGGCCGAATGCAACAGCGCCGCCGCGATCAGCCAGGGCATGAAACTGGCATTCTCCACCGGGTCCCAGAACCAGAACCCGCCCCAGCCAAGCTCATAATAGGCCCACCAAGACCCCAGCGCGATCCCAATGGTCAAAAACACCCAGGCCGCCAGCGTCCAGGGACGCACCCAGCGCCCCCAGGCCGCATCCACCCGCCCCTCGATCAGCGCGGCAACAGCGAAACTGAACGACATCGAAAGCCCGACATATCCAAGATACAGGAACGGCGGATGGAACGCCAAACCCGGATCCTGCAACAGCGGGTTCAAATCCTGCCCATCGAGCGGCGGCACGGCCAGCCGCAGGAACGGGTTCGATGTCAGCAGCATGAACAGCAGGAACGCCACCCCGATCATCCCCTGCACCGCCAGCACCCGCGCCTTCAACTGCGGCGGCAGGTTCTGCCCGAACCACACCGCACAGGCCCCGAACAGCGCCAGGATCAGCACCCACAGAAGAAGCGACCCTTCATGGTTCCCCCAGACGCCCGAGATCTTGTAAAGCATGGGCTTTAGCGTGTGCGAATTGCCCACCACCAGCGCCAGCGAAAAATCCGACACCACAAAAGCATAGGTCAGCGCGGCAAAGGAAAAGCCGATCAGCAGGAACTGCGCCACCGCCGCCGGATCGCCCACCGCCATCCAGGCCGCATTGCGCCGCTGCGCCCCCACCAGAGGCACGATCGACTGGATCACCGCCACCGCCAGCGCCAGGATCAGCGCAAAATGCCCAAGCTCTACGATCACCGGCAGGCCTCCCCTATACTTTGGCGCAGACAATAGGCGCATTCCGCGCCCGCTCCAATGGCCTGCGCGCCCCTGACGCAGGCGCATACGCAGGTTTGATCAGTCGTGGACCCACCCTGCCGGAACCCGGCCAAGCCCCTCATCTTCTCTGCAGCAAATATCCTCTGGGGGTCCGGGGGGCGAAGCGCCCCCGGCGGCCAGCCCCGCGCGCTACCGCCGCCCCGCCTTGCGCGTCGACAACAACAGGTTCGTCTCCGACACCGTCACCCCTTCCATCGCCCGGATGCGGTGGATCGTCTCGTCCAATTCCAACAGCGTCTGCGTCCCCAACTCCACGATCACATCCCACCGCCCGTTGGTCGAATGCACCGCCTGCACCTGCGGCAGCCCCCCCAGCCGCGCCATGATCTTCTCGCCGCCGCGCCCCTCGATCCCGATCATCATCAGCCCGCGCACGGGCGATGGCGTCACATCCCCCCGCGTCAGAACGGTGAACCCCGCGATATCCCCCCGCGCCGTCAACCGCTCCATCCGCGCGCGCACCGTGGCCCGGCTCAGCCCCAGCCGTTCGGCCAGATCGGACAGCGCCGCCCGCCCGTCGCGCCGCAACTCGGCCACCAATCGCTGATCCGTTTCGTCCATCATGGCCAATTACCTCGCCGTTATGGTCAATACCTTGTCCGCTTTGACCATAACAACGCTGGATTCCACCGCAACCCGGAAAGACCCTGTGGGTCAAGGAGAGTCCCATGCCCAACACCATCCTCATCGGCGCACCCATCGACAGCGGCCAGCGCTACCCCGGCTGCCTGATGGGCCCCGCCGCCTATCGCGTCGCGGGCCTTGCCCCTTCCCTCCGCATGCTGGGTCACGGGGTCGAAGATTGGGGCGATGTCGCCCTCCCCGATCTGGAGCCGGTCACCTGCGCCAACCCCGCCGTTCACTCGTTGGCTGAAACGCTGGGCTGGACACAGATCCTCGCTGACCGCGTCGATGACGCGCTGTCACAGGGCGGCCTGCCCATCATCCTGGGCGGCGATCATTCCCTCGCGCTCGGCACCGTCTCCGGTGCTGCGGCCTTTGCCAAACGGCAGGACCGCCCCCTGTTCCTGCTCTGGCTCGATGCCCATTCCGATTTCCACACGCCGATGACCACCACCTCGGGCAACCTGCATGGCACACCCGTGGCCTATATCGCCGGGCGCGACGGGTTTGACGCCTTCCCCCCCTTCCCCGCCCCTATCCCGCCGCAGAACATCTGCCTTTACGGCATCCGCTCGGTGGACCCGGCCGAACATGCTGCGCTGCTCACCCATGACATCGCGATCAACGACATGCGCGTGCTGGATGAACAGGGCATCGTCGCCCCGCTGCGCGCCTTCCTCGACCGCGTCCGCATGGCGGGGGGGATGCTGCATGTCTCGCTCGACGTGGATTTCCTCGACCCCTCCATCGCCCCGGCCGTCGGCACCACGGTCCCCGGTGGCACCACCTTCCGCGAGGCGCATCTCGTGATGGAACTGCTGCACGAATCCGCCCTCGTCACCTCGCTCGACCTTGTGGAACTCAATCCCTTCCTCGATGAACGTGGCCGCACCGCGCGGTTGATGGTCGATCTCGTCGCCTCCCTCATGGGCCGCAAGGTGTTCGACCGCCCGACCAGGGGGCACATGTGATGCTGAACCTCGTTCCCTTCGTCTCGGTCGACCGGATGATGAAACTCGTCCACCATATCGGGATCGACCGTGTGCTGACCGACCTCGCCACCGCGATCGAGGCGGATTTCCTGCGCTGGGGCCAGTTTGACAAAACCCCCCGCATCGCCTCCCATTCCGATGTGGGGGTGATCGAACTCATGCCCACCTCGGATGGCGAAACCTACGGGTTCAAATACGTCAACGGTCACCCGTCCAACATGAAGCGGGGGCTGCAAACCGTCACCGCCTTCGGCCTGCTGGCCGATGTGGAAACCGGCTATCCGGTGCTGCTTTCGGAAATGACCATCCTCACTGCCCTGCGGACTGCCGCCACCAGCGCGATGGCCGCCAAATGGCTGGCCCCGCGCGGGGCCACGACCATGGCGCTCATCGGCAACGGCGCGCAGGCCGAATTTCAGGCGCTGGCCTTCAAGGCGGTCTGCGGGATCACCGAAGTGCGCCTTTACGACATAGATCCTGCCGCCACCCTGAAATGCGCCCGCAACCTCGAAGGGCGCGGCCTCACCGTCACCGCCTGCCGCACCGCGGAAGAGGCGATCCTTGGCGCACAGATCATCACCACTGTAACCGCCGACAAGACCAACGCCACCATCCTGACCGACAACATGATAGGCTCCGGCGTCCATATCAACGGCGTCGGCGGCGATTGTCCCGGCAAGACGGAACTGCACCGCGATATCCTCGCCCGCTCGTCCATCTTCGTCGAATACCCGCCCCAGACGCGGGTAGAGGGTGAAATTCAGCAACTCGCCCCCGACCACCCGGTCACCGAACTCTGGCAGGTCATCGCAGGCCAGACACAGGGTCGCACCCATGCGACCCAAGTCACCCTGTTCGACTCTGTCGGCTTCGCGATCGAGGATTTCTCGGCCCTGAACTACATCCGCTCCAAACTGGCAGAGACAGGCCTCTACGAAGACCTCGACATGATCGCCGACCCCGACGATCCGCGCGACCTGTTCGGCATGCTCCTGCGCGCCGCCTGACACACCCCGAAAAAGCGGCCAAGCCGCTTCATCTTGGCAAAAATACCCTGGGGTCCGGGGCAACGCCCCGGGGGGTGCCTTCCCGCGCACCCTTGCCGGATCATCTACACGCCGCTCGCTGCGTGCATACGCCCGTCTGCACAGCCGTCTGCACCACACGCTGAACGCCGATTTCAGTGCAAACGGAACTCGCCCACCACGTTGCGCCACTCGCCGGGGCTGATCAGCTTGCGATGGGTGAACCGCACCGAATGCAGCGGCCCCTCGATCTGCTCATGCCAGAACTCGATGAAGCGGAACAATTCCGGGTAATCCGGGGCCAGATCATAGGTCTGCCAGACGAAGGTATTGAGAACATTGCGATAATCCGGCATCCGATAGTAGAATTCCGCCGTCGTCAGGCCATATCCCTTCAGCATCAACTCGGTCTCGCTGCGGTCACGGTTCAGGCTCATGCGCACCTCCAAGTTATTCCCCCAGTAAAATGCTGTACCGATTCGGATTTTCCGGCAATGATTTCAATATGTTGTCACTCTCCCGCCGTGGCTGCCAAAACCCAGGCCCTTCCTGCATTGCACCCCAGATACGGGATGGTGTAAGGTCCACGCCAACAAGATGTAGCATGCCCACAGGAAGGCTCAGGTCCACGTGAACGACACGCCCGAAACCCCTGAAAACACCGAAGATTCCGCGCCAAAGTCCACCTGGACAGGCCAGCAGCGGTCGATCACCGAAGAGATGAAGACCGCCTATCTCGATTACGCCATGAGCGTGATCGTCTCCCGCGCGATCCCCGATCTGCGCGACGGTCTGAAACCGGTTCACCGCCGCATCCTGTTCGCGATGCAGGAATCCGGCAACACCCATGACAAATCCTATCGCAAATCCGCCCGCCCGGTCGGCGACACGATGGGGAAATACCACCCCCATGGCGATAGCGCGATTTACGATGCACTCGTCCGCATGGCACAGCCCTTTTCCATGTCGCTCAAGCTCTTGGATGGGCAGGGAAATTTCGGGTCCATGGACGGCGACGCCGCCGCGGCCATGCGCTACACCGAAGTGCGGATGGACAAACCCGCCGCCTTCCTTCTGGCCGATATCGACAAGGATACCGTCGATTTTCAGGACAACTACGATGGCAAGGACCGTGAACCCACCGTCCTTCCCGCCCGTTTCCCGAACATGCTGGTCAATGGCGCAGGCGGCATCGCTGTCGGCATGGCGACCAACATCCCGCCCCACAACTTGGGCGAGGTGATTGATGGCACGCTGGCCCTGATCGACAATCCCGACCTGTCGACAGAGGCGTTGATGGACATCATCCCCGCCCCCGATTTCCCCACGGGCGCGGTGATCCTCGGCCGGTCCGGCGCGCGCAAGGCATATCTGGAAGGGCGCGGCAGCGTCATCATCCGGGCCAAGACGCGGGTTGAAGAAATCCGCAAGGACCGTTTCGCCATCATCATCGACGAGGTTCCCTATCAGGTGAACAAGGCGCGGATGATTGAAATCATTGCCGAAATGGTCCGCGACAAGAAAATCGAAGGCATCTCCAACGTCGCCGATGAATCCGACCGGATCGGTGTGCGCGTGGTCATCGAACTCAAACGCGACGCAACGCCCGATGTGGTGCTGAACCAGCTTTACCGTTTCACGCCGATGCAAACCTCGTTCGGTTGCAACATGCTGGCGCTGAACGGTGGTCGCCCCGAACAACTCACCCTGCGCGATTTCCTCACGCATTTCATCACCTTCCGCGAAGAGGTCGTCGCCCGCCGCACGGCGTTCGAACTGCGCAAGGCCCGCGAACGCAGCCATATCCTCTGCGGTCTGGCCGTCGCTGTCTCGAACGTCGATGAGGTGGTCCGCACCATCCGCGCCAGCGCCGACGCCGCCGAGGCGCGCGAAAAGCTGATGACGCGCCGCTGGCCCGCCCATGACATCGCCGATTACATCCGCCTGATCGACGATCCTTCGCATACGATCAACGAAGACGGCACCTATAACCTGTCCGAGGCGCAGGCCCGCGCCATCCTTGATCTGCGCCTGCAACGCCTCACCGCGCTTGGCGTCAAGGAAGTCACGGACGAGTTGGAAGAACTGGCCGCCAAGATCAAGGATTACCTTGATATCCTGTCCTCGCGCGACCGGATCATGGGCATCATTTCCGATGAACTGCGCGAGGTTAAGGCCCTCTTCGCCGTCCCCCGCCGGACCGAAATTCAGGACTGGTCCGGCGATATGGAGGATGAAGACCTTATCGAGCGCGAGGATATGGTCGTCACCATCACCTCGGGCGGCTATATCAAGCGCACGCCGTTGGTGGAATTCCGGTCCCAGAACCGGGGCGGCAAAGGCCTTTCGTCGATGCAGACGAAAGAAGATGACGTCGTCACCACCCTGTTTGTCGCCAACACCCACACGCCGCTTTTGTTCTTCACCACCGACGGCATGGTCTACAAGATGAAGACATGGCGCCTGCCGCTGGCGGGCCGCACCGCCAAGGGCAAGGCCATCGTCAACATCCTTCCCATCGCCACCGGTGTCTCCATCGCGGCCCTGATGCCTGTCGATGTGCCGGAAGAAGAATGGGAAAACCTGCAAATCGTCTTTGCCACCTCTGATGGCGATGTGCGCCAGAACGACCTGTCCGATTTCACCAATGTCAAACGCAATGGCAAGATCGCGATGAACCTGCCTGACGGCGTGTTCCTTGTGAACGCAGCGATTGCCGATGAAAACGATGACGTGATGCTGGTCACCGCTGGCGGCCGCGCCATCCGCTTCCCCACCACAGATATCCGCGTGTTCAAATCGCGCGGGTCCACCGGGGTGCGCGGCATCCGTCTGGGTGAAAGCGATACCGTCGTCTCCATGGCCATCATCCGCCATTTCGACGCCACGCCCGAAGAACGCGAAGCCTATTTGAAACAGCGTCGCCTGATGGCCGGCGCGGTTGAAGATGAGGGCGAGGCCGATGAAGACGAAGAGACCGTTGCCGCTGGCCAGTTGTCTCCCGAACGCTATGCCGAAATGTCCGCCGCCGAAGACCTGATCCTGACGATCACCTCGGGTGGGTCGGGCAAGCTGTCCTCCTCCCATGGCTATCCGATCCGGGGCCGCGGCGGCATGGGCGTCAAGGCGATGGATGGCGCGATGCGCGGCGGCAAGCTCGTGGCATCGTTCCCGGTGGAAATGTCCGATCAGATCATGCTCGCAACCTCCACGGGCCAATCCATCCGCGTGCCGGTCGACCAGATCAGCTTCCGCTCCCGTTCGGCCGGTGGCGTAAAGGTGTTCAACGTGGGCACGGATGAAGAGGTCGTCTCCGTCGCCCGCGTCGCCGAACAGGGCGATGATGACGCTTGAGGAACGGCTGGCAGCCCTTGCTGCCAGCGGTGACACCATAACCTACGGTGCGCTGGCCCGCGATCTGGGCTGGCGCGTTGCGGAACTGACTGCCGCCCTTGAGCGGCTGATGGAAACAGACGCTGCCACCGGCGCACCCCAGCGCGCAGCCCTGCTGGAAGCCCGCCTCGCGAACGGGCAACCCGCCCCGGGTTTTTTCCTGAAGCTGGCCGAACTGGGCATCGTGCCCGATGATCCTGCCGCCTTCATCGCCGAGACCCGCGCCCGCCTGCGCCGCTGACCTGTGCATGGGCGCACAAACACCTTGCATCCAGCCCTATTTGGCGCGCCGGAAAGCTGGGCTATGCCTGCGCCAATCGGTCGCTCCTGAACAAAGGTCGCGCGCCGGGATATTCGGTACACAGGGACAGGAACCCAAACGATGCAAGCACTTAACACTTTTGGCCCGCTGGTGGGCCGCGTACTGATCGGCCTTCTTTTCCTGCTCGCAGGTCTGGGCAAGCTGGGCGATGTCGCTGGCTTCTCCGGCTATCTCGCCTCGGGCGGCCTGCCCGCCTTCCTCGCCTGGCCTGCGGTGATCTTTGAACTCGCCGTCGGCGCACTGCTGATCGTGGGCTACCAGACCCGCATCGTCGCATTGGCCACCGCCGCCTTCTGCGTGGTCGCAGGCCTGCTCTACCACTTCGCCCCGGCAGACCAGATGCAAATGGCCATGTTCCTCAAGAACCTTGCCATCGCGGGCGGTCTTCTGATGTTCGCCATCCACGGCCCCGGTCGCTACGCCGTCGACAAGGCATAATGCCCTTTCACCCCCGGCCCTGTGCCGGGGGAACGACCTTCCCCTCTCCCCCACCTCGGGGGCGAGGGCTTGGAAAAGGGGCGCCCACCGCCGACACCCTTTCCAACCGCGCCATTTGCGCCTAAATCCACCCCATGACAGACACACTCCACATCATCGGCGGTGGCATGGCCGGGGCCGAAGCCGCCTGGCAAGCCGCCCAGCAGGGCATTCGCGTGGTCATCCACGAAATGCGCCCCCATGTCGGCACATTCGCCCATCGCACCGGCAGCCTGGCCGAGATGGTCTGTTCCAATTCCTTCCGTTCCGATGATGACGAACGCAATGCCGTTGGCCTGCTCCATTGGGAAATGGGCGCGGCTGGCGGCATCATCATGGAAACCGCCCGCGCCCACCGCCTGCCCGCAGGCGGTGCCTTGGCCGTGGACCGCGATCCCTTTGCCGAGGCCGTCACCGCCCGCCTGCACGCCCATCCCCTGATCACGGTCGAGCCGGGCGAGATCACCGAACTGCCCAGCACCGGCCATTGGATCATCGCCACCGGCCCGCTCACCTCTGCCACTTTGGCCAACAGCATCCGCGCGGCCACCGGGGCCGACAGCCTCGCCTTCTTCGATGCCATCGCCCCCATCGTCTATGCAGAATCCGTCGACATGTCGGTCGCCTGGATGCAGTCGCGTTATGACAAGGGCGAAACCGCCGAAGAACAGACCGCCTATATGAACTGCCCGATGGACAAGGCGCAGTATGAGGCCTTTATCGACGCCCTGCTTGCCGCCGACAAAACCGAATTCCACGAAGGCGAGACGGCAGGTTACTTTGACGGCTGCCTGCCGATCGAGGTGATGGCCGAACGCGGGCGCGAAACCCTCCGCTTCGGCCCGATGAAACCCGTGGGGCTGACAAACCCGCACCGCCCCGACGTGAAACCCTATGCCGTGGTACAGCTGCGCCGCGACAACAAGCTGGGCACGCTCTACAACATCGTGGGCTTCCAGACGAAGATGAAATACGGCGCGCAAACCGCTGTTTTCAAAATGATTCCCGGTCTGCATGAGGCATCTTTCGCGCGACTTGGCGGCATCCATCGCAACACCTTCATCAACTCACCCACCCTGCTGGATGATCAGATGCGCCTGAAGTCCCGCCCCAACCTGCGCTTTGCCGGGCAGGTCACGGGCGTGGAAGGCTATGTCGAATCCGCCGCCATGGGCCTGCTCGCTGGCCGCATGGCCGCCGCCGAGCTTCAGGGCCGCCACCTGCCTCCGCCCCCGCCCGATACCGCCATGGGCGCGCTGATCACCCACATCACCGGCGGCGCGGATGCCAAGACCTTCCAGCCGATGAATGTGAATTTCGGCCTTTTCCCTCCGATTGATGCCAAGGGCGGGCGCAAAGGCCGCAAAGACCGCTACAAGGCCTATACCGACCGCGCCAAGGACAGCTTCACTCGCTGGCTCGCGGATCAGACAGCCATGGAACACCAACCCGCCGCCGAATGATGCTGCGCACCCGCTTTGCCCCTTCGCCCACCGGGCCGCTGCATCTGGGCCATGCCTATTCCGCCCTTCTCGCGCATGACATGGCCCGCGCTGCAAACGGTGCCTTCTTGCTGCGGATGGAGGATACCGATCTGGACCGCTGCCGCCCGGAATGGGAGGCGCAGATCGCAGATGATCTCATTTGGCTCGGCCTCACCTGGGATGGCCCGATCCACCGCCAATCCGACAAGATCGCACAATACAACGCCCGCCTTAAACCGCTGGCGGAACGTGGCCTTCTCTACCCCTGCTCCTGCACCCGAGCCGACATTCGCGCCGCGCTGTCGGCCCCACAGGAAGGGGTGGCCTTCCAAGTCTATCCCGGCACTTGCCGCCACCGCAGCATGGAAAGCCGCCAACCGGGCGATGCCCTGCGCCTGAACCTCGCAACGGCATTTGACGCGCTTTCAGGCGAACCGCTCACCTTCACGGATACCAGCCCTGCCCATCAAGGCACCCATCAGATCGACCAAAAAACCGCCCTCGCCCTGATCGGCGACGTGGTTTTGTCCCGCAAAGGAGAGGATATCGTCGCCTATTTCCTCGCCTCCGCCTTCGATGACGCTGACCAAGGCATCACCCATGTGATCCGGGGCGAAGATCTGTTCGATTTCACCCCGGTGCAGGTGATCCTGCAGCGCCTCCTCGGCCTGCCCACCCCCACCTACCACCACCATCGCCTGATCCGGGACGAGAACGGCAAGCGCCTCGCCAAACGCGACGACGCCCGCGCCATCACGAAATACCGGGCCGAAGGCGCCAAGCCGCAAGACATCCGCCGCATGGTCGGCCTCTAGCCCCCGCCGCGGCTCTCTTCTCTGTTGAAATATCCTCAGGGGGTGAATTGGCGCGGCACGCGCCAAGAGGGGGCGCGAGCGCCCCCTTCCTTCCGTCACTCCATCGGCTCCGTCAGCACCACCTCTGCCCCGTCCCGCACCGCCGTGTAAAAGCACGACCGCCGGTTCGTGTGGCAGGCGGGCCCCGTCTGATCCACCTGCACCAGCAGACAATCCCGGTCGCAATCCACCCGCAACTCTACCAGCCGCTGCACATGGCCCGATGTTTCGCCCTTCACCCAGAACGCCGCCCGCGACCGGCTCCAATAGGTCACCCGCCCGGTTTCCAGCGTCTGCCCCACGGCATCGGCATTCATCCAGGCCATCATCAACACCTCGCCCGTCGCATGATCCTGCGCAATACAGGGGATCAGGCCATTGGCATCATACTTTAGGCTTGCGGCATCAAAGCTCACGGGCCTTCTCCTTGGCAGAGGCGGTGGACGGGTCTATCTAAGGGATGCAACGCCGGAGGAAAAGGCATGAGCGACAGCGATCTGGTCAAGCTCTATTCGGGCCGCATCCTCGAATTGGCGGCGGATATCCCGCATCACGGCCGCCTGCCCGCCCCCGAAGGGACCGCCCGCAAACGCTCACCGCTTTGCGGATCGACCGTGACCGTGGATCTGACGATGGCGGGCGACCGCATTGCCAGCTACGGCCAGGACGTCAAGGCCTGTGCCCTGGGTCAGGCCTCGGCCTCGGTCACGGGCCGCGTGCTGATCGGTTGCACCCGTGAACAGGTGGCGCAGGCCCGCACAGAGTTGGAAGCGATGCTCAAACGCGGTGGCCCGGTGCCGCACGCCCCGTTTGACGGGCTCGAGGTGCTTTTGCCCGCCCGCGACTATGCCAATCGCCATGCCTCAATCCTGCTGGCGCTGGATGCGACGCTGGACGCGATGGATCAGGCCGCCAAGGCCAGCGCGGCGGGCTGACGCTTTTCCCCAAGAATGAAAAAACCGCCGCACGTCTTGCGACGGCGGCGGCAGTGGCGTTTCGTTCCGGTGGCGAATGGCAGGGCTGTCATCCGCGTGCCGCTTGGGGACAGGCACGGCCGGGAAACGGAGCGCAGGCAGAAAACGTCAGGCCGTGCCGAACAGGTGCAGGCAGGCAAAAAGCAGGGTGAACAACGACACGACACCAATCGTGTCTTCCACCAACGTGGCGCGCGAACGGGCCAGAATATCCTTGATTTCGGTCAACATCGTCACCTCCATGCTTCGTTGCTCATTTGTTCTCATATTCCGGCGGGCCTGTAAAGAACTTTTTAAGAACATTTGAGATCATAGGGGGAACACGCCCACCCTCAGACGTGCTGGAAGTGTGGCAGGGCCGTAAGTTCGGCAAGCCGATTTCGGGGAAGAAGGCCCTTATCCGACCGAAATCAACCGGATCGCCCGGTCCTGATCCAGCAGCCAAAGCAGCAGCCGCGCCGCGCGCCCACGCGGGGTGCTCAGGTCCGGGTCATCGGCCAACAGCCGCCGCGCATCCGTCTGTGCAATCGCCATCAGCGCGCCCTGCCGTTCCAGATCGGCCACGCGGAACCGGGGCAACCCCGATTGCGCGGTGCCGATCAGATCGCCCGCCCCGCGCATCGCCAGATCCTCTTCGGCGATGCGGAACCCGTCCTCGGTGTCGCGCAGCACCTTCAGCCGCCGCTCGCCGCCCTCGCTCAACGGTGCCTGATACATCAGAAGGCAGGTCGATGCCGCCGCCCCGCGTCCCACCCGCCCGCGCAGCTGGTGCAACTGTGCCAGACCGAAACTCTCGGCCCGTTCGATCACCATGATGCTGGCATTGGGCACGTTCACCCCCACCTCGATCACCGTGGTCGCCACCAGAACCTTGGTCACCCCCGACACGAAGCGCGCCATGGCGGCATCCTTTTCGGCGGGGGGCATCTGACCATGCACCATGCCCACCACATCGCCAAAGGCCGCGCGCAGATGCTGAAACCGCGCCTCGGCGCTGGCGTAATCCAGCACCTCAGAATCCTCGACCAGCGGGCACACCCAATAGGCCTGCCGCCCCTCGGCCACGGCTTGCGCCAGATGCGCCACCACCTCATCCATCCGCGCCGTGCTCACCAGCGCCGTGCGGATGGGCTTTCGCCCCGGCGGCTTTTCATCCAGCACCGAGACATCCATGTCGCCATAACTCGCCAGCGCCAGCGACCGGGGGATCGGTGTCGCCGTCATCACCAGCGTGTCGGTGGCCACACCCTTGGCCCCCAGTTCCATCCGCTGCGCCACGCCAAAGCGGTGCTGTTCGTCCACAATGGCCAGCCGCAGATCGTGAAAGGCCACATCCTTCTGGAACACCGCATGGGTGCCCACCAGAATGCCGATCCGCCCCTCGGCCAGATCGCGCATCTTGGCGACACGCTCCCCCCCCTTGTCGCGCCCGGTCAGCAATTCCAGGCGCACCCCTGCCGCCGCAGCCAGCGGCGCCAGCCCCTCATGGTGCTGCCGCGCCAATATCTCCGTCGGGGCCATCAGCGCGCCCTGCCCCCCGGCCTCGACCGCGATCAGCAGCGCCATGAAGGCCACCAGCGTTTTCCCCGCCCCCACATCGCCCTGCAACAGCCGGTTCATCCGCAGCGGCGCTTCCATATCCAGCGCAATCTCGCGCAGCGCGCGGGTCTGCGCGCCCGTGGGCGCATAGGGCAGGCTTGCCAACACCTGCGCCTGCAATACCCCCGTCCCCACTGTGGGCAGCCCCTTTTGCCGCCGCAGCGTCGCCCGTGCCAAGGCCAGCGTCAGCTGATGCGCCAGCAGTTCATCATAGGCCAGCCGCTGCCGCGCCGGATGGGTGGCGGCCAGATCCGCCGCCCCCTGCGGCCCATGCGCCGCCAGCAGCGCCGCGCGCCAACCGGGCCAGCCCTCGCGCGCCAGAAGCGGACCGTCGATCCATTCCCCCAGATCCGGCGCACGGGCCAACGCCCCCGCAACAGCCTTGGCCACCAGCTTCTGCGTCACCCCCGCTGTCAGTGGATAGACCGGCTCAAATGCCGGCAACTCCCCCGCTTCCTCTACCCGCAGCACATGGTCGGGATGCACCATCTGGGCGATCCCGTCGAACAGTTCCAGCTTGCCCGAAATCAGCCGCCTCTGCCCCGTGGGCAGCAGCTTTGTTAGGTACTCTGCGCGCGCGTGAAAGAAGATCAGCATGAATTCCAGCGCTGCATCGCGCACCATCACGCGGTAGGGCTTGCCCTTGGTCCGCGGCGGGAAATGCGCGCCCACCTCCACCTCCACCGTCACGGTGCAAGGGGCCACCACATCGCGCACGCTGGCTTTGCGCGCGCGGTCCACCCCGGAATGCGGCAGCAGATACAGCAGGTCCTTGGGCCGCTGCACCCCCAGCCCTTCAAAGGCGCGGGCAGTCTTTTCGCCCACGCCCTCCAGCGTTTCCAACCCCGCGAACAGCGGAAACAGTTCGGGCGGGCGGCTCATGCGTCCCCGATCAGGGCAAGCCACCCATCCTCGTCGATCATCTTCACGCCAAGCCGTTCGGCATCCTTGGCCTTCGACCCCGCGCCTGGCCCGGCCACCAGCAGATCGGTCTTGGCGCTGACCGATCCCGCCACCTTGGCGCCAAGGGCCTCGGCCCGCGCCTTGGCCTCGGCCCGGGTCATCTTCTCCAGCGATCCGGTGAACACCACCGTCAGCCCCGCCACGGGCGAGGCCGTCGCCCGCGCCTCGGGCGGCAACACCTCCAGATGCGCGACCAGCCGCGCGATCGACGCCCGCTCCTCCGGGTTGGCCAGCGTGTCCGACAGCGACAGCGCCAGCACCGGCCCGATCCCATCGCCGGTGATCAACTCCTGCCAGGCAACCTGCGCGTCCCCCGGAACGGCAAGCATGGCGGCCGCACGGTCCCGCGCCTCCTTGGCGCGCACGCGCCGCCCTTCCGCAAGGGCAGCCTGCCGTTCCACCGCTTCCGCCTCATCCGCTGCGCGATGGGCCAGCGCGGCCGGACGCGCCAGATCGACCGCCGCCGCAAGCGCATCCCAGCTTTGATAATGCCGCGCCAGATCCTGCGCCGCGACCTCGCCCACATGGCGCATCCCCAGCGCAAAGATCAGCCGCGCCAGCGCAATGCGCCGCCGCTCGTCAATCGCGGCCCAAAGATTGGTCACCGATCTGTCGCCAAACCCGTCACGATTCTTCAGCTTCTGCAACGGGTTGGCGGCATCTCTTGCGGCAAGGGTAAAGATGTCCGCAGGCTCGCGCACGGGCAGGATGTCATCGGCAAAGAACATCTCAATCTGCTTGCGCCCCAGACCTTCGATGTCGAACGCCGAACGACCCACGAAATGCACCAGCCGCTCCACCGCCTGCGCCGGGCAGATCAGGCCCCCGGTGCAGCGGCGCACGGAATCCCCCTCTTCCCGCACGGCGGGCGATCCGCAATCCGGGCAAACCGCAGGGAAGCTATAGGGCACCGCCCCCGCAGGCCGCTGCGCCAGATCGACATCTGCAATCTTCGGGATCACATCCCCGGCGCGGTAAACCTGCACCCAATCGCCCACGCGGATATCCTTGCCGCCCCGGATCACCTCGCCCCGCGAATCCCGCCCGGCGATGTAATCCTCGTTGTGCAACGTGGCGTTGGATACGACCACGCCCCCCACCGTGACCGGCGTCAGCCGCGCCACGGGCGACAGCGCCCCGGTGCGGCCCACCTGAATGTCGATGGCCTCCAGCCGCGTCCAGGCCAGTTCGGCCGGGAATTTATGCGCAATCGCCCAACGCGGCGTGGTCGATCGGAACCCAAGCCGCGCCTGCAACGCAAGGTCATCCACCTTGTAGACCACCCCGTCAATGTCATAGCCCAAGGTCGCCCGCTGCGCCTCAATCTTGCGGTAGTGGACCAGCATCTCCTCTGGCCCTGCGCAAAGAACGGTCAGCGGATTTGTCTGAAACCCCAATGTCTTAAGCCGTTCAATTGCACCAAATTGCGAACCCGCCAAAGGTGCCGACAGCGCCCCCCAGGCATAGGCAAAGAACCGCAGGGGCCGCGCCGCCGTGATCGTGGCATCCAACTGCCGCAGCGACCCCGCCGCTGCGTTGCGCGGATTGGCAAAGATCTTGTCGCCCTTCGCCGCCTGCCGCGCGTTCAGCGCGGCAAAATCGGCATGCGACATGTATACCTCGCCCCGCACCTCCAAAACGGCTGGTGCATCGCTCAGCGTTTGCGGGATATCGGCAATCGTGCGGGCATTGTCGGTGACATTCTCGCCCACCTCGCCATCGCCGCGCGTGGCGGCCTGTACCAGCCGACCGCCCTCATAGCGCAGGCTCAGCGACAGGCCGTCGATCTTCGGCTCCGCCGTATAGGCGATGCCTGACCCAGCCCCCGGCCCGGCGCCCAGAAAGCTGCGCACCCGCGCGTCGAATTCGACCACATCATCCGTCTCGAACGCGTTCTCCAGCGACAGCATCCGCACCTCATGGCGGATCTTGCCGAACCCGTCCGCCACTGCCGCGCCCACCTGATCTGACGGGCTGTCGCCCCGCTTCAGATGGGGAAACCGCTCCTCAACCTCGGCATTGCGGCGCTTGAGCGCGTCATATTCCGCGTCCGAAATCTCGGGCGCGTCCAGCCTGTGATAGGCCTCATTCGCCGCTGCAATTGCACTGGCCAGCCGCGCCAGTTCCTGCCGTGCCTCGGCCTCGCTCAATTGCCCGACATCCATTTCCGCCGCCATGACAGCCCCCGTGATCGCCCCCAAAGGTTTAGGGGGCGACCACAGGACAGTCCAGCCTCAGCCGTTCAGCTTGCCGCCGCGATGGACACGCGGCGATGCGCCACTTCCGGCACAGGATCGCGCATCACATAGCCGCGCCCCCAGACGGTTTCGATGTAATTGTCACCCCCCGTCGCCTCGGCCAGCTTCTTGCGCAGCTTGCAGATGAAGACGTCGATGATCTTCAGTTCCGGCTCATCCATCCCGCCGTACAGATGGTTGAGGAACATTTCCTTGGTCAGCGTCGTGCCTTTGCGCAGGGAAAGGAGTTCCAGAATCTGATACTCCTTTCCCGTCAGATGCACGCTCTTGCCCCCCACATCGACCGATTTCGCATCCAGATTCACATTCACCTGACCGGTGCGGATGATGGATTGCGAATGCCCCTTGGACCGGCGGATGATCGCGTGAATCCGCGCGATCAATTCCTCACGATGGAAGGGTTTGGTCATGTAGTCATCCGCGCCAAAGCCAAAGCCGCGGATCTTGTTATCCGTGTCGTCGGACCCGGACAGGATCAGGATCGGTGTCTCGATCCTTGCAAGGCGCAGCTGGCGCAGAACCTCATGCCCGCTCATGTCAGGAAGGTTCAGGTCCAGCAGGATCAGGTCATAATCGTAAAGTTTCGCCAGATCGATCCCGTCTTCGCCCAGATCGGTGCAATAGACGTTCAGATTGGCATGTGTCAGCATCAACTCGATGCTCCGCGACGTCGCGGGATCGTCTTCAACCAGAAGTACTCGCATTTTACACTCCGTAAGGTCGCATAAGAACGACTTTGCAGACCACTCATTAAACAAATATTACTATGCCAGCATTTGAAAGAAAGACAACTTAAAATTGACGATATTGCTGGATCTTCGTCACCCGAAGGGCAGCCTCACCATGGCTGCGGATGGCGGTTTCCCACAGACCGAACTCCTCATCCGTCAGGTCATATCGTTCCAGTGCCTCATCCCGGGCCAGCAATCCATGGGCAACCGCCTGCACCACCACCGCCTTGCGCCGCGCCACCCAACGGCGGGTGTCGGCGGGCGGCAGATCGGCCCGGGTCAGGATGGTTCCATCCGGCAGCGTCACATGGCGCGGGCCAGAAACACGCTTGATATACATGGCAAGCCTCCTTTGTTTAGCCCGCACTATCGCGCCAGTTCCTTAATCCTTGCTGAACGCCCGCCGAGGCGCAGGCCCTTGTGGCCCGGCCCCCTTTTCCTGTAATGCAACGGCTTCCCGCCCTCGAAAGCTAGTCCGATGCCGCTTGATCAACCGCTCAATTCCCTGGGCCTGCCCAAGGCCCCCGCCGACACCCGCGTGGTTGTCGCCATGTCGGGTGGCGTCGATTCCTCGGTCGTGGCCGCGATGCTGGCGGAAGAGGGCTATGATGTCGTGGGGGTCACCCTGCAGTTGTACGATCACGGCGCGGCGCTGGCCAAAAAGGGGGCCTGTTGCGCGGGACGCGATATCCACGATGCCCGCCGCGTGGCCGAAACCATGGGCTTTCCGCATTACGTGCTCGATTATGAAAACACCTTCCGCGAGGCGGTCATCGAAGAATTCGCCGATGCCTATCTGGCGGGTGCCACCCCTGTTCCCTGCATCCGCTGCAACGAACGGGTAAAGTTCAAGGATCTGCTGGCCACCGCCAAGGATCTGGATGCCGACTGCATGGCAACAGGCCATTACATCCAACGCATGATGGGCGCGCGCGGGCCGGAACTTCACATGGCCACCGATCCGAACCGCGATCAAAGCTATTTCCTCTTTTCCACCACGTCGGAACAACTCTCCTACCTGCGCTTCCCGCTTGGCCATCTGGCCTCCAAGGCGGAAACGCGCGCGCTTGCCGCCCGTTACGGCCTGCCCGTCGCCGACAAGCCCGACAGCCAGGACATTTGCTTTGTCCCCAACGGCAACTACGCCGCCGTGATTGAAAAACTGCGCCCCGGCGCGGCTGATCCGGGCGAGATTGTCGATCTGGCCGGCAACATCCTGGGCCAGCATCGCGGCGTGATCCACTACACGATCGGCCAACGCAAGGGGCTGGGCATCGGCGGACTGGAAGACCCGCTTTATGTGGTCCGGCTTGATCCCGTCAGCCGCCGCGTGATCGTCGGCCCGAAAGAGGCGCTGTCCACCCGCACCATCCCGCTGCGCGAAATCAACTGGCTGGGCGATGCGCCCCTGACCAGCCGCCCGGAATGGCACCTGAACGTCAAGGTCCGCTCGACCCGCCCACCGCGCCCGGCGGTGATCCGGCCCCTGTCCGAGACGGAGGCCGAGGTGGAATTGCTGGCCCCCGAAGACGGCGTCAGCCCGGGCCAGGCCTGCGTCTTCTACGCACCCGAAGGCACCCGCGTCTTTGGCGGCGGCTGGATCTGGAAAGGCCGCCAGGCCTGAAACTTTTCACTGAAAAGTTTCAAGCCGTACCGCACCGGAATTTTTCCTGAAAAATTCTGGTGTTGTTTGCGCCAAGATTTTTCCCGAAAAATCTTGGCGCGTGGCAGGTGCAGTTCACAACGCCGCCAACACCGACCGCGCCGCCCGAAGCCCGGGCGGCTCACCGCCTTTGCCCAACAGTTCCATCGTCACCCGCATCGCAGCATCCTGCGCTGATGGATCGGCCAGCACCGCTTCCACTGCCGGAACAATCAGATCGGCGCGGCAACGGTCTCCGATGAATTCCGGCACCACCCGTGTCTCAGACACCAGATTGACCAGCGTTACCGTGTCAATCAGCGCCGCCCGCCGCATCAGCCACAGGGTCAGCGGGTGCATGTCATAGGCAATCACCATCGGGCAGCCATTGGCCGCCAGTTCCAGCGACACCGTGCCCGACGCGGCAATCGCCACATCCGCCGTGGCAAAGGCCCCGCGCTTCAGACCCGCCTCCTCGATGATCTGCGGCTGCACGGCCCACCCCGCCGTCACTTCACGCACCAGCCCGGCCACCCCCGGCACCGTGGGCAGCGCCACGCGCAGGCCCGGATGGCGGGCGGCCAACCGCGCTACCACCTCGCCCAGCACGGGCGCGATCCGCGCCACCTCGCCCCGGCGCGAACCGGGTAGGGCCAGAACCAATGGCCCCTCTCCCGCAAAGGCGGCACGCTCCGTGTCGGAGGCCAGCGTCTCGGCCACCACAGGATGCCCCACGAAATCGCAGGTCATGCCCGCCGCTGTCATATAGGGCGGCTCGAACGGCAACAGCGCCAGCACGTGATCGACATGGCGCGCCATCTTGGCCGCCCGCCCCGGCCGCCAGGCCCAGACAGACGGTGCCACATAATGGATCGTCCGCAGCGCGGGACGCGCGGCTTTGACCAAGGCCGCCACCCGCAGCCCAAAATCGGGGGAATCGATGGTGACCAGCGCCGCCGCATCACTGGCAATCACGGCCTCTGCAACCTCACGGATGCGCCGTTTCAGATGCAGGTATTTGGGCAGCACCTCAGCAATGCCCATGACCGACAATTCATCCATTGGAAACAGCGACGCCATCCCCTGCGCCTGCATCAAGGGCCCAGCGACGCCGGCAAACTCCGCCCCCGGCGACAATTGCTGCAATCCCGCCATCAGCGCCGCGCCCAGACGGTCGCCCGAAGGCTCGCCCGCGACGAGGAAGATCTTCATGCCTCCCGCGCCCACAAGAACAGGCCGCGCGCCTTGGCCTCGGCAATCATTTCCGGCACGTTCAGGCAGATCACCCCGCCCGCCTCGAACGCGATGCCGCCCAGCCCCGCCTCGGCCACCCGGCGCACCGTCTCCGGCCCCAGCGCCGGCAGGTCGATGCGGCGGTCCTGCCCCGGCTTGGGGGCCTTGTAGAACAGCCCCCGCGCGCCCGCAGGTCGCAGCGCAGGCGGCAAAGCCGCCACCCCCGCCAGCATCACATCCGTTCCGGGCAGCGCCTCTACGCCCAAGCACAGCCCCTGCTGCACCACCGCGCCCTGCCCCACATCCACCGCCCCCAGCGCCGCCACGATGGCCGCTGCGCGTTTGGCATCCGCCTGATCCCGGTCCGTCACCTGCCCGGCCAAAACGCCCGCCTCCGGCACCAGATCCGGCGCAATCTCCGGCACGCCCGCCAACGCGAACCCTGCCTCTTCAAAGATCGCCAGCACTTCGCGCAGCGTGGCATCATCGCCCTGCGCCATGGCCTGCAACAGGCGCGGCACCATGGTCGCGGTATCGGGATCGAACAGCGCCGGATCCAACCGGGGCCGCTCTACCGCGCCTGCAAAACAGACGCGGGCCACCCCCTCATCCTCCAGCCGCCGCAGGAAGGGCACCAACCTCTCAACGCGGAACGCCAAATCGGGAACCAGACCGGCAGGGTTGAACCCTTCCAGCGCCGCCACAAAGGGCCGTTCCTGCAACGCCGCCACCAGCGCCGCAGGCAGCGCCCCGCGCCCCGCAATGATCGCCGTCCGCGTCATTTCGGCGTCAGGAAAGACCGGTCCGAGGCCGACAGAATGAAATCCGTCACCTCGCGCACATGCACGCTGTCCGTCTCTTCGCCCAGACGCCGCGCCCGGTCCAGAAACGTCCCCTCGCCCTGTGCCAGCATCTGATAGGCGGCGCGCAGCGCGGTGATTTCGCCCCGCTCCACCCCCCGGCGCTTGAGGCCCACAAGGTTCAGCCCGTCCAACTCGCCCCGCGGGGCCTGCACAAGGCCATAGGGGATCACGTCATTCGTCACCATCGTCACTGCGCCGATGATGGCCCCCTGCCCGATCCGCACAAATTGATGCACGCCCGACAGACCGCCCACGATCACATCATCGCCCAGCACACAATGCCCGGCGATGGCCACGTTGTTCACCAGAATCACACGGTTGCCGATCTGGGCGTCATGGCCCACATGCGCGCCGGTCATGATCAGAACGTCATCGCCCACCCGCGTGACACCGCCGCCACCCTCGGTTCCCAGGTTAAGCGTCGCGCCTTCGCGGATGCGGCAGCGTTCGCCGACGACAAGCCGCGACTTCTCGCCCTTGTATTTCAGGTCCTGCGGCACCTCGCCCACGGTGGCAAAAGGAAAGATCACGGTCTCGGACCCGATCTCCGTGCGCCCCGTCACGACGGCATGGCTCTTCACCACCACGCGGTCATGCAGCACAACCTCGGCCCCGATCACGCAGAACGGCCCGATCTCGCAGCCCGCGCCGATCACCGCTCCGGGTTCCACAACACTCGACGGATGGACGCGCGCCTCGGGGTGAACGGTCATATCTGTCACGCCTTCGGCACGTCAAACATGGCCATGAAGGTGGCCTCGCAGGCCAGCTCCCCCTCAACCATCGCGCGGCCTTCGAATTTCCACACGCGCCCCCCGCCCCGGACGGCCCGGACATGCAGTTCCAGCACATCCCCCGGCACCACCTTGCGGCGGAACTTCACGCCATCCACACCCATGAAGAACACATTCGCATTCTTGTCGACCAGATCCATCGACAAGCCCACCAGAATCCCGCTGGTCTGGGCCATCGCCTCGATGATCATCACGCCGGGAAAGATCGGCATGCCGGGAAAATGCCCGGTGAACTGCGGCTCGTTGATCGTCACATTCTTGATGCCGACACAGCTTTCGGGAACGACGATGTCGCGCACCTTATCGACCAGCAGGAACGGATAGCGATGCGGAATAATCCGCTGGATCAAGGCGAGGTCGGCAGAGGTGACGGGACTGTCGGTCATCTGGTTCTCCTTCACGGGTGCCAAACAGGACACCCGTTCGTGACTAGCAACTTGAAAAGGCCGAAACAAGCGCCCCCGGATCAGGGGGCGGTGGCCGCGCCATCGGCACCGTCCGGCGCCGCTTCCGGTGCGGGGGCTTCGGGCAGCGTCGATCCGTCCCCAAGGGCGGCATCAATCAGCGGGATCGCTTCGTCGGTGATATCCACACCGCGCAGTGACAGGATCACCGTATCCTTGTCAAAAATGGCAACCGCCCCGCTTTCCTGCATCAACTCGCCCAGCACGGGCACCGCCGCCTGCAGGAACCGCTGGCGGTCCTCCTCGCGCTTGGTGGTGATGGCACGCGACTTTGCGTCCTGCGCGGCGCGGATGGCTTCAGTCTTTTCGTCAAAGGCCGTGGCCAGCGCCTGAAACGCCTCGGCATCCAGCGTGGCCCGCTGGTCCGTCAGGCTGCGCTCTTCGGCTTCCAGCGCGCGTTCAAGCGCAAGGTTCTCGGCAATCAAGGCCTTGCTGTCGGCCTGAAACCGGGCCTCCGCTGCCTTGCCAAATGCGGACTCGGTGAACAGCCGGTTGCGATCCAGCATCAGCACCGGCGCGCGCAACCCGTCGGACTCCTGCGCTTGCGCAGGCACCGCAACAGGACCGCACAGCGCCAGCAGCGCCGTCACCAGCACCGTCTTTGCGCCCGCGCGCAGCATCAGAACTTGGTCGATACCGTCAGGTCGAAGGTCTGCTCGACGTCGTAATCTTCCTTGATCAACGGCTTGGCAAAGTTCAGACGCAGCGGCCCGACCGGCGTTTCCCAGAACACCGAGAATCCGACCGAAGACCGCAGGTTCAACGAGTCGTCCACGATATCCGCCCCGGCCAGGCCGCCGTTGACGTTATCCAGACTCCAGACCGACCCCACGTCAAAGAACAAGCCGCCGGTGATGCCGTATTCTTCCGGCAGACCAAGCGAGAAATCCGCCTCGAACCGCGCGACGGCAAAGATGTTGCCGCCCAGTGCCTCGTTATCCGTACCCGCGCCCAGTTCGCGCGGCCCGATCCCGCCCGGCTCAAAGCCGCGGATCTTGCCATTGCCGAAGAAGCGTTCGGTGATCCGGCTGTTCGTTCCACCAAGGCTGTTGATCATCCCGCCTTCAAAGATGGCGCGCAGCGTCACCTCTTCCTGCCGCACCTTGGTTTCCGCCAAGGCCAGCGCGCTGGTCAGGATATACTGGCTGTCGCCGCCCAAACCGGCAAAGTCTTGGCCAAAGCGCAGCAACACGCCGCCCTTGGGGTTCAACCCGCTGATCCGGCTGTCATAGCTATAGGTATAGCCGACCGAACTGGTCACCACCGCACCTTGGTTGACGTCCTGACGGATGATGTCCGACGCCGTTGCCGGGGCATTGCTGATCTTGCTGTCCTGATAGGTATAGCGCACTTCCAGCCGGCTCAGCTCACCCACCGGGAATTCCAGCGCGGGCGAGAACCGACCGATGCGCGAGTCATAGGTGGACGAATTTTCATTGTCGGACTCGCGATAGGAAATCGCGAATTTCAGCGCCACATCCCGGCCCAGGAAGGCCGGTTCGCGGAACGAGAAGCTGCCTTCGGTTGCATCCGTGCCAGTCGTCAACGACACGCCAACCGCCTGCCCGCGACCCAGGAAATTCTGCTCGCTCAGGCCGATGTTGAACCCGATCCCGCTCGACACGCCATAGCTCGCGCCAAGGCTCAGCGATCCGGTCGGCTGTTCTTCCACATCGACATTGACCACCACCTGATCCGGGCTGCTGCCCGGCTCGGCATTCACCTGCGCATCAGCGAAATAGCCCAGCGTCCGGATACGTTCCGCAGACTGGCGGATTTCGCGCGCATTCAGCGGGTCACCTTCCACCGTGCGGAACTGGCGGCGCACCACCTGATCCAGCGTCGTGGTGTTGCCCTCGATGTCGATCCGTTCCACGAAAATCCGTTCGCCACGCACGATGGCGAATTCCACGTCCAGCAGGCCGCCGCGTTCATCCCGCGTGATCCGCGGATCGACGCGCACAAAGTTTAACCCCTTGCGAAGCGCCAGATTTTCCATCCGCGCGATGTTGTTGTCGATCAGTGCCGGCGACCACACCTCACCCGGACGGATGCGCTGCACCGCTGCGAATTCGGCCTCGTCCAGCCCTTCCACTTCGGAAATGGTCGACACCTGCCCGATGCGGAACTGTTGGCCCTCGCGGATCGAGATGGTCACAAAGAACGCATCGCGTTCGCGCGCAACATCCGACGTCGCCTCAAGCACCTGCACATCGGCATAGCCGCGCGCCAGATAGAAATCGCGCAGCAGTTGCTTGTCCAGTTCCAGCCGCTCGGCCACGAAGGTATCGCGCTGGATGATCTGGCGCAGCAGACCGGCCTGCTTCGTCTCCAGCACCTGCCGCAGACGGCGGTCGCTGAAGGCCCGGTTGCCGACGAATGACAGCCGCTCAATCTCGGCCACCTTGCCCTCGGTCACCTCGAACACAAGGTCCACCCGGTTGCCGTCGCGGCGGATGATGCGCGGCTCCACCGTTGCGGCGATCCGGCCGCGCTGGCGATAGGCCTCGGCGATATTGGCAGCATCCTCCTCGGCCTGCGACGGCGAATAGACGAAGCGGCCCTTGGACTTGGCGATCTCGGCCAGTTCCTCATCCTTCAGCCGCGCATTGCCCTCAAAGTTCACGATGTTGATCATCGGATTTTCGACAACGCGGATCAGCAGTGTGCCACCCTGCGGCACCAGTTCGACAGATTGGAACAGCCCGGAATTGACGATTCCCTGATAGGCGTCATTCAGACGGGCGGCAGACACCGTCTCGCCGCGACCGATTCCAGCCAAAGAAATGATCGTCGCAGCTTCGATGGCCTGGTTGCCTTCGACCTGCACGCCGGAAAAGCTGTAACTTTGTGCCTGAGCGGGTGTCAGGAACGGCCCGGAAATGGCCGCGCTGGAAAGGAAAAAGGCAATCAGCGCCGGGCGCATCACCCCGGTGCGCGCACGCATCTCCGGCTTCGCCTGCGTCTCGAACGCCGTTGTCGTGTTCCGCATTGCCTGGCCCCGCCGTTAACAAAGTCTTGTGCTCTGACTACTCGGAAGCGCAGGACTTGTCAAAAGGCTGAGGCCTTTTTAACGATTTTCAGTGACCCAAAAGTGAAGAACCAAGGAAGGCGCCGGCCAGCAAACCCGCCACCATCGTCCCCACCGTGAAGATACGGTCGGAATTCACCACCATGATCAAAGACAGGCCGCGATAGCCCTTCGTGAATGTTTGCATCTTCTATCCTCCGGCCCCCGTTCGTGAGGTCAGGACTAGGATGCAAATATGGCGCGACTTTGGCTCACACCCGGCACTTTCGCGACGGGGGCAAACTGGCACGCGCCTTGCTGGCGCGCTGCCCACTTTAGGTTACGGACAGAAAATGTCGTTGGTTAGCGCAAAGACCATCAGCGTCAGAATCGCCGCCAGACCCACCGTCATCAACACCCGCAGCGCTTTGGCCGTCGGCGGTTTGCCGGTCACCGCCTCATAGGCGTAGAACACCAGATGCCCGCCATCCAGAACTGGCACCGGGAACAGGTTCATCATCCCCACCGCCGTCGACAGCATGGCGATGAACCAGATGAAACTGGTGATCCCCGCGCTTGCCGCCGCACCAGAGGTTTCGGCAATCCCGATCGGCCCGCGCAGATTGCACGACGATATCGCCCCCGTCACCATATGCCACAGCCCCGACAGCGACGTGGTCGCAATGTCCCAGCTTTGGCTTGCGCCCAGACCGATGCTTTCAATCACGCCCGGCACCCGCGTTTCCGGCTCGAAATACATCGCCCCCGTCAACCCGATCAGCCAGCGGGTTTCAAACCCGCCCTCGGCCAGCGGAAGATCCACCCGGCGCGGCTGCAATTCCAACTCGACCGGCTGGCCCTCGCGCATCAGGCTCAACCGCAGGGGCGTACCATCGGATGCCCCCACCAGTTCGCGCAGTTGCGAAAAGGTCGTTACCGCCTGCCCGTTCACCCCTGTGACGATGTCACCCGCCTGAACCCCGGCCTCCTGCGCTGCCGAATCCGGCTGCACCGTTTCCACCAGCGGCGGCAGCGGATGCGAATCCGTCACCTCGACCGTCACGCCGCCCCGATCCACTAGGTATTGCGCCGTGGCCACCGGCGGCAAAGCTGCCGCCGCATCAAGGAAGGCCGGGAAATCCGGCGTCTCCTGCCCGCCCAATGCGACGATCTTGTCGCCCGGTTGCAGGCCAGCCGTGATCCCCGGCATGGTCTTGACCATTCCCACCGTCGGCGCATCCGTCGCCACACCGCTGGCGAGAAACACCCCGGCAAAGACAACGATCGACAGGATGAAATTGAAGATCGGACCCGCCGCCACCGTCGCCGTGCGCGCCCAAAGCGGCGCGCCATGCATCGTGGCCCGCACCTGTTCAGGCGTCAGCCCGCCCAGATCATCCACATGCCCGGCCGACGCCGCGTTCGAATCCCCAAAGAATTTCACATAACCGCCCAAGGGCAGCGCCGCGATCTGCCAGCGCGTCCCGCGCTTGTCCGCCCGCGACCAGATCACCGGCCCAAAGCCCAGCGAAAACACCTCTGCATGAATCCCTGACCAGCGACCCACGATGTAATGGCCGAATTCATGCACAAAGACGATGATCAGCAGCGCCAGCACAAAGGCAAGGATCGTATAGGCCAAGCCGCCAAAGCTTGGGATCAGGTTGATAAGTTCCACGCGCTACCTGCCCTTTATTCGGTTTCGGGCCTGCTCGGCGGCCCGTATTCTTGCCAGATGGTCCATGGCCAGCACCTCTTCAAGGCTCGCCGCGGGCTTTGTCAGCCCCGTCTCGGCTGACAGGACCTCCAGCGTATCCTCGACCACCGCCGCCATGTCCAGAAATCCGATCTCGCCCGCCATGAAATGATCGAGAGCGATCTCCTTCGCCGCATTGAACGCCGCGCCCGACAGCCCGCGCAGCGCCATCACCTCACGCGCCAACCGCAGCGCTGGAAAGCGGCGGTCATCGGGGGCTTCGAATGTCAGGCTGCCCAGCCGCGCCAGATCCAGCCGCTCCACCGGGATATGTCCCCGCTCTGGCCAATGCAGCGCGAATCCGATGGCATGGCGCATGTCGGCAGGCCCCAGATGGGCCATGATGCCCCCATCGCGGAACCCCACCAGCGCATGAACGATGCTTTGCGGATGCACCAGCACCTCGATCATCGCCGGATCGAACCCGAAAAACTCGCGCGTCTCGATAAGTTCCAGCGCCTTGTTGAACATCGACGCGGAATCAATGCTGATCCGGTTGCCCATCGACCAGTTGGGATGCGCCTTTGCCTCGGCCACCGTCGCCGCCGCCAGCCGCTCCAGCGGCCATTCGCGGAACGGCCCGCCCGATGCAGTGATGATCACCCGCTCCACCGCCCCGGCATCTTCGCCTGTCAGCGCCTGAAACACCGCTGAATGTTCGCTGTCCACCGGCAGGATCGTCGCGCCATGCGCCCGTGCCGTGGCAAGCAGCAACTCCCCCGCCGTCACCAGACTTTCCTTGTTTGCCAGCGCTAGACATGCCCCATGGCGCAGCGCGCGCATCCCCGGCACCAGCCCCGCCGCGCCCACGATCCCGCTCATTACCCAATCGGCTGGCCGATCCGCAGCCTCGGCAATTGCCGCCGCACCCGCCGCTGCCTGCACGCCCGACCCTGCCAGCGCTTCGCGCAGCGCGGGCAACTCCGCCTCATGCGCCGTCACCGCCACCTCGGCCCGCAACTCTCGCGCCATCTCGGCCAATCTGCGCACATTGCGCGCGCCGGTCAGCGCAACAACCCGATAGGCATCGGCCCCGCCTGCCCGGCGGATCAGATCAAAGGTGCTCTCACCGATCGACCCCGTGGCCCCGAATATGGAAATCGACCGCATATCCCCTCAGCCGATCGGAAGGTCTTTGAAGAACAGACCCAGCAGCATCACCAGAACCGTCGCCCCTATCAGCGCATCGAACCGGTCCAGCAGCCCGCCATGGCCCGGAATCAGGTTGGAACTGTCCTTCACCCCTGCCCGGCGCTTGACCCAGCTTTCCAGAATGTCGCCCAACTGCCCGGCCAGCGCCACGATGGGCGACAGGATCAGCAGACCCCAATCCCCCCGCCCGGCAATCACAAAGCACAGCCCCACCAGCGCCGCCCCGATCCAGCCCGCCACCGTCCCCGACCAGGTTTTCTTCGGGCTGACCTTGGGCCAGAACTTCGGCCCGCCCATGATCCGCCCGACGAAATACCCCGCCACATCCGACACCACCACGATGATCACCAGCCACAGGATGCCGGTCGTGCCAACCTCTTCGCGCAGGTCCACCAGCCCATAGCCCGCCACCATGATCGCCGCCGCATAAAGCGCGGCAATCTGGCGGTCCCGGCGCGGCGTCAGCGCCAGCGCCATCGGCGCCATCATCAAAAGCGACGTCGCCAGATCAGACCGCAACACCAGCGCCCCGCTCAGCGCCGCCGCCGCAATCCCGGCCATCAAAAGGGGGCGGTTCTTCTGCACCGGCGCGGTGATCGCCGCCAGTTCCCAGATCATCCCCGCCGTCAGCAGCACCACCAGCACAGCAAAGGATGGCCCGCCCAGCCAGATTTCCGCCGCACCGACGGAAATCATCACGATGGCCGACACCACCCGTGGCCTCAGGTCATTCCACCGACCCAGCACATTGGCCGCCGGCTCTGCCGGTGCCGCTGCGGCCTGCGCGGCGGCCTCCGCCGCGCTCTCCTCCGTCTTGTCCGTCATGCGCCTGCCACACCACCAAATCGACGCTCGCGATTGCCGAACTGGCCGACAATTGCCGCCAATTCCTGCGCGCCGAAATCCGGCCACAGCGTTGGCGAAAACTCGTATTCCGCATAGGCCGCCTGCCAGGGCAGGAAATTCGATGTCCGCGTCTCACCGCTGGTCCGGATCACCAGATCAGGGTCGGGCAGATCGCCCGTGTCCAGACGCGAAGCAAACACCGCTTCCGTCACCGCCTCGGGTGCCAACCGCCCCTCGGCCACATCACGGGCGATGGACCGCACCGCGCGGGCAATCTCATCGCGCCCGCCGTAATTGATGGCCACAGTAAGGTTCAGCCGCGCGCCACCCGCCGTGCGCGCCTCGATCCCGGCCATCATTTTCTGCAACTTCGGGTCCAGCCGCGTCCGGTCGCCAATGAACCGCAACCGCACGCCTTCAATCGACAGTCGGTCCGCCTCACGCTCGATATAGCGGGCAAAGATCGCCATCAGGCCCAGCACCTCTTCGGTGGACCGCTTCCAGTTCTCGGTCGAAAAGGCGTAAACTGTCAGCCAACGGATGCCCAGATCAGGACAGGCGCGCACGATCTCGCGCACCCGTTCCGCCCCGCGCCGATGCCCCACAAGCCGCGGCCAGCCGCGCGATGTGGCCCAGCGGCCATTGCCATCCATGATTATGGCCACATGCTCCGCATTGCGGGGCGGGCGCTTCGGATCGGTTGTCTTGCCTGTTCCCAAGCCCTGCTCCCCCCCACATAGCCAGACGGGGACCAAAGCCCCCGGCCCGGCCATGTCAGACCTGCATGATTTCCGCCTGCTTCTGTTCAAGCTGCTTGTCGACGGCGACAATCGCCTTATCCGTCAATTCCTGCACCTCGTCTGACCACATCTTCTGATCGTCCTCGGACATGCCGGCAGATTTGGCCTTCTTGATCTGGTCCATCCCGTCGCGCCGCACGTTGCGGATCGCCACCTTGGCGCTTTCGGCATATTGCGCCGCCACCTTGGCCAGCTCCTTGCGGCGCTGTTCGTTCAACTCGGGGATCGGCAGCCGGATCAGCGGCCCGTCGGTCACCGGGTTGATCCCGATCCCGCTTTCACGGATCGCCTTTTCCACCTTGCTGATCATGCCCTTGTCCCAGACGTTGATCACCACCATCCGCGGCTCAGGCACGTTCACGGTGCCAAGCTGGTTGATGGGCGTCATCTGGCCATAGGCATCCACCTGAATGGGGTCCAGAATTTGCGCCGACGCACGGCCCGTCCGCAACGAGGCGAATTCCTGCTTCAGCGCGTTCATCGCGCCGTCCATGCGGCGCTGAATGGCGTCCAGATCGATGTCGAGGTCATCAGCCGACATTTGGTCTTCCTTCATTCTCCAGCCCAAACCCGCTTCGGATTTCGGGGCCGTTTCGTTGCTCTATACCAGAGCCGCACCGCAACGGAACAGCGTCATTGACCACGCGGCAGGGCACATCCCTGCGCTGCGCTGCGGCCCGGCGCGTCAGTCCTGAACCCGTGTATAGGTTCCTTCGCCCCGCAGGATGCCGCGGAACCCGCCCGGCTCGTCCAGCGAAAACACGATGATCGGCAGGTTGTTGTCGCGCGCCAGCGCGATGGCCGAGGCATCCATCACCCCCAGATGCTTGGCCAGACATTCATCATAGCTCACCGTCACATAGCGTTTGGCATCGGAGTGCTTCTTGGGGTCCTTGTCATAAACCCCGTCCACCTTGGTGCCCTTGAAGATCACCTGACAAGCCATCTCATTGGCACGCAACGTGGCGGCCGTGTCGGTGGTGAAATAGGGGTTGCCCGTCCCGGCCGCAAAGATCACCACGCGCTTCTTTTCCAGATGCCGCACGGCGCGACGGCGGATATAAGGCTCGCAGACCTGATCCATCGGAATCGCGCTGATCACACGGGTGAACACCCCGATCTGCTCCAGCGCCGATTGCATCGCCAGCGCGTTCATCACCGTGGCCAGCATCCCCATATAATCCGCGGTCGTCCGCTCCATCCCTTGCGCCGATCCGGCCAGCCCGCGAAAGATGTTCCCCCCGCCGATCACCATGCAGATCTCGACGCCCAGATCGTGCACCGACTTCACCTCTTGCGCGATGCGCTGAACGGTGGGCGGATGCAGACCAAAGCCCTGATCCCCCATCAGCGCCTCACCCGAGATCTTGAGCATCACGCGGCTATACTTCACCGCAGCATCAAGACCCGGTTTGGACATGGAAAACCCCGTTCTTCAGTATATCGGTTGGACTGCGCCGCAAAATGTATGAAAACGGCGGCGGGTTCAACCGGGAACGGCAGGCCGGAATTGCGAATGTCGGCACCGCACACAGGGGGCCCCGCCCTTCCCTGCCTGCGCAACAGGCCCGGACCAATGGACGTTGAAAGGAACATCCCCCTTGGGCTTTGATCTGTCGCCCCTCTCGCGCGAAGCCCCCGTCCTGATCGCAGGCCCCACCGCCAGCGGCAAATCCGCGCTCGCGATGGAACTGGCCGCCCGCGACGGGCGCGTGATCGTGAATGCCGACGCGCTTCAGGTCTATGATTGCTGGCGCATCCTGACGGCCCGCCCTTCTGTTCCCGACGAATCCGCCCTGCCTCACGCCCTATACGGCCATATCGGGCGCGATGCGCCTTATTCGGTGGGCCATTGGCTGCGCGAAGTGACGCCACTCTTGTCCCGCCCTGTCGTCATCGTGGGCGGCACGGGGCTTTACTTCACCGCCCTCACCGAAGGGCTGGCAGAAATCCCGCCCACGCCCCCCGCCATCCGGGCCGAGGCTGACCAGCGCCTGTCGCAGCACGGCCCCGCCGCCCTGCTGGCAGATCTCGACCCCACCACCGCTGCCCGGATTGATCAGCGCAATCCCGCCCGCATCCAGCGCGCATGGGAGGTGCAGCGCAGCACCGGCCGCGGCCTCGCCGCCTGGCAGGATCAGACCGGCGCGCCGCTTCTGCCTTTGTCAGGCGCGCAGGCGCTCGTCCTGCGGCCCGATGTCGATTGGCTCAACAGCCGTATCGACCACCGCTTCGACCAGATGATCGCCGCAGGCGCATTGGATGAAGCCCGCGCCGAACTGCCCCATTGGCAGCCCACCCGCCCCTCCTCCCGCGCCATCGGCGCGCCTGAACTGATCGCCCATCTGCGCGGCGAACTGTCCCTGCCCGATGCCATCGCGGCTGCCAAGATCGCTTCGCGCCAATATGCCAAACGTCAGCGGACATGGTTCCGGTCCCGCATGGGCGACTGGCGCAGCATCGTCCTGCCCTGACGGCACCCGCCAAAATGGGCTGTCATAGAACACTGCCACAGAACTGAGACACCCCTTGGTTATCAACAGGCGACGAATGCCTTGTGGATAACTGCCCCCCCTCGCCATCTTTTCGCTTGGGTTCGTTGCAATAGCAGGCGTATGATTCGTTAACAACGCGGCGGAAGTGCCTTTGATGCAAGACCAAAACCATTCAGCGGCCGTTTCGGGTGTGGCTGGCGGGGAACCCCGCCTTGTCGCGATTCCGCGACTCGCCGCCGGTGGCCGTTGGCGGGTCGAGGCGATGCGCGCCATTTCCGAACCGATGCTCCTGTGGTTCACCAAGGGACAGGGACGCATCACCGTGGCCGGCGTCACGCGCGGCTACACCGCGCACAACGCTGTCTTCATTCCCGCCGGCGTGATGCACGGGTTCGAGGTCGGGCCGCAGGTCTTTGGCAATGCCATCTTCTTTGGCAAGGATTGCCCCATCCCCCTGCCCCAGACCCCGCAGATCCTCCGCATCCGCGAGGTACACGCCCAGCAAGAGGTGAATGTCATCTTCGACATGATCCTGCGCGAGATGAATTCCGACAGCCCCGCCCATGAACGCGCCACACGCCATTACCTTGGCCTTCTGGGTGTCTGGCTGGAACGGCAGGTCGCCAAGGCCGCGCCCGAACAGGGCAAGCCCGACGCCGCCCGCCGCCTGGTGGCACGCTACACCGCGCTCATCGAACGCGATTTCCGCTCGGGTGCCGGGGTTGGTGACTTTGCCGCCGCGCTGGGCGTCACCCCCACCCATCTGTCGCGCTGTTGCCGTCAGGCTTGCGGCCGGTCGGCCATCACGATCCTGCAAGACCGCCGCATTTTTGAGGCCCGCCGTCTGCTGGCCGAAACCCGGATGCCCGTGGGCCAGATCGGGGCCAGCCTCGGCTTCACCTCGGCGGCCTACTTTACCCGTGCCTTCCAGCACCTCACCGGCAAGTCCCCGACCGAGTTCCGCCGGTCCCAGTGACGGGCGTTCGGCGGCGCCATCGCCCGGAATCGTCGCAAATCTGTCGCGAACCGACCGCCAGACGGCGAATCCAAGCGTTGACGTAAGACCGAAAAAGATGCGCTATGGTGTTTGCGAACTGCGCGCCGCTGGCTGTGATGCTCTTGCCCATGTCGATGCTTGCATGGGGAAATCCTGCTCAACCGGTGCGCGAAACCGACATAAAAATAATAAACCAACTGCCAGTCCAGGGAGACCGACATGAAAGACACGCTCGACATCGCCGCACTGCATCCGGCGGCCACGATGTATGCCAACGAACTGCGTCAGGGCCAGTTGTCCCGCCGCGAATTCCTTGCCCGCACCACCGCACTCGGCGTCTCTGCCGCCGCTGCCTATGCGCTCATCGGCATGGACGCGCCCGCCATGGCGCAGGACACGCCCGCGATGGGCGGCACGCTGCGCATGTCTATGGAAATCAAGGCGCTGAAAGACCCGCGCACCGCCGACTGGTCGCAGATCGCCAACGTCACCCGCGGCTGGCTGGAATACCTCGTCGAATACAACAACGACGGCTCGATCCGCGGCATGCTGCTGGAATCGTGGGAAACCAATGCCGACGCCACCGAATACACGCTCAAGGTTCGCCCCGGCGTGAAATGGAACAACGGCGAAGACTTCACCGCCGATGACGTGCTGCACAACTTCACCCGCTGGGGCGATGCCAGCGTCGAGGGCAACTCGATGCCGGGCCGCATCACCAATCTGGTGGATGCCGAGGCGAAAACCCTGCGCGAAGGTGCCGTCACCGTCGTTGACCCGCTGACCGTGAAACTCACCCTCAGCGCGCCGGACGTCACCTTGGTCGCAGGTCTGGCCGACTATCCCGCCGCCGTGGTCCACAAATCCTATGACAACGGCGATCCGACCGGCACGCCCGGCACCGGCCCCTTCCTGCCCGAAACGGTCGAGGTGGGCGTCAAGGCGCATCTGGTCAAGAACGCCGATCACACCTGGTGGGGCACCGCCGTCTATGGCGGCCCGTATCTGGACCGGATCGAATATACCGACCTCGGCACCGATCCGTCGGCCGAAGTGAACGCCGCAGCAGCGGGCGAACTGGATGCGACCTACCAGTCGACCGGTGAATTCATTGAACAGTTCGATGCCCTGGGCTGGACGAAATCCGAAGCCGTGACCGCCGCCACCCTCGCTGTGCGCTTCAACCAGATGGCTGAAGAGTACAAGGATGTGAACGTCCGCACCGGCCTGATCAAATGCGTCGACAACAATGTCGTGCTGGAGCTGGGCTATTCGAACCTCGGCACCGTGGCAGAAAACCACCATGTCTGCCCGATCCATCCCGAATACTACGCCCTGCCCCCGCTGGCCGCTGATCCGGCAGCCGGCAAGGCCGCGATCGACGCCGCCGGGAAGGCCGATTTCGAATTCGAACTGATCTCGCTCGATGACAGCTGGCAGGCCGCAACCTGTGACGCCGTCGCCGCGCAGATCCGCGACGCAGGCATCAACATCAAGCGCACCGTTCTTCCGGGCTCCACCTTCTGGAATGACTGGCTGAAATACCCGTTCTCGGCCACCGAATGGAACATGCGTCCGCTCGGCGTCCAGATCCTCGCCCTGGCCTATCGCTCGGGCGAAGCCTGGAACGAATCCGCCTTCGCCAACGCGGAATTCGACTCCGAACTCGCCAAGGCGCTGTCGATTGCCGACGCCAAGGCCCGGTCCGAGGTGATGAAGCGTCTCGAAGAGATCATGCAGGAACAGGGCGTCATGGTGCAGCCCTACTGGCGCTCGATCTACCGCCACTTCGATCCGAAGGTGAAAGGTGCCGACATGCACGCCACCTTTGAACACCACCACTACAAGTGGTCGATCGCTGCGGCCTGATCTGCCATCGCAAGACGGGCGCGCGGGGCATTCCCCGCGCGCCCTCCTTCGCCTGCTCCGGGCGCGCTTGCCCCGCACAGCCATTCCATTTGCCTGCGATCCCATGACCGGGAAAGGATGAGCCATGCTCCTCTTCGTGCTTCGGCGTATCGGTGTCATGATCCTGACGGCCATCGCGCTCACCTTCATCGTCTTCTACATGACGAACCTGCCGCCGAACCTTGAAAAGCTTGCTAAGTCCGAAGCCTCGGTCCGCATGGCCGATGACGCCGTGGCAAGCTGGCTGGAAAGCAACGGCTATGGCGGGTCGGTCTTCGTGCGTTATGGCGAATGGCTTGGCGTGATGCCCGGCTGGACCCTCACGGATGAGGATGGCACGATCCGCGGCCGCTGCATCGAAAAGGGTCAGGACGCCGCCACCGCCCGCAGCCATTGTGGGATCCTGCAAGGCGACTGGGGCTTTTCCACCGTCTTCAAACAACCCGTGACCGAGGTTCTGGCGCGCTCGCTCGGCGCAACCGGCTGGCTGATGCTCTGGGTGATGATCGTCATGGTCCCCGCCTCGCTACTCCTTGGCGTGCTCTCGGGCATGCGCGAAGGCAGCCGGACCGACCGGATCCTGTCAACCGTTGCCATCACCACCACCGCCACCCCCGAATATGTCTCCGGCGTCATCCTGATCGCGCTGCTGGCCTCCGCCACGGCAGGCGTTTCTCCGATCCTCGCCGAAGCGGGCTGGATTTCGGGCAAGACGCTGTTCCCCGGCACCGCCACCTCCGCCATGGAGAACATCACCTTCTGGAACTTCTTCCTGCCCGTGATGACCATCGCGCTTTACGGCATCGGCTACATCGCCCGCATGACCCGCGCCTCGATGACCGAGGTGATGACCCAGCAATACATCCGCACCGCCCGGCTCAAGGGCGTGGGTTTCCGTCAGGTCGTCATGCGCCACGCGCTGCGCAACGCCCTGATCGCCCCCTTCACGGTGATCATGTTGCAATTCCCGTGGCTCTTGAACGGCGTGGTGATCGTGGAAACGCTCTTCAACTACAAAGGCTTCGGCTGGACCCTCGTGCAGGCCGCCGGCAATAACGACATCGACACCCTGCTCGCCTGCTCGGTTGTCGCCGTCTTCGTCGTCCTGGTAACGCAGCTGATCTCGGATATCGGCTACGTCTTCCTCAATCCCCGCATCCGCCTCGCGTAAGGGAAGCAAGAATGGACGACGCACTTTCCTGGGGCTCCATCTTCCTGCGCATCGCAGCGCAGCTCCTGCCCGTCTGGGTGGCGCTGATCGCCACCTTCGCACTGTCGATGCGCTATAAACGCCGCTTGGGCCTCTATGGCCGCATCTTCGACAGCCCGGTGGGCATGACAGGCTTCGGCCTTGTGATGTTCTGGGTCTTCATAGCCATCTTCGCCGACTGGATCATCACCCATGATCCGCTGGCACAGCTGTCGGGGATGAAGAACATCCTCCCCGGCGCGCCAGTCAAGGACGTGGCCGAAGGCGCCTATCCTTATTACCTGCTGGGCGGCGACCACCTCGCCCGCGACGTGTTTTCCCGCATGGTCATGGGCGCGCGCGAAGTGCTCAAGATCGCCCCCGCCGCCACGGTCATCGCCTTCATGGTCGGCATCACACTGGGCCTGCCCGCAGGTTATCTGGGCGGCAAGCTCGACACCACGATCAGCTTCATCTCCAACCTCGTCCTCGCCTTCCCGGTGATCTTGCTGTTCTACCTGCTGGTCACGCCCGAGATTCGCGTCACCGGCATCCCCACGGCGCTCGCCGCAATCCTGTTCATCTTCCCGGTGATCTTCCTCACGCTGCTTTTGAACGCGCGCTTCTTCACCGCACCGTCCAAGCGCAACCTCTATGTGGGCCTTGTCCTCGTCATCGGCCTCTGGGCCTATTCCGGCCTCGCCTTCAATGCCGATCCCACCGGCATCTGGTCGATGGACCCTAACATGCTTAACGTCTTCGTCTCGGTCGTCTTCGTGAACTCGCCCGGCGTGTTCCGCATCGTCCGCGGCATGGTGATGGACATCAAGACCCGCGATTACGTCGCCGCCGGCCAGACCCGCGGCGAAGGCCCGTGGTACATCATGCTGTGGGAGATCCTTCCCAACGCACGCGGCCCGCTGATCGTCGATTTCTGCCTGCGCATCGGCTACACCACCATCCTTCTCGGAACGCTCGGCTTCTTCGGCCTCGGCGTCACGCCCGAATCCCCCGACTGGGGCAGCACCATCAACTATGGCCGCCGCCTGCTGGCCATCGCCCCCCACCCGGCGGTCGTCCCCGCCTTCGCCCTCATGTCGCTTGTCCTTGGCCTGAACCTCCTCGCCGATGGCTTGCGCGAAGAAAGCATGAAGGACTGATCCCATGACCCGCCCCCAATTCTTCTCTGTTCAAATATCCCACGGGGGTCCGGGGGTGTGAAACCCCCGGTCCCGCACCCTCCACCCGCGCGAGGCCACCATGTCTGAACCCTGGGATCCGTCCAAACCCATCCTCGAAATCGAGAACCTTTCGATCTCCTTCTTCACGCGCCTGCGCGAAATCCCTGCCGTGATGGATTTCTCCTGCACTGTCATGGCCGGTGAGGCGATGGGGCTGGTGGGCGAATCCGGCTGCGGCAAATCCACCGTCGCCCTCGCCGTCATGCGCTATCTGGGCAAGAACGGCCGCATCACGGGCGGGACCATCCGCTTCAAGGGGCGCGACCTGACGAATATGGAAGATGAAGAGCTGCGCAAGATCCGCGGCTCGGAAATCGCCATGATCTATCAGGAACCCATGGCCTCGCTGAACCCGGCGATGAAGATCGGCGCGCAACTGGCCGAAGTGCCGATGATCCATCAGGGCATGGCCAAGGACGATGCCTGGAAACTCGCGCGCCAGATCGTGGCCGATGTCCGCCTGCCCGACCCCGACCGCATCATCAACGCCTACCCGCATCAGCTCTCGGGTGGCCAGCAGCAGCGCATCGTCATCGCCATGGCGCTGATGTCCAAACCCGCGCTCCTGATCCTTGATGAACCCACCACCGCGCTCGACGTGACAGTTGAGGCCGGCATCGTCGATCTGGTCAAGGAACTTGGCACGAAATACGGCACCTCCATGCTGTTCATTAGCCACAACCTCGGCCTCGTGCTCGACGTCTGCGACCGGCTCTGCGTCATGTATTCCGGCGAGGCGGTGGAAACCGGCAATGTCGAGGAAGTTTTCGACAAGATGCGCCACCCCTATACCCAGGCGCTCTTCCGCTCCATCCCGCTGCCCGGTGCCGACAAGAACACCCGCCCGCTCGTGGCCATTCCCGGCAACTTCCCTCTGCCGCATGAGCGCCCCAACGGGTGCAACTTCGGCCCGCGCTGCGATTACTTCAAGGATGGCCTTTGCAACGCGCAAGACGTGCCCATGGCCACCGTCCCCGATGACAACCGTCACGAAACCCGCTGCCTCCGCTTTGCCGAGATCGACTGGAACGCCCCCCTCGCCGCCGTGAAAATGGTCGAGAAAACGCCTATCGGACGCGTGGTCCTGAAACTCGACGATCTCAAGAAATACTATTCCGTCTCCGGCTCCGCCTTCGGTGGCGGCTCGGCCAAGGTGGTAAAGGCCAATGAAACCCTCAGCTTCGAGGCGCGCGAAGGCGAAACCCTCGCCATCGTGGGCGAATCCGGCTGCGGCAAATCCACCTTCGCCAAGGTACTGATGGGGCTGGAAACGGCAACCAGCGGCCAGATCATGCTGTTTGATGAAAACGTCCAGAACACGCCCATCCAGATGCGTGACACCGGGACGATTTCGAAACTGCAAATGGTGTTTCAAAACCCGTTCGACACGCTCAACCCGTCCTCAACCGTGGGCCGCCAAATCATCCGCGCGCTGGAGATTTTCAAATTCGGTGACTCTGATGCCGAACGCCAGTCCCGGATGCTGGAACTGCTCGATCTCGTCAAACTCCCCCGCGCCTTCGCCGACCGGATGCCGCGCCAACTGTCCGGCGGCCAGAAGCAGCGAGTCGGCATCGCGCGCGCCTTTGCAGGCGGGGCCAAGGTGGTGGTGGCCGATGAACCCGTCTCCGCGCTTGACGTGTCGGTGCAGGCCGCCGTGACCGACCTCCTGATGGACATCCAGCGCAAAAACAAGACGACGCTGCTGTTCATCAGCCATGACCTGTCCATCGTGCGCTACCTGTCGGATCGCGTCATGGTCATGTATCTGGGCCATGTGGTGGAAATGGGCACCACCGACCAGGTGTTCCAGCCACCCTACCACCCCTATACCGAGGCGCTGCTGTCGGCCGTTCCCATCGCCGATACCCGCGTGCAGAAGAAACGCATCGTGCTGGAAGGCGACATCCCCTCAGCCGTCAACCCGCCCCCCGGCTGCCCGTTCCAGACGCGCTGCCGCTGGAAATCGCAGGTCGCAGGCGGGCTTTGTGATCGCGAGGTGCCCCCGGTGAGGATGCTGGAAGGCGGCCATCAGATCAAATGCCACCTGCCGGACGAGGTTTTCGCCACCATGGAGCCGGTCATCAAGATCGCCGCCGAATAAGCGGAAATTGACACAATTTCCGCGTCGTTTTCTGACGCAGAAAACGCTCCCCCACTGGGGGGAGCCGGAATTTGCGTCAAATTCCGCCGCGATTTCTGCGTCAGAAATCGCCCCTTGTCCAAAGCGCCCAAGCCAAAATTCTTCGAAGAATTTTGCAAGAATTTTCGAAAATTCTTGCGCGCGCCCTACCCGAGGATCGCCTTCACGTAATTCTTGGTCTCGGCATAGGGCGGGATGCCGTCATGTTCTTCCACCGCCATCGGCCCGGCATTATAGGCCGCCAGCGCCAGCCGCCAGCTGCCAAAACGGTCATACATCATCCGCAGATAGCGCGCCCCGCCTTCAAGGTTCTCTTGCGGATCGTTGATATCCACGCTCAGGAACCGCGCCGTATCGGGCATCAGCTGCGCAAGGCCCGTCGCGCCCTTCGGGCTCACCGCGCCGACGTTCCAGCCGCTTTCCTGCTGCACCAGCCGCAGGAACAGATCTTCGGGGATGTTGTGCTTGCGCGCCGCCGCCTTGGCAACCTCAAGGAACTCGCCCTTGTAATTGCCGCGAAAGGCCGGCACCGGCCCCCCGTCTTCGTCACGTTCGCTTTTGGGCTTCAACCGTTCCGATCCGGAATACTGCTTGGACAGCCGCCCCTCCAGCAGGTCTTTCTGCTTTTCAAAGATCGCCAGACGCGAAACGCCCGATCCCGACAGCGTCAGCCCTTCCGCGCGCGCGCCTTCTGCCGGCAGCACCGCCCAGACCGCAATCAGGGAACCAAAGACAAAGGTCCGCATCCATCCATCCCGCACATCCAACCGGGCGGACACTACAAGATCACCACCCCTCTTGGCCAGTGCCTTGATCACCGCTCAGACCTTCGTCGCGACGGCCGCTTCGGGCACCAGCGGGGCGTTCAGCAGATCCTCGATCAGCACGCTCACCAACTGCCCGCGCCCCTGCACGCCGGCCTTGCGATAGATGGCATTCAGGTGCGTTTTCACCGTCCCCTCCGCCGATCCGCGCAGGGTGGCAATCTCGGCAATGGAATAGCCCTTGATGGTAAAGGCCGCGACATCCGCCTCTGATGGCGTCAGGCCCCATTGGCGAAAGTAATCCTCCATCAACGAACCCAGCGCCCCGGCCGCCACGCCCAGGGATTTCTCCATCACGGCCTGCCGCCGCATCAGGTTCATCAGCGCCCGCACCTCAAATGCCAGCCCGACAAACAACCCCAGCGTGGCCCCCAGTTCCGGCAGCATATGCGTCAGCACCACGCCGCCTTCCTGGAAATCCTCGACGATATCCACCACAAAAAAGGCCGAACACAGGATCTGGAACCCGATCAGCAGGATCAGCAGCCGCGCATCACGCGCCTTCGGGCGCGCAACGTCGCGGGTCGAAACAACGTCATCGATCATCGGCTGGCTCACCCTCACCTCACCCGGTCATCCATCAGGGAAGTGTCTTGTACCCTGTCACCATGGATTTCGGAAGGTTTACCCCAAGCCTGCGGCTTTCCACCACTACGGCCAGCACATGCACCACGATGGAAATCTCGGCCCAGATGACCAGCACCTCGTGCACTTCCTCCACCCAGCCCACGCCAAAGAACATCAGCGTCGTCATCGCATAGCCCGACGCCGCCAACCCGGCCATCGTCAACAGCAGGTTGAAGATCATCAGCGCGCCCAGAGGCGAGTGGCCTTCATGCACCCGGCGCCGCCCGGTGGCCATATCACCCACCTGCCCCAGCACCGCATCCGGCCCCGGCAGGAAATCGGCAAAACGTGCATGGCGCGTGCCGATGAATCCCCAGATCACACGCAGCGCGATCAGCCCGGCCACGATATAGCCCACCCATTGATGCGCCACCTTGCCCGGCGCGGTGAAAAAGGCATTGGCCGCAAAGGCCGCCACCAAGGCCCAGTGAAACACCCGCACCAGCGGATCCCAGACACGCACCTTCACCGACATGATCCCAACTCCCGTTCCATGATCCCTTGGGGGGCAGGCGCGCCCGGGTTCACCCCGGCCGCGCCTGCCTGCATCATCACCGACGCGCCACCCTCGGGCGCGCCGAAAGGGGATCAGCCCTCTTCGCCTTCTTCATGCTCGACCTGCTTCAGGCCCGCATCGAACCACAGCTCTTCCATCTTGCCGTCCTTGACGACATAGACCTCGATCAGCCCGTCTTCGGCCTTGAACTGGCGGACCTCATAGCCTTGGGCCACCAGCTGCGTGGTCAGCGTTTCCTGCACGGCGGCATCCACCGTGGCTTCGGTTTCTGCCATCGTAATGGCAGGCGCGGCAAAGGCACCACCCAGGCTTCCAAGGACAAGGGCAACAACGGCAAATTTACGGATCATCATCTCTGCTCCAGGTTTGTTCGCCGACGGACATCTCTGCCGCCGGATGCCCCCCACCTGCCCCGTTCCAGCGTGATCCGAAATCCAACCCAGGTCTTGGATAGGTCTTGGCCTTCCCCCCTCTGACCAAAGGCACAGAGCGGACTTCCGCTCTCCACCCAAAGGTGCAGGCGCCCCAAAGCCGAGCCCAGCCGATGCCCGGCCTAACCCCAGCCTATGATTGCGGCCTCCTGCCCGGCGGGCTATAGCCTTTTGTTAACCAGCCGGAGGATAGCCTCCGCACAGGATCAGATTCGGAGGGAAAACATGGCCGGTTCCGTCAACAAGGTGATCATCGTCGGCAATCTCGGGCGCGACCCCGAGGTTCGCAGTTTCCAGAACGGCGGCAAGGTGGTGAACCTGCGCATCGCCACCTCGGAAACCTGGCGCGACAAAAGCTCGGGCGAACGCAAGGAACGCACCGAATGGCATTCCGTGGCGATCTTCAACGAAAACATCGCCAAGGTGGCCGAACAGTACCTGAAAAAGGGATCGAAGGTTTACGTCGAAGGCCAGCTTGAAACCCGCAAGTGGCAGGATCAAAGCGGGCAGGATCGGTATACGACCGAAGTCGTCATCCGCCCCTATCGCGGTGAACTGACCCTGCTTGACGGCCGCGATGGCGGCGGCGGCGGCGGTGGTGCAGGCGGCGATTACGGCGGCGGCGGCTATGATGATTATCAGGGCGGTGGCGCCTCTGGTGGCGGCGGTGGCGGCTATCAGGGCGGCGGCGCGCGCAGCGGCGGTGGCGGTGGCGCCCCCGCAGGCGGGCGCAGCGACATGGATGACGAGATCCCCTTCTGATCCCAACGGCCATACGGCTGAAACGGCAAAGGGCGCATCCCGCAAGGGCCGCGCCCTTTTTGCTGCGCCCTTGTCGGGGCCAACTTCCTGCACTGGACCTTGGCCCCGGCATTCCCTATATATTCACTCAACAACCCCTTCCGGAACCGCCATGACCAACGTGGACAAGATCGAAGGCGCACCGCTGATCGCGCCCTCCAGCACCGACCACCCGCTCTACGACCAGGTGGTCGAGGCCTGCCGTACCGTGTTCGATCCGGAAATCCCGGTGAACATCTTCGATCTCGGCTTGGTCTATACTGTCGACATCTCAACCGAGAATGACGTCGACATCACCATGACCCTCACTGCGCCGGGTTGCCCCGTGGCGGGCGAAATGCCCGGCTGGGTGGCCGATGCGGTGGAACCCGTGGCCGGGGTGAAGTCGGTCAATGTGAAGATGACCTTCGATCCCCCTTGGGGAATGGACATGATGTCCGATGAGGCCCGTCTCGAACTCGGCTTTATGTAAGCGCAAAACTTTTTTCTTGCATTTCGGCTTTGCAAAGGTTTTCATTTGCATCAGCCCGATGCAAGGACTCCGCTTTGCAATCCCCGTCCGATCCGGTCCATGCTGTCATCACAGGTGATCTCGTCGCCTCTAGCACCCTGCCCGACAGCAGGCTCGATGCGGCGATGTCCGCGCTGCACCATGCCGCGCAAAGCTGGGCGGCGGAGGATCTGCAATTCACCCGCTTTCGCGGCGATGGCTGGCAGATCCTGATCCAACGCCCCGGACGCGCCCTGCGCATCGCCCTGTCGCTCTCTGCCGCGCTCACCGCCGCTGATACCGGCCTTTCCACCCGCCTCGCCATCGGCTTCGGCAGCGTCACGCGCCGACCCACGGGCGATCTTTCCGCCGCCAGCGGAACCGCCTTTATCCACTCGGGTCGCGCGCTGGATGCCATGCCGCGCAACCAGACCTGGGCCGTCGCAGGCGGCACGGGCCTGCCCCCGTGGATCGCGGCCTCCATTCCCCTCGCCGAATGGCACGCTGCACTCTGGACCAAAGGACAGGCCGCCGTCGTGGCCGAATACCTCGATCCCGTCCACCGCACCCAGGAAGAATGGGCCGCCCTCATGGGCCTTACGCGGCAGGCGTGGAAATCCCGCTTCGCCGGATCAGGCATCGCCGCATGGCAGCCGACACTCGACCTTTGGGAAAACTGGGATGGCGCAGGGATAAGCGATGATTGAAACCCTGACCGCCCTCTTCCTCGCCCATGTGCTGGCCGATTTCCTGCTGCAACCGGACCGCATGGTCGCAGGCAAGCGCAAACCGCTCTGGTTTCTCGCCCATACCGCCATCGTGCTGGCCACGGCCATTGCCGCCACAGGCAGCCTTCACCCGGCGCTCTTCGCCCTCACCCTCGGCCATGCCCTGATCGACGCGGCAAAACTTGCCACGCGCCGCACCGATGCCACCGCATTTCTGCTGGATCAACTGGCCCATATCGCCACGCTGCTGCTCACTGCCGCGCTTGCGCCCGACCTTTTCGCCAGCGGCCTTTGGGCAGACCTGCCGCAGCTTCCCGCCCTCTTTGCCCTTGCCGCAGGCGCGATCTGGACCATCCGCGCGGGCGGCCATGCCATCGGCCTGCTGATGGCCCCGTGGACCGCACTTATCGCCATGGATGGCCTGCCCAACGGTGGCCGCGCCATCGGCCAGCTTGAACGCGGGTTGATCTTCGTGATGATCCTCGGCGGCCTGCCCGAAGGCATCGGCTTTCTCATCGCCGCAAAATCCGTCCTGCGCTTTGGGACCGTGCGGGAAGAGGCGAAACTGTCGGAATACGTCATCATCGGCACTCTCGCCTCCTTCGCCTGGGCGCTCTTGTCCGCATTCGTCACGCTTGCGGTTCTGGAAACCCTGCCGCCACTTGGAATTCCTGCATTTCCGCCTTAAGTTAAGCCAACAAGGAGAACCCCATGTTCGGCATCCCCGGCAAACAGGCTGTGACACTGACCCCCGCCGCCGTACGGCAGATCGCCCGCCTGATGGAAAAGCAGGGAAGCACCGGCCTGCGCATCGGCGTGAAAAAGGGCGGCTGCGCGGGCATGGAATACACCATGGATTATGTCACCGACATCAATCCGATGGATGAGCTGATCGAACAGGATGGCGCACGCGTGATGATCGCCCCGATGGCGCAGATGTTCCTTTTCGGCACCGAGATCGACTATGAAACCTCGCTGCTGGAATCGGGCTTCCGGTTCAACAACCCCAACGTGGCTGAAGCCTGCGGGTGCGGTGAATCGATCAAGTTCAAGGAACAGCCCGCCGCGTAAGGTAGGGCCGTCACGAACACACGCCCCGGGCCTGACCCGGGGCTTTCCATTTTGCACGGTCCTCTGCACCAGCGCACCAAGCGCTGCCAATCCCGCATGTCTCTGCACGAATTTGTATGCACAACCGTCTGCACCGCCATCTGCACAAAGCGCTGCACACCCCTTTTCCTTCATCCCCTTTCCCCGTAACGCTTGTTGCGTGCAAAACCCCGGGAGGACAGCATGAGAAAACTCGCCGCAGGCAACTGGAAAATGAACGGCACCGCCGCCAGCCTGACCGAGGTTTCCGCCCTCGCCCAGGCCCATCCTGCCCCCGCCTGCGACGTGCTGCTCTGTCCCCCCGCCACCCTGATCGCCCGCATGGCCGATGTTGCCAAAGGCACCCCCGTGATGGTCGGCGGGCAGGATTGCCACGCGAAATCCACAGGCGCGCACACCGGTGACATATCGGCAGAAATGCTCGTGGATTCAGGGGCTTCGCATGTGATCCTCGGCCATTCCGAACGCCGCACCGATCATGCGGAAACCGACGCGCAGGTGCTGGCTAAGGCCGAAGCCGCCATCAAGGCCGGCCTCATCGCCATCGTCTGCATCGGCGAGACAGAGGCCGAACGCGATGCCGGCCGCACGCTTGATGTGGTGGGAACCCAGCTGCACGGCTCCGTCCCCGCCAATGCCACGGCAGCCACCCTTGTGATCGCCTACGAACCCGTCTGGGCCATCGGCACCGGCCGCACCCCCACCATCGCCGAGATTGCCGAAGTACACGCCTTCCTCCGCGCCCGCCTCACCGCCCGCATCGGGGCACAGGCGGCAGGGGTCCGGCTGCTCTATGGTGGGTCGGTAAAGCCTTCAAATGCCACGGAAATCTTTGCCATCCCCCATGTAGACGGCGCGCTTGTCGGCGGCGCCAGCCTCAAGGCCGCCGATTTCGGCGCCATCGTCGCGGCCCTTTCCGCCGCCTGATCGCGCCCTTTCACGTCGCCCCCGGAACAGCCTTCGGCCCGGCACCGGGGGATGGTTCGGGCGTGATGCAGGACATTTGATGACAGCCCTTTCCCCCACCCGCTCTGCCCTTTCGGCCAACCTGATCTGCATGGCCTCCATGCTGATCTGGGCCGCCGCCCTGCCTGCGGCAGAGGTGCTCATCCGTGCCGACCCCGCCCCCCTGCCACCGGTCATCCTGAACGCCGCACGCATGGTGATGGCAGCGGCGTTCCTGTTGCCGATCTGGTGGCTGGTCGAAGGAACGGATGCCCTGCGCCGCGCCAACTGGCCGCGTGGGATCATGGTGGGCTCGCTTCTGGCGCTGGGGGCGCTGCAACTCGTCTTTGGCCAGACCCGCACCTCGGCGGTGATGGCGGCAGTCGTGTCCTCGGCCATGCCCCTGATCGGGATGACGCTGGAAATTTTCCTTGATGGGCGCAAGCTTACGCTGCAAATCGCGCTCGGCATGCTGCTGTCGATCCTCGGCGGCATCCTTGCGGCGGGCAATTTCGACGGGGGTCTTTCCTTCGGCATCGGGGCGCTTCTCTGCCTCGGCTCTGTCATCACCTTCACCCTCGCCTCACGCTGGACAGTCACCGCCCTGCCCGGCCTTACCCCCCTCGGCTCCACCAGCCTCACCGTCTGCGGCGCGGCGCTGGCGGGCACGGTTTTCGCCCTGATCGGCGGGCTGTTCGGCCTGCCCGGCCCCAACCTTTCCGCCTTCGGCCTGACCGAGTTTACCGCGCTTGCCATCTATGGCGTGGGCGGCCTCGCCATCAGCCAACTCCTTTGGATTATTGCCGTGGGTCGCCTCGGCATCGCCATGTCGGCGCTGCATATCAACCTGACGCCATTTTATGTCATGGTCTTCATGCTGGCGCTTGGCGGCACCTGGAGCTGGATTCAGGCGCTTGGTGCGGCTTTTGTCGCCATCGGCGTGCTGGTGGCGCAAGGCCTGATCGCGCTGCCCCGGCGCTAAAACCCATCAAGAACAAGATCATGCAAGACCTTCACCAATCCCCCACCGATCCTGCCTTCGTTCAGAACCCCTATCCGTTCTATGACCGCGCCCGCGCCACCGGCCCTTTCTTCCGCTGGGTTGATTACAACCTGATCTGCACTCCCAACGCATCAGCGGTGAACGCCATCCTGCGCGACCGCCGCTTTGGCCGCGAAGCCCCGCCCGAATGCGCGCCCGTGATCCCCGATCACCTGCGGCCCTTCTACGCGGTCGAGGCGCATTCGATGCTGGAACTGGAACCGCCGCGCCACACCCGCCTGCGCAGCCTTGTCCTGCGCGCCTTCACCTCACGCCGCATCGCCGCGCTTGGCCCTGAAATCACACAGCTTTCCAACGATCTGATCGATGCATTGCCTGCGGATGAATTCGATCTTCTCCCGACCTTCGCGCAGAAACTGCCCGTCATCATCATCGCCCGCCTTTTGGGTGTGCCGGAAACTATGTCGGATGACCTGCTGCGCTGGTCCAATGCCATGGTCGGCATGTATATGGCCAACCGCAGCCGCGCCGCCGAGGATCGCGCCATCGCAGCGACCGAAGATTTCGTGGCCTTCCTGCGCGGCTATATCGCCGACCGCCGCGCCGACCCGCGGGATGACCTGATCACCCATCTGATTGCCGCCGAGTCCGAGGGTGACCGTCTGACAACCGACGAACTGATCTCGACCTGCATCCTGCTGCTGAATGCGGGGCATGAGGCGACGGTTCACACCATCGGCAATGGCGTGAAAACGCTGCTTGAAACGAAAACCCCCGCCACCGCCCTATCCCCCGACAAGGTAGAGGCGACGGTAGAGGAAATCCTGCGCTTCGATCCCGCGCTGCATATGTTCACCCGCTGGGCCTATGAAGAGGTTGATGTGATGGGCCATCGCTTTCAGCGCGGTGATCAGGTCGCGCTGCTGCTGGCCGCCGCCAACCGCGACCCCGGCCAATGGGACCGCCCGGCGCAATTCCTGCCCGACCGCCCCGCCAAACCCAACGCCACATTCGGCGCAGGCCTGCATTTCTGCGTGGGCGCGCCGTTGGCCCGGCTGGAATTGCAGATCGCCCTGCCGATCCTGTTTCAACGCCTGCCGAACCTGCGCCTTGCGGAAAAACCTGCTTATGCCGATGTGTATCACTTCCACGGGCTCAAAGCGCTGCACCTCGCCCGCTAGGACCGTCAGACCGGCAGGATCGTCGTCGCCTTGATCTCTTCCATGCTCAACAGCGCGGTCACGTTGTAAATCCGCACCTCGGAAATCAGGGCCTGATAAAACGTGTCATAGGCCCGCGCGTTCTTGACCCGCACCTTCAGGATATAGTCGATGTCGCCCGCCAACCGATGCGCTTCCAGCACCTCGGGACGTTCGCGCAGCGCTTTCAGGAACTTGCGCTGCCAGTCCGCCTCATGCTCGCTGGTGCGGATCAACACAAAGAAACAGGCCTCCAGCCCCAGCGCCTCGGGGTCCAGAATGGCGGTCTGCCGCGTGATGACGCCCGCCTCCTTCATCCGGCGGATGCGGTTCCAGACCGGGGTCTTGGAAGACCCCACCTTGCGCGCGATCTCATCCAGCGACTGCTCGGCATCGGCCTGCAGTTCCGCAAGGATTTTCCTGTCCATCTCGTCCAGCCGGACCGCCATTCGCAAATTCCCCCGTTTCGCGGAAACACGTTCCACACTGCGCCAGTATCGGAACAATCGTTCTTATCTGCAAGGGTGGCTGGCCCGAAACCGGGAAAATATCCTATATTCCAGACAGCCAAACCGGGATCGCCAGCATGACCGACCTGCCCCATTTCGCCCCTACCCCTGTTGCCGTCACCTTTGTGGGTGCCGGCCCCGGTGCGGCCGCGCATCTGACACTGGGCGCTTTCCGCGCACTGCAACAGGCGGATGTGGTGATCCATGACCGTCTGGTCGGCGATGAGGTGATGGCCTTGATCCCGCCGCATGTCACCCGCATTGACGTGGGCAAAGAAGGGTTTGGCCCCGCCACCGCCCAGACCACGATCAACGCTACCATCGTGGCTCAAGCCATGACAGGCGCGCGCATTGTCCGCCTCAAGGGCGGTGATTGCGGCATCTTTGGCCGTCTGGACGAAGAGATGGACGCGCTGGAAGCGGCAGGCCTGTCCTTCGCCATCCTGCCCGGCCTGACCTCTGCCGCTGTCGCGGCGGCCAATATCGGCCAGAGCCTGACGAAGCGTGGCCGCAACGGCGCGCTGCGCATCGTGACCGGGCATGACATGGAAGGTTTCGCCGAACAGGACTGGCGCGGTATGGCCCGCCCGGGTGAGGTTGCGGCGATCTACATGGGCAAGAAATCCAGCCGCTTTATCCAAGGCCGCCTGATGATGCACGGCGCCGCCCCGGAAACCCCCGTGGCTATCGTGGAAAACGTCTCGCGCGCCAATCAGCGTGTGATCGCCGCCACCCTTGCCACCCTGCCCGACGCTGTGGCGCAAGTCGCAGGCCCTGCCGTGCTGCTTTACGGCCTCGAACCCCGCCGCATCCGTGCGGCCCTGCCCGCACTGACGTCAGAATTGAAGGAAGCCACCGCATGAGCCGCCGCTTCACGCCCAAGATCGTCACCGCCAACCGCCTGCGCGAAGGCGATGTGGTCTATCTGACCGCCGATGACCGTTGGTCGCCGTTCCACCATGAGGCGGAATTGATCGAGGATGAAGCTCATGCCCAGATGCGCCTACTTCACGCCGCCGCGCAAAAGCTGATCGTCGTCGGCGCTTACCTCGCCGATGCCAAGCCCGGCCCGAATGGACCGGAACCCACCCATTTCCGCGAAGAATTCCGCACCCGTGGCCCGTCGAACTATAACCACGGCAAACAAGCCGACTACGCGAACTGAGGCAGCCAGAATGTACAGCTATTCCGAATTCGATGAAGCCTTCGTCCGCGAACGTGTCGCCCAGTTCACCCAGCAGGTGGAACGCCGCCTTGACGGGTCGCTGACCGAGGAAGAATTCCGCCCGCTGCGACTGATGAACGGGCTGTACCTGCAACTGCACGCCTACATGCTGCGGGTGGCCATTCCCTATGGCACGATCAACCCGAACCAGATGCGCCAGCTGGCCCATATCGCCCAGACCTGGGACAAGGGCTATGGCCACTTCACCACCCGCCAGAACATTCAGTTCAACTGGCCGAAACTGGAAGACGTGCCCGCCATGCTTCAGGCGCTTGCCGATGTGGGGATGCACGCCATCCAGACATCGGGCAACTGCGTGCGCAACGTGACCGCCGATCATTTCGCCGGCGCTGCGGCGGATGAGATCGAAGACCCCCGCCCCGTGGCAGAACTGCTGCGCCAGTGGTCGACCGACCACCCGGAGTTTCAATTCCTGCCCCGCAAGTTCAAGATCGCCATCACCGGTTCCCCGAATGACCGTGCGGTCACCCGCGCCCATGACATCGGCCTGCGCATGGTCCGCAACGCGGCGGGCGAGCCGGGGTTCGAGGTGATGGTCGGCGGCGGTCTTGGCCGCACGCCCATGATCGCCCACACCGTGCGGGACTTCCTGCCCAAGGCCGACCTGCTGCCCTATGTGGAGGCGGTTCTCAGCGTCTACAACACGCTCGGCCGTCGCGACAACAAGTACAAGGCACGCATCAAGATCACCGTGCATGAAACCGGCGCGGCAGAAATCACCCGCATGATCGAGGAACGGTTCACGGAGTTGCGCCCCCTCTTCGGTGGCAATGACCAGAAACTGCTGGCCGAGATTGAAGAGGCATTCGCCCCCCCGGCCTTTCGCAACGCGCCCGTCGATGCCTATGATGCCTTTTACAGCGCCGACCCGGCCTTCCGCGCCTGGGCCGACACGAACCTCGCTGCGCATCGCAACGCGCAATACGCCATCGTCACCATCAGCCTCAAGGCGCATGGCGAAACCCCCGGTGACGCGACCGCCGATCAGATGCGCCTGATCGCCGATCTGGCCGAAACCTTTGGCCATTCGGAAATCCGCATCAGCCACGAACAGAATGTCATCCTGCCGCATGTCCACAAATCCGACCTGCCGGCCCTGCATGCCCAACTGGTCAAGGCGGGCCTTGGCACGGCCAATGTCGGCCTGATCTCGGATATCATCGCCTGCCCCGGCATGGATTACTGCGCGCTGGCCACCGCCCGGTCGATCCCCGTGGCGCAGCAAATCGCGACGCGGTTTGATGAGCTGAAGCTGGAACACGATATTGGCCCGCTGAAGATCAAGATCTCGGGCTGCATCAACGCCTGCGGCCATCACCATGTGGGCCATATCGGCATTCTGGGCCTGGATCGTGCGGGGGTGGAAAACTACCAGATCACTCTGGGCGGCGACGGCACCGAAACCGCGGTGATCGGTGAAAAGACCGGACCGGGCTTTGCCTATGATGACATCGTCCCCGCGATCGAACGCATCGTGCGCGCCTATCTGGCGTTGCGCGAAGCCCCGGGCGAGACCTTCCTCGACGCCTTCCGCCGTGTCGGGATCGCGCCCTTCAAGGCCGCGCTTTACGATCAGGAAGGCGAACAGGATGCCGCGTGACACCAGCCTCACCCAAGGCCTGCATCAGGGCAGCGTCGCGGACCGCGTCGCCACCCTGAACGCCCGCTACAAACACCACGGCGCGACCGCGGTGCTGGAACACGCGCTCAAGGACGCAGACCTTGGCCGCGTGGCGCTGGTGTCGTCCTTCGGGGCGGAATCGGTGGTTCTTCTGCACCTCGTGTCCGTTATCGCGCCGGAAACCCCGGTGCTGTTCATCGACACGCGCATGCTGTTTCAGGAAACGCTGGATTATCAACGCGAACTGGCCGAAAAGCTGGCGCTTTGCGATATTCGCACCATCCGTGCCAACCCCGCCCGCGTGAATTTCGAAGATCCCGATGGCACGCTGCACCAGTTCAACACCGATGCCTGCTGCGGCGTGCGCAAGGTGGAACCGCTGGAGCGCGCGCTTGCGCAATTCGACGGCTGGATCACCGGGCGCAAACGCTATCAGGGCAGCACACGGCAAGAGGTCGACTTCTTCGAAGCCGAAGGCGACACGCGTATAAAGGTCAATCCGCTCGCCCATTGGGGCCGCGAGGATCTTGAGGAATACATGGTCGAAAACCGCCTGCCCCAGCATCCGCTGGTGGCCAAAGGCTATCCGTCCATCGGCTGCGCCCCCTGCACCAGCCCGGTGAAACCCGGCGAAGATCCCCGTTCGGGCCGCTGGCGCGGCAGCGAGAAAACCGAATGCGGCATCCATTTCATCGACGGCAAGCCCGTCCGCACCGTCAAGGAGAACGCGGCATGACCGTGATCGTCACCGATACTGGCTTTGCCGCCGAAGATTGGAATGCCCCCTTCGTCACTCTGGCCGATCTGCCCGCCCATCAGGGCGCGGTGGATCTGTCCAACACCGACGACCCCGAGGCGCTGCGCCCCCATCTGGCCGATCTCGGCCTGATCCGCGTGGCCTTCCCCGCCTTCAACGATGGCAGGGCGTTCACAATCGCCCGCCGCCTGCGGATGATGGGCTACACGGGCCGCCTGCGCGCCCAAGGCAATGTGATCGCCGATCAATACGCCATGGCCCGCCGCGTGGGGTTCGATGAGGTGGAAATCAGCGACGACCTCGCCGCCCGCCAACCCGCCGAACAATGGGCCTTCCGCGCCGATTGGCAGGCCCATCACTATCAGGCCCGCCTGCGCGCCTGACCCCGCCCTTCGCCCCGCGACAGACCGCGCCCTTTTCCCGGCGCGCGCCTTCCGCTATTGCCCGAACAGCCGATGACCGAACAGAGTGCCATGATGGACGCCCCCAACACCGCGACAGCCGCCAAGCCGCACCTTCCCGATGCCCAGAGGGTGACACAGGTCACCCACTGGACCGACCGGCTGTTCTCGTTCCGCGTCAGCCGCCCGCGTTCATTGCGCTTCCGCTCGGGTGAGTTTGTGATGATCGGCCTGATGGGCGATAACGGCAAACCGCTTTTGCGCGCCTATTCCATCGCCTCCCCTGCCTGGGATGAGGAGTTGGAGTTCTACTCCATCAAGGTTCCCGATGGCCCCCTCACCTCGAAGCTTCAGCACATCCAGCCGGGGGATGAGATCATCCTTCGCCCCAAACCCGTGGGCACCCTCGTGCATGATGCGCTGCTGCCCGGCAAACGGCTGTGGTTCCTTGCCACCGGCACCGGCCTTGCGCCCTTCGCCTCGCTCATGCGCGAGCCTGAGACGTATGAGAAATACGATCAGGTCATCATGATGCACACCTGCCGTGAAGTGGCAGAGCTGGAATACGGCCGCCAATTGGTGGAAAGCCTCAAGGATGATCCGCTGATCGGCGAATTGGTGGGCGACAAGCTTCTCTACTACCCCACCACCACGCGTGAGCCGTTCCATCACATGGGCCGCGTCACCGACAACCTCACCTCCGGCAAGGTCTTTGCCGATCTGGGCTTGCCGCCCATGAACCGGGATGAGGATCGCGCCATGGTCTGCGGCAGCCTTGCCTTCAACATCGACGTGAAGAAGATCCTCGAAGATTTCGGCCTGACCGAAGGCGCGAATTCCGATCCGCAGCAATTCGTGGTCGAAAAGGCCTTTGTCGGCGACGGGATCTGATCCTTCGCCTATTCCAAAGCAAAAGGCCGCGCCGGTCACCCCGCGCGGCCTTTTCCATTTCACCTTGGCTCAAATACCCAAAGAACAGCCCCGCAAAGTGCAGGGTCGGGCGAGGGCGTCAACCGCCCCCGCCCGATGCGCAGGGTCAAAGACCCAGCGCCGCCTTCACCTGGTCGATCGCCGGCTGCACCAGCGCAGGGCTTGCCGCTGCCGCTTCCACAGCCGATTTCAGCGTGGTCTTGGTGGTGGCATCCAGCTGCGACGCGTCGATCAGCGCCGAAATGCGCGCCGGATCAAAGTTCGCCGGGTCCAATGCGGCGGCAGCTTCCGCCTGCACATCGGCCGCGCCTTCAGTCACGGCATCCGCAACTGCACCGGCACCTTCGGTCACGGCTTCGGCCGCACCTGTCGCGGCTTCACCCACTGCTTCAGCCGCGCCTTCGGCGGCTTCGGTCACAGCCTGGGCTGCAGCAGCGGCGGCGGCTTCTGCCTCGGCAGCGGCGGCAGCGGCGGCTTCCGCCTCTGCAGCAGCGGCGGCTTCAGCTTCTGCTGCGGCAGCAGCGGCCGCTTCCTCGGCGGCCTGCGCTGCGGCGGCGGCTTCTGCTGCTGCGCGCTGAGCCGGAACATAGCTGAACTGGTAATAGCCAAGCCCAGCCAGAATGACGACCGCAAGGCCAATCAGGACATTTCTGTTCATCGTCTGTCTCCCATTGCCGGAGCCTACTCCGGTTGTAGCGCCCATATGGACCCTTCGACATCGAATTTGAACCCCCCTTGGCCGGACCGTGGCCCGATCCTGCCGCTTTCCCTACCCCGTGCCCCCCGCTTTGGCCTTGCGCACCAAGCGATTCCCGTTGAAACAGCGCCCACTGCCGATTAGATTGCGCGCGCAGACCGAAACCGCAGAAGGACCACCACCATAGCCCGCAGACCCCACAATGCCCCTCCGCAGCGCGAGACGGGCCCCCGCGTGAACGACCGCATCCGTTCGCCCGAAATCCGCCTGATCGGCGCCGATGGCGAAAACATCGGGGTGGTCACACCCGCCCGCGCCATGCAGATGGCCGAAGAGGCAGGCCTCGATCTGGTCGAGATCAGCCCGAATGCGGAACCTCCGGTCTGCAAGATCATGGACTTCGGCAAGTTCAAATACGAACAGCAAAAGCGCGAGGCCGAAGCCCGCAAGAAGCAGAAGATCATCGAGATCAAGGAAATCAAGTTCCGCCCGGGAACCGATACCCACGATTACGAAGTCAAGATGCGCTCGGTGCTGAAGTTCCTCGAAGAAGGTGACAAGGTGAAGGTCACCCTGCGTTTCCGGGGCCGCGAAATGGCGCACCAGGATCTGGGTCTTGAACTTCTCAACCGCGTTGCTGCCGATGTGGGCGACAATGGCAAGGTTGAATCCATGCCCCGCCTCGAAGGCCGGCAGATGGTTATGATGATCGGCCCGAAGTAAATCTTCGGCCAAGTCGGAACGAGGGGCGCGTCACCGACGCGCCCTTTTGATTTGGACAAGCCGAAAGCCCGCTGCGCCACGCCCCGATTTTTCGCAGAAAAATCGCCCGGTCGCCGCTCAATCCGGCTCGCGCAATTGCGGGCGCAGCGGGATTTCCTTCAGCAACCCGCCCACGCCCATCGCCGCGATATCCGCATCGCTGACCGTCAACCCACAGGCATAGCGCTCCAGCACCCAATCCGCCCCGTTCAGCGCGGGCGACCGCGCGCAGCCCGGCAGGCCGATCACAGGCCGCCCGCCTTGCCGGCCATGAAACAGCAGGTTGCCCGGATCCACCGGCATCCCGAAGCGGAACACCTCGCCACCCGCCGCCCGCACCGCCTGCGGGGCAGTATCCATCAGATCCGATGTCGCCGATCCGGTCAGGATCAGCGCGATGTCGCCCGGCAAACCGCGCAGCGCCTGCGCGATGGCGGCTTCGTCATGCGCCACCGTCTCCACCGCCGCCAACCGCATCCCCAGCGCGCGCAGCCGCCCCTCGATCGACCGCCGTCCTTTGGCGGCAAGCTTCGCCTCCAGCCCCGGCGCGTCGGTCAGCACCAACCCGGCATCGCGCAGTACCACGGGCCGCACGCGGATCGCCGCCCGCGCCGCTGCGCAGGCCGCCGCCAAGGCCGCCTCTTCCACCCCATAGGCGATGATCTTGACTGTCCCCACTAGGGTGCCCGCCATTACCCGATGGAACGGCGTCAATGTCGCCAGCGTGATCGCCGGGTGGATCAGGTTCATCCGATGGATCGCCGCCGCGTCCAACTCCACGATCCCCGGCCCGTTTGCATTCAGGTTCACCCGGCCCGTGAAGGCCGCACTCGGCCGCAACCCCTGCCCCACCGGGTCCGGCACCAGCGCCGCCGCAAGGCGTGCGGCTGCCGCGTCCTCGCCCACATCGCCCGCCTCCATCCGCGCCACGGTCACAAGAGCCAGCCCCGCCGCCCGCAGCGCCGCAATCTCCGCCGCGCCCAGTACAACGCCCTTGCGCAGCCGCCCGCCCGGCACCGCTTCGGAATGCGCCAACACCGCCCCCTCTGCCGCCTCCAGCGCCACCTCGCCAAAGAACATGGCTACCCCTTCCGCAGCCGCGTGGTGATCTGGGCCATCACCGATACGGCAATTTCCGCCGGGCTTTTCGCCCCGATATCCAGCCCCACCGGCGCATGGATGCGCGCAATCTCAGCGTCCGAGAAACCCGCCGCCGCCAACCGTTCCACCCGTTTGGCATGCGTCCGCGTAGACCCCAGACAACCAAGGTAGAAGACTTCCGATCGCAACGCGACGCGGATCGCCGGATCGTCAAGCTTGCTGTCATGCGTCAGCGTGACAATCGCCGTGCGCGCATCAGGGGCCAGCGCCTCCAACGCTTCATCCGGCCAATCCTCGACGATCCGTTCCCCCGGAAACCGCGCCGCCGATCCAAAGGCAGACCGGGGGTCGATCACCGTGCAGTCATAGCCACAGATGCGTGCCACCTGCAAAAGCGCCTGCGCGATATGCACCGCCCCCACCACGATCAGGCGCAGGGGCGGGTTGTGGATGGCGATGAACCGCCCGTCCTCTTCCATCCCCGACCTGTCCGCGCGAAAGCGCGCATCCACCGCCGCCTCATCGCCGGGCCGGATCAGCGCGCGCGTCCACCCCTCGGTCTGCACGGCCACGGCAACCGCTTTCCGCTCCGCCCGTGCCGCAACCAGCCCCTCCAGGACCGCGTCGGGCAGCGCCTCCGCCCCTTCGCCGATAGGCTCCACCAGAACCCGGATCGTGCCGCCACAGGCCAGCCCCACGGCAAAGGCCGTCTCGTCGCTGACGCCAAAGGTCATCACCCGCGACTTGCGGTCTCCCAGTGCCTCCATCGCCTCGGTCACCACCGCGCCTTCGACGCAGCCGCCCGATACCGACCCCATGATCTCGCCCGCGCCGGAAATCGCCAATTGGCTGCCCGCCTGTCGCGGGGCCGATCCCCAGGTTTCTATCACCGTGGCAAGCACCGCCCCACGCCCGTCGCGGTGCCAAGCAAGGGCGATCTCCGGGATGCTGTCATGTTCGCTGCGCGCGCTCTGTTCGGTCATCGGCCCCTCCATCGGTGCCGATCATGCGCTGCCCGCGCCGCCCGCGCCACTGGCAAAAGGTGGCGAAGGCAGGCTTCAGGGCCGCAGGGCCGCCCGCAGGTCCTGCCCCATCGACGGCTGCGCCCAGTTGCCCTGATCGGCGGCGATTTCCGGCATGCCCCGCTCTACGCAAGCAACGCCTTCGCAGGGCAGGTTTTCCGCCATCAGCAGACAGGGGCTGCGGGTCACCACCGCATGATAGCTGACCGGCCGCGCCGACAGGTCAATCTGCGCCAATTGCGGGGCAAGGCTTGCCGCCGTCACCATCACCCCCGGCCTGCCCGGATGCACCATCATCCGGTTCTGCTGGGTCAGATAAAGGTCGCGGCGTGGCTTGCCAGGGCCAAAGGCGTTGGCCGCGATCACCACAGGATGGCGCGGATCGGCGGCCCATCCCGGTTCCGGGCGCATGTCCCAACTGCCCTGCCACAGCACGAAATGCGGCCGCCCGTCCGGGTCCAGCACGGCTTCGCCGGGTTCGATCTCCTCAACCGGTGTCGGGCCATCAGCGGTCAGCAATCGCGTGCCGCGCCGGAACCCCCGCACAGGGCCGGGGGCGGGCTGACCAAAGGGAAAAAGGGGCGGGACAGGATCCATGCAGGGCATAACGACCGGATCGCGGGAATGTATAGGTCGCGCCCAGCAACGCCTTCCTAGCCGGATCACACACCACGCTTCGAACCGGAAAGGGGCCGTGGGTCATCACACCCACGGCCCCCCATCACGATCCGGCTGATCCGGTTACTGGATCTGCGCGCTGCGCAGCAGCGGGGTGATCACCCGCACCGCCACACGGCGGTTCTGCCGTTCAGCCTCTGCCGTCTTGATCCGCAGGTCCGATTCGCCATAGCCCTGCACGACAATGTTTTCCGGCGGAACATCGAAGTATTCCGTCAGCGCCAGCGCCACGCTTTCCGCCCGCCGATCCGACAACGTCAGGTTCAACTGCGCCGGTCCGACAGCATCGGTGTGACCCTCGATCAGGAAGATCTCGTTCGGGTTCTCATCGATCATCGACTGCATGAACCGCCCGAGCGAGGCCAGCGATTCCGCCTGCCCTGCCTTGATCGCCGCCGAGCCGCTGTCGAAGGTGATCGTGTTCACGTCCACCGTCGCGGCCAACTGGCGCACCTGCGGGATATCGCGGATCTGGCGCAGGCTAAAGCTGCGACCCACTTCCTTGGTATCCAGTGCCGCCATACGGGCACGCAGCAGGGCGTCTTCCTCAGATGTCGACAGGCTGATCACCCGGCCACGCGGTGCGGGCAGCGTCGCCACGTCGATCCGCTCTTCCGGATAGAGGTCGTCGATCAGCACGATCTCGCGGCCCAACTCATCATAGGTGGCCCGGCGCAGCACACGGCCGGTCGCATCGCGGATGGTCACGATCTGCGTGCCGTCCCCGCGCTCCACGATCGTGCGGGTCGATCCGTCACGGAAGCTTTCGGTCCGCACGTTCGAACCCGGACGGCGCAGCAGGGTGTCGTCATCACGGTACAGGTAATAGTCGCCATTCCCGCGCTGCACGACAACGCGGTCACCGGTGTTGGACACAACCTGATCGCGGTTGGCGTTGATGATCGCCCCCACGGCCAGCGCGCCCAGCGCAACAAGGCCAAACTTCTGCAAATCGGTCAGACCGTTGTCATCATTCGATGCCGCCGCCGCCGCTGCCAGATTGGCCGATGCCGGGGCCGCAAAATCCTCGGCCGAGGTGCGGGTGGTTTCCGCCGTGATTTCCTGCACGATCACATCGGTTGCATCCGGCGCTTCGGTGATGACGACAGGCTCACCCTCGGTCACCACGACCGGAGCTAGCGCCGCCGCTTCCCCCAACGCCGCCGGGTCCACACCTTCAGGCGTCGCCAGCAATTCGCTCAGGGTTTCGACGGCCGTATCGGTCGGTGCTTCGGGTGCCGACGGATCGACCAGAATGGCGGGATCGGTCACCGCTTCGACAACCGCCTCGGCAGGCACGTCCGCTAGCGGTTCCTCGGTCGCTGCTTCTTCGGTCACAACGCCTTCAACCGGGGCTTCTTCCGTCACGGCTTCATCCGTCACGACACCTTCAACCGGCGCTTCTTCGGTCACGGCTTCGTCCGTCACCACACCCTCGACAGGCGCTTCTTCGGTCACAGCTTCATCCGTCACCACACCCTCAACCGGGGCTTCTTCGGTCACGGCCTCTTCAGCCGCTGCTGCTGCTTCAGCTTCTGCTGCTGCCTCGGCCTCGACAGCTGCTGCGGCCGCCGCCTCTGCTTCGGCTTGTGCTGCCGCTTCCGCCTCTGCTGCTGCGGCCGCATCGGCTTCGGCCTTCGCCGCTGCTTCTGCATCTGCCGCCGCTGCGGCATCGGCCTCTGCCTGCGCTGCCGCTGCAGCTTCTGCATCTGCCGCAGCTGCGGCATCCGCTTCTGCCTGCGCTGCGGCGGCTGCCGCTGCCTCGGCTTCAGCCTGCGCTGCCGCTTCGGCTTCTGCGGCTGCGGCGGCTTCTGCTTCTGCCTGGGCCGCAGCTTCCGCCTCTGCGGCGGCGGCTGCCTCGGCTTCCTGCTGTGCGGCGATGGCTGCTGCGGCCGCCGCTTCCGCTTCGGCCTGTGCGGCCGCTTCAGCTTCTGCTGCTGCGGCGGCCTCTGCGGCCGCGGCGGCTTCTGCTTCTGCTGCTGCGGCAGCCTCGGCCTCTGCGGCAGCGGCTGCTTCGGCTGCCAGTTGCTCCATCACTGCATTCAGATCACAGGGCACTTCTCCCCCGGCCTGACACAGAATGGTGCCATCCTCCGCGACGATGCTGCCATCCTCGGTCATGGTCTGGGCCATCAGCGGCAGCGGGCCGATCTGCATCAGCGCCACCGACAGGGCCGTGGTCGAGATCAAAAGCCTTCTCATCCGAATATCCTTCCAATTGATGCACCCTGCATATGGGCGCAGCTTGGCCCAGATGACTGTCTTTGGCGCTGATATGCGATATCATGGATGCCGAATTACCTATCAATCGGCAGTCAGCCGCCTAATCCGCGCCCATCATGGCCAGAAGGCGCGCCTTTTCCCCGGAATCCCGCGCCTCGGAAATCGCCTGCCCCAAAGCCTCAAGCGAGGCGATGGAATGGCCTGCGCGGAAACTGTCCACATGCGGCAGCATCGCGCGAATGCCGCTGGCCTTTGGCGCGAAACCCTCCCACCGCAGCAAGGGGTTCAGCCAGATCAGACGACGGCAGGACAAATGCAGCCGCTCCATTTCCGCCGCCAGCGCGCCAGTGTCATCGCGGTCCAGCCCGTCGGTGATCAAAAGAACCACCGCCCCCTGCCCCAGCACCCGGCGAGACCAGTCACGATTGAACCCGCGCAGGCAGGTGCCGATCCGCGTGCCACCCGACCAATCCTGCGCCTCGGCCCCCGCCGCCTTGAGCGCGGCATCGACATCGCGATTCTTCAGATGCCGGGTGATGTTGGTCAGCCGCGTGCCAAAGGTGAATGCATGCACCTTGGCCCAGCCTTGCCCTTTGCGGTTGGCAACCGCGTGCACGAAATGCAGCACCAGCCGCGAATACTGGCTCATCGACCCGGAAATGTCGCACAGCACCACCAGATTGGGCCAGCGCATCCCCGGCGATTTCATCGACAGACGCGTCACCTCGCCCCCTTGCCGCAGCGCCGCGCGCAGGGTGCGCCGCCCGTCGATCCGTCGCCCGGCCAGATCGCCCACCATCCGCCGCGTCAGCAAGGGCCGCACGGGCAGCGCAAGGCGGGACAGCATCTTCTTGGCCTCGGCCACTTCGGCCAGGCTCATCTGTTCGAAATCCAGCGTCTTGAGCCGCTCCTCATGCGACATGGTCGCCGATGCGTCGATATCGACCCGGTCCTCGCCCTCTGGCGCGTCCGGGTTGCGGGCGGGCATGTCGATGCCCTTGCCGTCCAACAGCGCCTCTGCCGCGCGCTTTTCCGCGGCATCGGCAAGACGGTCCTCCTGCACCCCACGCACGGCGGGCAGCAGCAGCGTCATCATCTGTTCCAGAAACTGCGGATCGCGCCAATACAGGCGGAACACCTGATCATAGACCGCCCGCTGTTCCGGGCGACTGACGAAACAGGCATGCAGCGTCCAGTAGAAGTCTACCCGTTCGGTGAACCCCGCCACCTCGACCGCGCGGATCGCATCGATCACCCGCCCCGGCCCTATGGGCAACCCCGCCCGGCGCAGGGCGCGGGCAAAATGCGCGATGTTATGCGACAGCTTGCCCTCATCGGGCAGTGTCAGTTCGGGCAGCGTCATGCCCGGCCCCGGCCGCGACGGGGGGCTGTCTGCCCCCCGGACCCCCCGAGGATATTTTTCCAGAGAAGAAGCCGCAAAAGCCCGGTCATGCAAAAACCAACCCCTGCCGCACCTCATCCAAAAGCTTCTTCGCCTCTGACCCCTGAATTTTCTGGATATCGTCCTGATACTTGAGGATTGCGCCCAGTGTATCTGCAATCACCTCGGGCGACAGCTGGATCACATCCAACGCCAGCAGGCATTTCGCCCAGTCGATGGTTTCCGCCACACCGGGCTTCTTGAACAGATCCTCGGATCGGAGCCGCTGAACAAAAGCCACGACCTCGCGGCTCAGCCTGTCCTGCGCTTCGGGGGCGCGCGCTTGCAGGATTTCCAGCTCGCGCTCGAATCCCGGATAGTCGACCCAATGATAGAGACACCGCCGTTTCAGCGCATCATGCACCTCGCGCGTGCGGTTCGAGGTCAGGATCACGATCGGCGGTTCGGGGGCGGTGATGGTGCCCAATTCGGGGATCGTCACCTGAAAATCCGACAGCGCCTCCAGCAGAAACGCCTCGAACGGTTCATCGCTGCGGTCAAGCTCATCGATCAACAGGATCGGCGCGCCCCCCGCCTGCGGGCGCATGGCGGCCAAGAGCGGGCGTTCGATCAGATACTCTTCGGTGAACAGTTCCGCCTTCAGCGCATCCCGGTCCGCGCCACCCCCAGCCTCGGCGGTGCGAATGGCAATCATCTGCGCCGCAAAATTCCATTCATAGACGGCAGATGCCGCATCCATCCCCTCATGGCATTGCAGCCGGATCAGCCGCCGCCCCAGAGCCGCCGCCAGCACCTTGGCAATCTCGGTCTTGCCCACGCCTGCCTCGCCTTCCAGAAACAGGGGCCGACCCAGCTTGAGCGACAAGAACACCACCGTGGCCAGCGCGCGCGAGGCGATATAGCCTTCGCCCGCCAGCAGGGTCTGGACCGCATCGATGGATCTGGGCAAGTCGTGCACCGGGTTCTCCTTCCCTGCTTTGGCAAGCCATGCTTGGGCCTGCCCCGGACAAGGGTCAAGCCGCCAAAGCCCCGCATGCGACCAATGGAGGGGGGCGGGAGAGGATGGCGTTCCCATCCCCCCACCCGCCATGCTATCGCTTGATCCATGCGTGTGCTTGCCATCCTGACCGTGCGAAATGAGGGCAGTTTCCTTCTGGAATGGCTGGCCCATCACCGTGCCTGCGGGATCACCGACATCCTCGCCTTTTCCAACGATTGCACCGATGGCACGGATCTGATGCTGGACCGGTTGGCGCAAATGGGATGGCTGACCCATGTCCGGAACGATGGCCCGCATGAAAAGGGGCCGCAATGGCACGCGCTCAAGATCGCGGCGCAGCACCCGCTGACGCAGGCGGCGGACTGGATCCTTGTCCTCGACATTGATGAATTCGTGAACATCCATGTGGGCAACCGCACCTTGCCTGCGCTGATCGCCACCCTGCCAGAGGCGGATGCCATCACCCTGACATGGCGTATGTTCGGCAATGCGGGCGTCGTCCTCCTGACCGATGCGCCGGTGACCGAAACCTTCACACGTGCCGCGCCGGACCCGCTGGATTGGCCCTGGCGCGCGGTGATGTTCAAGACGCTCTACCGCAATGATGGCCGCTTCGGCCAACCCGGCGTCCACCGCCCAAAGGGCCAGGTGACCGACCGCCAGCGCTGGTTCGACAGCGCCGGTCGCCCCCTGCCGGGCGGGCCGCCACGCATCTTCTCGGCCCTTGGCCAGCCGCACTATACTCTTGCCCAGCTCAACCACTATGCGCTTGGCTCGATGGAGGGGTATCTGGTCAAGGCAGACCGTGGCCGCGCCAACCGCGACGCTTCCGGCTTCGATCTGGGGTATTGGGTCGATCGCAACCTTTGCGACGCCGAGGATCGGTCGATCCACGCGCTCGACAGCCGGGCCCTGCGCGCCGAACTGATGGCAGATCCTGTTCTTGCCCGCCTGCACGCGGCCGCCCATGACTGGCGGCGCGCGCGCTTTCTGGACCTGATGCGCGATGAAGCCTGGCGCGCGCTGTTCGGGCGGCTGCTGATGACCCCGCCCACCCGTCACCTGACCGCCGAACAGGCCCGCCTCATCTGGACCCACGCCTTGCCGGGCGCTTGACCCGCCGGATCGCGACAATCCGCGCAGTCCGCCACCGAACGGCTTTCCAAATGCCCCGTTCCGCGCCAGTCATGCCACAAACTTGCCGTTTGCCTTGGGTAAAACAGAACGCAAGATATGAGGCCCGAGTCCGGGACACGCCCGCGACCGATCCGAGCAGAAAAGGCAAACGCCGATGAACGACCGCGCCGAGGGCGATCTGTCAGACATGGACCGTGACGATGCGGGCGTGGGCGAAGCCCCTGCGTTACAAGCCGTGCTGGACCGTGACCAATGGTTCGCCCGGATTGATGAGCTTTGCGCGGAAGAGGGATATTTCGAACCCCTGGGCAGCAAGCATTGGGCCTATTTCCACGATGACGGCCCGATTCTGCTGGTGTCTTTCGAATCGCTCGACCGCATCCTTGCGCGAAAGGGGCAGATGCCCTTTGGCCATGATGTGGCCATGGCAAATGGCTGGTCGCATCTGACGGTGATTTGCGATGGCGAGACGTGGTTCCGCGATCCTGCCGTCTGGGGCTATTTCGACCGGCTGGTGGATGAGGCCTTTTTCGAAGATTTCGACCGTGTCCTGTTCTACGGCGCGGGGGCGGCGGGCTATGCCGCCTGCGCCTATTGCGTCTGCGCGCCGGGGGCCACCGTTCTGGCTATCAGCCCGCGCGCCACGCTTGATCCGGCTGTTGCGGGATGGGATCACCGCGCCGTCAAGCTGCGCCGGCTCGATTTCTCCAGCCGCTATGGCTATGCCCCGGACATGACCGAAGGCGCGTCGCGCGTCTTTGTGATCTACGATCCGCAGATGCCGGAAAACGCCATGCATGCGGCCCTGTTCCGCGCGGATTGGGTCACGCCCCTGCCCGCGCGCCATTTCGGCGAGACGATCGAATCGGTCGTCGAACAGGCCGACCTTCTGCCCCAACTTCTGACCGCTGCCTGCGAGGCGCGGCTTGATCCGGTCAGCTTCGCCCGCCTCTGGCGTTTCCGCCGCCGCTTTGCCCCCTATCTGCGCGGCCTCTTGCGCAAGGCCGATCTGGCCCAGCGCCCGCTTCTGGCACTTATGATTTGCCGTTCGGTCGTGCAGCGGATGGGTGCGCCACGCTATCGCCGCCGGATGCACGAGCTTGAAGCCCGCCTTGGCCTGCCCTCCACCTCAACGTCAGGCGATGGCAACAGCGACATCGACACCCCCGGCAGCAGCACCGACGAAACCCGCAGCTGAGGCAGGGACAGGGATCACATCCGGGCCGGTCCGTGCCATTCTTTGCTGGAAAGCACGGGCCAGTTGCGCTAGGCGCAAGACATGACCCAGAGCCTTACCATCCGTCGTCCCGATGACTGGCACCTGCATCTGCGCGACGGCGCGATGCTGCAAGGCGTGCTGCCCGAAAGTGCGCGCCATTTCGCCCGCGCGATCATCATGCCCAACCTTGTGCCGCCGGTCGTGACCGGCGATCAGGCCGCCGCTTACCGCGACCGCATCCTTGCCGCCTTGCCCGACGGTATGGTGTTCGAGCCGCTGATGACGCTCTACCTGACCGAAACAACCGACCCCGCCGATGTGGCCGCCGCCCATGCCTCTGGCTTGGTCAAGGCGGTCAAGCTTTACCCCGCCGGGGCAACCACCAACTCCCATGGCGGCGTGCGCGACCTGTCCAAGGTCACGGCCGTTCTGGAAAAGATGGCCGAAATCGGCCTGCCGCTCTGCGTACATGGTGAGGTGACAACGCCCGAGGTCGACATTTTCGACCGCGAAGCTGTCTTCATCGACACCGTCCTCGATCCCCTGCGCCGCCGCATCCCCGGCCTGCGCGTGGTGATGGAACACATCACAACCGAGGAAGGCGTCGCCTATGCCCGGTCAGGCGGCGAAACGCTGGGGGCCACGATCACCACGCATCACCTGATCCTCAACCGCAACCACATCCTCGTGGGCGGGATCAAACCACATTACTACTGCCTGCCCGTGGCCAAGCGCGAAAAACACCGCCTCGCCCTGCGGGCCGCCGCGACAAGCGGCGAAGGGCGGTTCTTCCTCGGCACCGACTCTGCCCCGCATGTCGACGCGCTCAAGGAACATGCCTGCGGCTGCGCCGGGTGCTTTACCGCGACCAACACGATGCAGCTTCTTGCCCATGTGTTCGAGGAAGAGGCGGCCCTCGACCGGCTGGAGGCGTTCAGCAGCCTGAACGGCCCCCGCTTCTATCGCCTGCCCCCGAATGAGGATCGCATCACCCTGACCAAGGGCACCGTCGCCCAATGGCCCGCCAAGATCTTCACCGAGGCAGGCCCCGTTACCGTCTTCGACCCCGGCTTCCCCGTGCATTGGCATGTCGAAGCCTGATCCACGGAAAATTTTCGCCGAAAATTTTCCGCCCCCGCCCCACGCCGAAGAATTTTCGGCGAAAATTCTTCGCCCCGTCCCGAAAATCTTTCGCCGAAAGATTTTCGGGCCCGCCGACAGGAGCCGCCCGTGATCCCCGCTGCCTTCCCCCCGAAAGAAGAAATCGCCCGCCTCACCGCTCGTGCGCTGTTGGAGATCAAGGCCGTCCACTTCAACGCTGAAACGCCCTTCACGCTGGCCTCCGGCTTGCCCTCGCCCACATATATCGATTGCCGCAAGCTGATCAGCTATCCGCGCATCCGCTCCACCCTGATGGATTTCCTGACGATCACCGTCATGCGCGACGCGGGGTTCGAGGCGTTCGACAACATCGCAGGCGGCGAAACTGCAGGCATCCCCTTTGCCGCGCTGGTGGCCGAACGCATGGCGCTGCCCATGACCTATGTTCGCAAGAAACCCAAAGGTTATGGCCGCAACGCCCGCATCGAAGGCGCGATGACAGAGGGCCAGCGCGTGCTGCTGGTCGAAGACCTTACCACCGATGGCGGATCGAAACTGTCCTTCGTCGATGCCATCCGCGACACCGGGGCCACCTGCGCCCATACGGCGGTCATCTTCTACTATGGCATCTTCCCGGAAACGACCCAGCGCCTCGCCGATCATGGCATTGCGCTGCACCATCTGTGCACCTGGTGGGACGTGCTGGCCGAGGCCCGCGCCAGCGGCGCCTTTGATGCGGCCACGCTGGCCGAGGTCGAGGTTTTTCTCAACGACCCCCGCGCCTGGCAAGCGGCCCGCCAGCAGGGATAAGTCGCAGATTCCTGTGGACAGCTTCTGTGGATGCTTTGTGCAGGACTCAGCCGATCCGGGATTTGCCCCATGCAAAACTTGGGTCCACCCGGACAAGCGCCGCAGGATATGGTAGGTTGATCCCCCGGGGGCCGAGTCGCCCTTGGGTTATCCACAATGTTATGCCCGCCTGTTCCTGCGGGCCAAACCGGGGCAATGACGACCCCGAAAGAACACGTGCCAGAACCGATGGCAGACCCGATCCGAGGCAGACATGAACGAAATCGCAACGCTCCGTCCCTCTCTCCCCGCGGCACCGCAGGCCGAGCCGGAATCCCTGCCCCAGAATGTCGAAGCTGAACAGCAGCTTCTCGGCGCGATCCTGACCAATAACGATGTCTATGACCGCATCGCCGCGCTGGTGAAGGCGGATCATTTCTTCGATCCCGTCCATCAGCGCATCTTTGAGAAGGCCGCCGCCCGCATCCAGAAGAATGCTCTCGCCTCTCCTGTCACGCTCAAGCCTTTTTTCGAAGATGACGAAGGGCTCAAGGAACTCGGTGGTCCCGCCTATCTTGTACGCCTTGCCGGTGCCGCCATCTCGTCTTTCGCCGCCCGCGACTATGCCCAGATGATCTATGATCTGGCCGTCCGGCGCGAGTTGATCGCGCTGGGACGCGACATCGCCGCCCGTGCGGCCAAGGTCGAGGTCACCTCGGAACCCCGCGAACAGATCATCGAGGCCGAGCAAAGCCTTTACAAGCTGGGCGAACAGGGCGTGTCGCAGCGCGGCTTCGTCTCCTTCCTGCGCGCCACGACCGAGGCGGTCAATTCCGCCAACGCCGCCTATCAGCGCGGCGGCGGCCTTGCGGGGATTTCCACCGGTCTTGTCGATCTGGACCGCAAACTCGGCGGCCTGCACCCGTCCGACCTTCTGATCCTCGCCGGTCGCCCCTCGATGGGGAAAACCTCGCTTGCCACCAACATCGCCTTCAATATCGCCAAGGCCTATCGCCGCGGCCGCACCCATGACGGCAACGAAGGCGCGGTCGAAGGCGGCGTGGTGGGCTTCTTCTCGCTGGAAATGAGCAGCGAACAGCTTGCCGCACGTATCCTGTCCGAGGCATCCGAAGTGCCCTCCGAACAGATCCGCCGCGGCGACATGACCGAGGTCGAATTCCGCCGCTTTGTCGAAGCCGCGAAATCGCTGGAATCCTGCCCGCTCTATATCGACGACACCCCCGCCCTTCCCATCAGCCAGGTCGCCGCCCGCGCGCGCCGTCTGAAACGCACGCATGGGCTCGATGTGCTGATGGTCGACTATCTGCAACTCCTGAAAGGCACAGGCCGCGGCGAATCCAACCGCGTGCAGGAAGTGTCGGAAATCACCCAAGGGTTGAAGGCCATCGCCAAGGAGTTGAACATCCCCGTCGTGGCGCTGTCACAGCTGTCACGGACGGTGGAATCGCGCGATGACAAACGCCCGCAGCTTTCCGACCTGCGCGAATCCGGATCGATCGAACAGGATGCCGACGTCGTCATGTTCGTCTACCGCGACGAATACTATCACGAACGCCTGAAACCGCAGGAAGACGATCCGCGCTTCACCGAATGGCTCGACAAGATGAACCGCGTGCATGGCAAGGCCGAAGTCATCATTGGCAAACAGCGTCACGGCCCCATCGGAACGGTGGAGTTGAGCTTTGAGGGCCGCTTTACCCGCTTCGGCAACCTCGCCCAGCCCTGGCAGGGCGACGGGCAGGCGCAATACTGACCGGATACACACATGGATCTTCAGCTTCAGAACAAGGTCGTCATCGTCACCGGTGGCGGGTCCGGCATCGGCGGCGCGATCAGCCGTCGCTTGGCACAGGAAGGGGCGATCCCCGTCATCCTCGCCCGCCGCGCGCCGGACGGTGTGTTCCTCTCCGATCTGCGCGCCGATCAGCCCAAGGCAGGCTGGGTGCAGGTCGACCTGTCACAGGACGCCCAGATCGAAGGCGCGATCAAAGAGGTCCATGCCCATTGGGGGCAGGTCTACGGCCTTGTGAACAATGCAGGCACCAATGATGGCGTGGGGCTGGATGCCGGCCCCGCCGCCTTTCGTGCCTCGCTCGACCAGAACCTGATCCATTACTACACGCTGGTGCATCTGCTGCAGGACGATCTCAAGGCCAACCACGGCGCGATCGTCAACATCTCCTCCAAGACCGGGGTCACCGGGCAAGGCTCCACCTCTGCCTATGTCGCCGCCAAGGCCGCGCAACTGGGCCTAACACGCGAATGGGCCGCCGCCTTTGCCCCCCACGGCGTGCGCGTCAACGCGGTGATCCCCGCCGAGGTTCTGACGCCCATGTATGATGCCTGGCTCGACACCTTCCCCGACCGCGATGCCAAACTGGCGGAAATCACCCGCCGCATCCCGCTGGGCCAGCGCATGACGCTGGATACGGAAATGGCCGATACGGTGGTTTTCACCCTGTCGCCGCGCGCAGGCCACACCACCGGCCAATGGCTGTTCGTCGATGGCGGCTATGTCCATCTCGACCGTGCCATGGCGGGCCTGCGCGACTGATCCGGTCCTCAGGCCGCCCCCATTCTTCTCTGCACAACCATCCTCGGGGGACGTCCCGTCAGGGACGGGGGGCAGACAGCCCCCCGGGGCCCCGGTCCGTGCGCAGGCACGGAACGGGGAGAAAAGCCTTGCGCGGGCAACCCTGCCCGCGCGCCATCGGATCACCCTCGCCACCCCGTGATACCCTCGCCGCCAGAATTCCCTTGACCCCGGCCCCGCCCCTGCCGAAAACCCCCGGACCATGGCAACCGCATCCCTTTCCATCGACCTCGACGCCATCGCCGCCAACTGGCAGGCGCTGGATCGCCATTCCGCCCCCGGCGTGCAGACCGCCGCCGTCGTCAAGGCCGATGCCTATGGCACCGGCATCGCCCGCACCGGCCCGGCCCTCGCCCGCGCCGGCGCGCGGCGGTTCTTCGTTGCCGTGACCGAAGAAGGCGCGGCCCTGCGGCAGGTGCTAGGCCCCGGTCCCCAAATCGCAATCCTTGGCGGCCATATGCCGGGTGATACCGAGATGATCCATGATCTCGACCTCACCCCGATGCTCAATTCGCTCCAGCAGGTCACCCGCCATCTGGAGGCGTTGCCCCGCCATCCCTTCGGGATTCAACTCGATACAGGCATGAACCGCCTCGGCATGGAACTGGCGGAATGGCAGGCTGTGGCCCCCATCGTGCTGGCAGCGCGGCCGGAACTTCTGATGTCCCACCTCGCCTGCGCGGATGAGCCGGACCATCCGATGAACCCCATGCAACTGGCCAATTTTCACGCCATGACCGATGGGCTGGGCGTCCCCCGCTCATTCGCAGCCACGGGTGGCATCCTCCTCGGCCCGGACTATCACTTCGACCTCACCCGTCCGGGCATCGGCCTTTACGGCGGCCAACCCTTCGCGCAAGCCCATCCGACCATCACCCTGTCGCTGCCCGTCATCCAAACGCGTGAGGTGGCACCGGGCGAAACCGTGGGCTATGCCTGTGGCTGGACGGCCAGCAAACCTACGCTCGTGGCCACTCTGGCGGCAGGCTATGCTGATGGCCTGCCCCGCGCCCTGTCGGGCAAAGCCACCCTTTGGGATGGCGACACGCCCGTGCCCCTGCTGGGCCGCGTGTCCATGGACCTGATCACCGCCGACATCACCCACCTGCCGCAGGTTCCGCGCAGCCTGGATATCATCGGTCCCCATCAAGGCGTCGATGATCTGGCCGCCGTCGCAGGCACAATCGGGTACGAAATCCTCACCTCGCTCGGCCCGCGTTACACCCGCCGCTACATTGACCGCCGCACAGGGGGGCAGGCATGACCGCCCTTGCCGCGCCGCTCGCCGCCATCGGGCGGCCCGTGCTGGCAGCCTTGGCTGCCATCGGCCGTGTCGCGCTGTTTGCTGCGCAGGTGATCAGCCACCTCTCTCGCCCCCCCTTCTACCCGCGTGAGTTTCTCCATGCGCTGATGCATATCGGCTGGTTCTCGCTCCCTGTCGTGGGCCTGACGGCCGTCTTCACCGGCGGCGCGCTGGCGCTGCAAATCTATTCCGGCGGTGCAAGGTTCAACGCCGAGGCGGTGGTCCCCTCCATCGTCGCCATCGGCATGGTGCGCGAACTCGGCCCCGTCTTGGGCGGCCTGATGGTCGCCGCCCGCGTGGCATCCTCCATCGCGGCCGAGATCGGCACGATGAAGGTCACCGAACAGATCGACGCGCTGGTGACGCTGTCAACCAACCCGATTAAATACCTCGCCGTGCCGCGCGTGCTGGCCGCCACGCTGGCGGTGCCGGTGCTGGTGGGCGTGGGCGATGCCATCGGCATTGCGGGCGGCTGGCTGGTGGGGGTGAACAGGTTGGGCTTCAACTCCACCGTCTATCTGCAAAATACCTATGACTTCCTGGAAAGCTGGGATGTCGTCTCGGGCCTGTGGAAGGGCGCGGCCTTCGGCTTCATCGTGGCGCTGATGGGTTGCTATCACGGCATGAACTCCGGTCGCGGTGCACAGGGCGTGGGCGCGGCCACCAAGGCCGCCGTTGTGGGCGCCTCGGTCCTGATCCTCGCCACCAATTACATCCTTACCGAACTGTTTTTCTCCGCATGATCACGCTCACCGACGTCACCAAGACCTTCGGCAAGAACCGCGTGCTGCGCGGGGTGAACCTGACCATCCCCTCGGGGCAAAGCATGGTCATCATCGGGGGGTCCGGCACCGGCAAATCGGTGCTGCTGAAATGCATCCTTGGCCTTGTCCGCCATGATGGCGGCTCCATCACGCTGGACGGGCAGGATGTCACCAAAGGCGACCGCGATGCCTTTCTCGCCCGCTTCGGGATGCTGTTCCAAGGCGGCGCATTGTTCGACAGCCTGCGCGTCTGGGAAAACGTGGCCTTTCGCCTGATGCGCGGCACCACCAAGCACGCCAAGGCCGAGGCGCGCGAAATCGCCATCGAAAAACTTCGCCGCGTGGGCCTGAAACCCGAAGTGGCTGACCTCTTCCCCGCCGAATTGTCGGGCGGGATGCAGAAACGCGTGGGCCTGGCTCGCGCCATCGCAGCAAGCCCTGAGATCATCTTCTTCGATGAACCCACCACCGGGCTTGACCCGATCATGGCCGGCGTCATCAATGACCTGATCCGCGAAATCGTCACGGAAATGGGGGCCACCGCCATGACCATCACGCATGACATGTCTTCGGTCCGCGCCATCGCCGACCGCGTGGCCATGCTGCATGACGGCGTGATTCAGTGGACCGGCCCCATTGCCGACCTTGACGCCACCGCCGATCCTTATGTCCAGCAATTTATCCACGGGCGGGCCACCGGCCCCATCGCCGCGGTGCGCTGATGCAGGCCTGGGCGGAACAGGCGCTCGCCCTGCTGTCCGGCTCCGGCCTGATCCGCGGCCTCGTTGCCGCGATCCCCGTGACCATCGCAGTCGCCGCGCTGGCAGGCTGGCGGCAAAGGGTAGAGGGCGCGGGTCTGCTGGCGCTGTTCGCCTGCGGCTTCTGCCTCTGGCTGATCCTGCCCTGGCAGTCGGCTTATGTGGAACTGCGTCAGTCCAGCCTCGTCTTTTCAATACTTTGCTGGTTCTGGCTGGTTTGGGCCTGGGCACGGCATGTGCTGGGCGAATGGCCCGCGCCGATCTGGGGCCACTGGATCGTGGGCACCTTTCTGTGGGTTCTTCCCGTCGCCGCGGTGGTCGTCCTTCTGCTGGGCTGATTGTTGCGATTTGGTAAACAATCAGCCCACGAGCCTTGGTCTGTTTCTTTCCAAAACTAATGATCACAAAAACATTTGCCGAATCTCCCGTCCCTGCGCTTGCCTGTCGGACGTGTAAAGAGTGTGTGAGTGCTGCTTATGTCCCCCGTCCTGTCCGGCAACCTGCGTGTTGCCCTGCGCGCGCTGCAATCCGTGGCCCATGGCCTTGTGATCCTGCTCACCCTTTGCCTGATCGCAGCCAGCAGCCTTGCCGCGCTTGGCGTCCTGCCATGGCCCCGCCTTTCACTTGGTTTTGGCGCGTCCGAACTGCCCAATGCCGGCATGTGGGCGCAACTTGGCCTAACCGCTTTCTCGGCCCTGCTCTGCCTGTTTTTGCCGGCCAACACCCGCATGGCCCGTCTGGAACGCAGCCACCGCACCTTTGCCATGGGGCTGGAGGATGTGGCCCACGCCTATCGCATCGCTCATGCCGCCGACCGCGCCGGGGTCTTTGCCCTATCGGCCGAATTTGAGAACATGCGCGCGCGCCTCAACCACCTGCGACAGCACCCCGATCTGGCCCATCTGGAACCCGAACTTCTGCAACTCGCCGCCGCGATGAGCTTTCAGACACGCGATCTCGCCCGCACCTATTCCGATGCCCGCGTCTCGCGCGCCCGCGATTTCCTTCGCCAACGTCAGGAAGAGGTGCAGGCCCTCACCGACCGCATCACCCTCGCGCGGCAAACCACCGATGAACTGCGCCGCTGGCTGACGGATATCGAAGCCGAGGAACGGCTTGCCGAACAGCAGATCAAACGGCTTGAGGCCGACCTGCGCGAAATCCTTCCCCAACTTGGCTATGCGCTTGAGGTTGATGATCCGCGCGACGCCACCGTTGTTCAATTGCCCAAACCGGCAAAGTGACTTGCGCGCAACCGGGCCTTCCCGCCCAATGGGGCCATGCGCATCGCCGTCATCCTGAACCTGTCGCTCCTGATCCTGTTCCCGGTCGCATGGTTCGCGCCGCTTTTGCGCGCGGGCCTTCTGCCGCTCTTCGGCCTGTCGGAAATCTCGGTCATCACCGGCCTTCAGGCGCTTTGGGAGACAGACCCCGCCCTTGCGGCTTTGGTCGCGCTCCTCGCCCTTGTGGCGCCCTATGCAAAGGTGATCGGCCTTGCGCTGATCGACGTTCACCTTCTCTCCCCCCGCGCCCTGCCTGCCCTGCGCCTGCTGGGCCGCTTTGCCATGGCGGACATCTTTCTGATCGCGCTCTACATCGTGCTGGCCAAGGGCACCGGGTTCGGCACCATCGAAACCGCTTGGGGCCTGTGGCTGTTCACCTTCTGTGTGGCGCTGTCGCTGATCCTCACCCACCGCGGCCGCCCCCGTCGCAACCCTTGAACCCCCGGCCCCCAACCGCTACCCAAGAGGCATGAGCAAATCCGCCCCCGCCTTCACCTGCACCGCCTGCGGCACAGTCCACCGCAAATGGGCGGGCAAATGCGATGCCTGTGGCGCGTGGAATTCCATCATCGAAGAGGCCCCTCTGTCGACCGGCCCCAAATCGCTGGGCGCCAAGGGCCGCACCATCCCCCTCACCGACCTGACGACCGAGGAAACCCCGCCGCCCCGCGCCGCCTCGGGGATGGAGGAGTTCGACCGCGTTCTCGGCGGCGGCCTCGTGCCGGCCTCTGCCATCCTCGTGGGCGGCGATCCCGGCATCGGCAAATCCACCCTGCTGCTGCAAGCGACTGCCAGCTTTGCCCGGCGCGGGTTGAAGTGCATGTATATCTCGGGCGAGGAAGCCTCAGCCCAGGTGCGAATGCGCGCCCAACGCCTTGGCCTGACCGATGCGCCCGTGTCGCTTGGTGCGGAAACCGCCCTGCGCGACATCCTCACCACGCTGGATGCCGAACGCCCCGATCTTGCGGTGATCGACTCGATCCAGACCATGTGGCTCGATACCGTCGAGGCCGCCCCCGGCTCCGTCTCTCAGGTCCGCGCCGCCGCCCATGAACTGGTCACCTTCGCCAAACGGCGTGGCGTGGCCGTCATCCTCGTGGGCCATGTAACGAAAGAGGGCCAGATTGCCGGCCCCCGCGTCGTCGAACATATGGTGGATACGGTTCTCTATTTCGAAGGCGAACGCGGCCATCAGTTCCGCATCCTACGCGCGGTCAAGAACCGCTTCGGCCCCGCCGATGAAATCGGCGTGTTCGAAATGACAGGCGACGGTCTGGCGCAGGTCACCAACCCTTCGGCGCTGTTCCTGTCGGATCGCGGCCAGTCCAGCCCCGGCTCGGCGGTCTTTGCAGGCATCGAAGGCACGCGCCCGGTGCTGACCGAAATTCAGGCTCTCGTCGCGCCCTCCAACCTCGGCACCCCGCGCCGTACCGTCGTGGGCCTAGATTCCGGGCGTCTGTCCACCATCCTCGCCGTGCTGGAATCCCGCTGCGGCATCCCCTTTGCGGGCCTTGACGTATTCCTCAACGTGGCTGGCGGCATGCGCGTGTCGGAACCTGCCGCCGATCTGGCCGTCGCCGCTGCGCTGCTTTCCGCCCGCGAAGATGTGGCCCTGCCGCCCGATATGGTGCTTTTCGGAGAAATCTCCCTCTCAGGTGCCCTGCGTCCGGTGGGGCAGACCGAAAACAGGTTGAAAGAAGCGTCGAAACTTGGTTTCTCACAGGCGATTGCGCCGGACCGTTCCAAACTTGGGGCGGATACGGGGATGCGGGTGCGTCAGATGCCCGACCTTACGGCCTTTGTGGGCGAGATGTTCGGGGCGGGCTGACCCCCCCGGCAGGACAGGAGCAGGACGACAGATGGAAGGTTTCACCCTGATCGACGCGGTTGTCGCGGGCATCATCGTGCTTTCGGCGATCCTCGCCTATTCGCGCGGTTTCGTCCGCGAGGCGATGGCCATCGTCGGCTGGATCGGGGCGGCCCTTGTGGCCTTCCTCTTCGCCGCCGCCGTGCAACCGCTGGTCAAGGAACTGCCCGTGGTGGGCGAATTCCTTGGCGACAGTTGCGAATTGTCCATCATCGCGGCCTTCGCCCTTGTCTTTGCCGCCGCGCTGATCGTGGCCTCGCTCTTCACGCCGCTGCTCTCTTCGGCCATCCATCGCACCGCGCTGGGTGGGCTGGATCAAGGGCTGGGCTTCCTCTTCGGCGTCGTGCGCGGTGTGCTTCTCGTCGCCGTGGCCTTTATCGTCTATGACCGCGCCGTCGCCGCCGATGCGATCCCGATGGTGGATGACAGCCGCTCGGCCAAGGTCTTCGCCTCGTTCCAGGAAAACATCGACGCCCAGATGCCGTCTGATGCCCCCGGCTGGATCGTCGCCCGCTACAACGACCTGACTCAGGTCTGCGTCGGCACCGCTGCCCCGGCCGAAACCGCCCCCGCCACCTCGGGCTGATCGCGGCGAACACCGCCTTGTGCACCCGCGCACCGCCGCAGCGCGGCAAAGGGGGCGTGACAGCGGCATGACAAAGCACTAGATCAGACGCATACCCATCCCCGGATTCGGAGGCCCCATGCGCCCCTTCCCCACCCACCCCTTCGATGATGACAAGTTGAAGGAGGAATGCGGTGTTTTCGGCGTGATCGGCGTCGCCGATGCGGCCAATTTCGTGGCCCTTGGCCTGCACGCCCTGCAACATCGCGGGCAAGAGGCAGGCGGGATCGTCGCCTATGATCCCGTGAATGGCTTCAACTCTGCCCGCCGCTTCGGCTATGTCCGCGACAATTTCACCAAGGCCGACGTGATGGACACGCTGCCCGGTGAACTGGCCATCGGCCATGTCCGCTATTCCACCGCAGGCTCCAAGGGCGCGACCGCCATCCGCGATGTGCAGCCCTTCTTCGGCGAATTTTCCATGGGCGGGGCCGCCATCGCCCATAATGGCAACCTGACCAATGCCTCGGCCCTGCGCCGTGAACTCATCGAACGCGGATCGATCTTCCAATCGTCATCAGATTCGGAATGCATCATCCACCTGATGGCCCGCTCCATCCAGAAGACCATCCCCGAACGCATCAAGGATGCGCTGCGCCGGGTTGAGGGTGCCTTCTCCGTCGTCGCCATGACGCGGACAAAACTCATCGGCGTGCGCGATCCGCTGGGCGTGCGGCCGCTCGTGCTCGGCCGCATCGCCGATCACGGTTGGGCGCTGTCGTCGGAAACCTGCGCGCTGGATATCATCGGTGCCGATTTCATCCGCGAAATCGATCCCGGCGAAATGGTGGTGATCGAGAATGACAAGGTGGAAAGCTTCCGCCCCTTCTCGCCCGCGAAATCGCGTTTCTGCATCTTCGAACATGTCTATTTCTCGCGCCCTGACAGCATCCTCGGCGGCCATTCGGTCTATGAAACCCGCCGCCAGATCGGCGTTGAACTTGCCCGCGAAGCCCCGGTCGAGGCGGATCTTGTCTGCCCCGTCCCTGATTCCGGCACCCCCGCCGCCATCGGCTATGCGGCCGAATCCGGCATCCCCTTCGGTCTGGGCATCACCCGCAACCAATATATGGGCCGCACCTTCATCGAACCGACCGAACAGATCCGCAACATGGGCGTGCGTCTGAAGCTGAACGTCAACCGCGCCCTGATCAAGGGCAAGCGGGTGATCCTAGTGGACGACTCCGTCGTTCGCGGCACCACCTCGCGCAAGATCAAGGACATGATCCTTGATGCCGGCGCGGCCGAGGTGCATTTCCGCATTGCCTCGCCCCCCACCGCCTGGCCCTGCTTCTACGGCGTTGACACGCCCGAACGCTCCAAGCTCCTTGCCGCCACCATGTCCGAGGATGAGATGCGCGACTGGATCGGGGTGGACAGCCTGAAATTCGTCTCCCTCAACGGCCTTTATCGCGCCGCCGGCGAAGCCGCAGGCCGCGACCCCGCAAATCCACGCTACTGCGATGCCTGCTTCTCGGGCGACTACCCGGTCGCCCCCTCCGACAAGATCGAAGAAGGCTTTCAGATGAAGGCCGCCCAGTGATGGCCGGCGGGGTGGCAGAGGTCGACGCCTACCTCGCCGCCCTGCCCCCCGCGCCGCAAGCTGCCCTGCGCGACCTGCGCGCCACGCTCGCGCAACTTCTGCCCGATCATGTCGAGACGATCTCCTATGCAATGCCCGGCTTCCGCCAACCGGGGCCAAAGGGCAAGATGGTTGCAGGCTATGCCGCCTTCGCGCGGCATCTTGGCCTCTACCCCCATTCCGGCAACATCCTGCCGCAGCTCGCCGCCGAAACCATCGGCTTCAAAACCTCCAAAAGCGGCATCCTCTTCACTCCGGACCACCCCCTTCCCAAGGATCTTATCCAGCGCATCCTGGCCCTGCGTCAGGCCGAGTTGGCACAGTAACCTACCGGTCAAGGCCTGCCCGTAACCCTTGCCCCCGGCCCTTGCCCTGTCTTCTCTGTTCAAATATCCCACGGGGGTCCGGGGGTGTGAAACCCCCGGGGCTCGTCCCATAGAACCACGTCACAGAAAACGTCACAGAAAACCTCGCCGCAGCCCCCCGCAAACCAAGGCCCGAAATGACCCAGAAAATCGCTCTCGTCACCGGCGCCTCCCGCGGCCTCGGGGCCGCAATGGCCGAACAGCTTGCCCTGCGTGGCTGGCATGTGGTGGCTGTCGCCCGCACCGTGGGCGGGCTGGAGGAACTGGATGACCGGGTCAAATCCGCCCATCTTCCCGGCGCCGGCGCCCTGACCCTCGCGCCGATGGATATCACCAACGACGATGCCATGCGCCATCTCTGCCGGTCCATCCACGATCGCTGGGGGCATCTGGACCTCTGGGTCCATGCCGCCATCCATGCGGCTCCGCTGGCCCCGGCCGGCAGTCTGGATGCCAAGGATTGGGACAAATCCATCACCACCAACTCCCGCGCCACGGGCGCGCTGATCCCAATGGTGGAACCCCTTCTGCGCGCCGCCGCGCAAGGTACGGCGCTGTTTCTCGATGATCCCAAGGCCGGCACAAAATTCTATGCCGCCTATGGCGCAACCAAGGCCGCACAGATCGCCCTCGCCCGATCCTGGGCGGCGGAGAATGCCAAGCACGGCCCCCGCGTCGTCATTGCTGAACCCGCGCCCATGCCCACTGCCACACGCGCCCGCTTTCACCCCGGCGAAGACCGCAGCATCCTCGCCGACCCACGCGCTGAAGCGGCACGCATCCTCGATGATCTCTGACTAACATGTCAGTTTGTCCTTGCCCCCGCGCCCGCCATCCGCTTGACTGGCAGGCATAGGGATAAGGGACAGGATCATGCGCCTTGCAGGCAAAACCGCCTTCTGCACCGCCTCTGGCGCCGGGATCGGCCTCGCCACAGCCCGCGCGTTCAAGGCCGAAGGCGCCCGCGTCATCGCGACCGACATCAACAGCAAAGCGGTTGAGGCGCTGCGCGACGAAGGAATCGACGCCCACCGCCTCGACGTGACAGATGCCGCCGCCATAACGGCCCTCGCCGCCATGGCAGGCCCGGTGGATATTCTCTTCAATTGCGCGGGCTTCGTTCATGCCGGCACCATCCTCGATTGCGAGGAGAAGGATTTCGACTTCTCGGTCGAATTGAACGTGAAATCCCTCTACCGCGTCACCCGCGCCTTCCTGCCAGCCATGCTGGACAATGGCGGCGGCTCCATCGTGAACATCGCCTCGGTCGCCTCGTCGATCATCGCCGCGCCCAATCGCTTCGTCTATGGCGCGACCAAGGCCGCCGTCATTGGCATCACCAAATCCATCGCTGCCGATTACGTCACCCGCGGCATCCGCTGCAACGCGATCTGCCCGGCCACTGTCGAATCCCCCTCGCTGGAACAGCGCCTGCGCGCCACGGGCGATTACGAAGCCGCCCGCGCCGCCTTCATCGCGCGCCAACCCATGGGCCGCATCGGCCAGCCCGAGGAGATTGCCCATCTGGCGGTCTACCTCGCCTCCGACGAATCCGTCTTTCTGTCAGGGCAGGCGATCAGCATCGATGGCGGCTGGACCAACGTCTGACCGCGCCAAGAGGGAAATTTTTCACCGAAAAATTTCCCGAAGCGCCTTCTCCGAAGGCCCCGATTTTTCGCAGAAAAATCGCCAGTAGAAAATTCTTCGCCGAAGAATTTTCACCCCTCACACAGCGTCCAGCGCCGCGCTGATCCCGTCCCACAGCGCCTCCACCGGCTCCACCCCGATCGACAGCCGCAAGAACCCTTCCGGCACAGCGTCGCCCCAGCGCGCCCGCCGCTCCCCCGCCGAATGGGTCGACCCGAAAGAGGTCGTCCGCGCCATATAGGGGCAGGCCTCCAGAAAGCGTTCCGCCACCTCGGCACTGTCCAGCGTCATCCCGATCAGGAACCCGAACCCCTGCGCCTGCTGCGCGGTCACCGCATGGGATGGATCACCCGGCAGCCCCGGATAGCGCAGCGCCCTCACTTTGGGATGCCCCGCCAGTCGCTCCGCCACGACCTGCGCGCTGGCACACATACGCGACAGGCGCAGTTCCAGCGTCTCGATCCCGCGATGCACGAGCCAAGCCTCGAACGCCCCCGGCACCGCACCTGACAGCTTGCGCCAATCCCGCACCTTCTGCATCAGGTCCGCATCCCGCCCGGCCACATGGCCGAACAGCACATCCGAATGCCCGCCCGGTGCCTTGGTATCCGCCGCCACCACCAGATCGGCGCCCAGGTCCAAGGGCCGCTGCAAGACCGCCGTCATCGTGGTGTTGTCCACAATCACCACCGCCCCCACCGCATGGGCCCGCGCCGCCACTGCGGCGATGTCGCACACCTCCAGCCCCGGATTGGACGGCGTCTCGATATAGACGATCCCCGCCCCCGTGAAATCAGCCGCAGCCATATCTACGGTAGGCACATAATCCAGCGTCACGCCGAAGGGTCGCAGGAACCCCTCGGCAAACAGCCGCACGGTGTAATACCCGTCCGACGGAAGGATCACCCGCTTACCCGGAACCACCGCCGCAAAAAGCGCCGCCGAAATCGCGGCCATCCCTGACGGGAAGCTCACACAAGGCGCGCCTTCCAACACCGCCATCTGCGCCTCGACCTCTTCCCAGGTCGGCATCGACATGCGGCCATAGATGAAACCGCCCACATCCGACCGGGGCAGATGATAGGTGGCTGCGCTGACCAAAGGCGGCGTGACCGGATCCCCCTGTTCCAGCCGCGCCGCGCGGTGGTGCAGCAGGTCGGCAAAACGGCGGTCGTCATTGTTGCGTAGGGTCATTGGCGGGCTCCTTTGCGGCGAACCTTCCCCGCCACGGCGGCAAATGCAACCCCGCGCGCTGCAATGGATGGCAAGCCCCGGGGGCGCTTCGCCCCCCGGACCCCCAGAGGATATTTTCCCAGAGAAGAATAGACTTACTCAAGCCGCGCCGGGAACCCATCCGCCCGCAGATCGGTGCCTAGTGCATCCTCCAAGAGCTTCACGATCTGCGTTGATTGCGCGCCGCCGCCGTATACCGCCTTGCCCTTCATGAAAGTCTGGTTGGTCATCGCGGCAAGGTCCAGTGGCACCCCGAATTCGCGCCCGAACCCCATCGCAAAGCCCAGATCCTTCAGCGCCAGATCCATCGAGAACGCAATGTCATAGCTGCCATTCAGGATCAGCTGCCCCTCTGTCTCATGCACAAAGGAGCTGCCGGATGAAGCCGCAATCGCCTCCCACGCGGTCTTCAGGTCCAGCCCGCCCCGCTTTGCCAGCATCAGCGCCTCGCCATCTGCCACCAGATGGATGAAGGCCAGCATGTTGGTAATCACCTTGATCACTGCCGCACTGCCCAAGGGGCCCATGTGGAAGATGCGGTTCCCGATCGCTTCCAGAGCGGGTTTGTGCATCGCGAACAGGTCGGCATCACCGCCCACCAGCACGGTGATCTCTCCCCGCGCGGCCAGATGCACGCCCCCGGTCACAGGCGCCTCCAGCAGCCGCACACCCCCTGTCCGCGCCAGCCCCGCCAGCCGCAGGATATCATCCCGCCCAAGGGTGGAGTTTTCGATCCAGGTCGCGCCGGGTTTCATCTCGGTCAGCAGTTGCGCCAGCACCGCCTCGGATACGGCAGGCGACGGCAGGCAAGTGAACACATGGTCCACCTGTGCTGCCACCTCGGCCGGGCCTGCGGCGACTTTCGCCCCCATGGCCCGGTGCCGTTCGGCAAGCGCGGGATCGCGGTCATAGACCACAACCTCATGCCCGGCCCGGATCAGGCTCGCCGCCAGATGCCCGCCCAGATTGCCCAGACCTACATAGCCGTATTTCATTTTCCGTGACCCACGATTGCCTTCACCTCGCAAAAATCATGGATGCCCCAATCGGCATATTCCCGACCGTTGCCCGATTGCTTGTATCCGCCAAAGGGCGCGAAAGTATCCCAGGCGGGGTAGTTCAGGCTCACCTGTCCCGCCCGCATCCGCCGCCCCACGGCAATCGCCTCTGCCGTCGGCCCCTGCACATAGGCGGCAAGGCCATAGACGGTGTCATTGGCCATCTCTACCGCGTGATCGACGGTCTCATAACCGATCACCGCCAGCACGGGGCCAAAGATTTCCTCGCGCGCCACGGTCATGTCATTGGTCACATGGCCAAAGATGGTGGGCCGTGCGAACCAGCCCCGGTTCAGCCCGGCAGGCCGCCCCGTGCCGCCTGTCACCAGCGTGGCCCCTTCATCGATGCCCTTCTGGATCAACCCCTGCACCTTGTCGAATTGCAGCTTGGAAATCAGCGGCCCCATCGTCACCGCCGGATCGTTGGGGTCGCCCACAACCACCGCCTCGGCGGCCTCTTTCGCGACAGCCAGCGCCTCATCCATCCGCGCCATCGGTACGAACATCCGCGTGGGCGCATCGCAGGATTGCCCCGTATTGCCAAAGCAGCCTTCCACACCGCCCGCCACCGCCGCAGCCAGATCGGCAGTCGGCAGGATGATATTGGCCGATTTGCCGCCCAGCTCCTGCGCCACGCGCTTCACGGTGGGGGCAGCCGCCGCCGCAACCGCCGTACCCGCGCGAGTGGACCCGGTGAAGCTTACCATGTCCACTTCCGGATGCGACGACATACGCGCGCCGACCTCGGGGCCAGAGCCGTTGACCATGTTGAACACGCCCGCAGGCACGCCCGCCGCATGGCAGACTTCGGCAAACAGCACGCCCGACAGCGGGGCGATTTCAGACGGTTTCAGAACCATCGTGCAGCCTGCCGCAATCGCTGGCCCCACCTTGCAGGCGATCTGGTTCATGGGCCAGTTCCACGGCGTGATCAGCGCACAAACACCAATCCCCTCACGGATCAGCAGCGTGTCGCCCCGCATTTCTTCCCAATGAAACTCCTTGGCCGCCTTGATTGTGCTTTCCAGATGCACCTGCCCCGCCCAGGCCTGCGCCTCGCGCGCCCAGGCCATCGGCGCACCCATCTCGGTGCTCATCGCCACCGCGAATTCCTCATAGCGCGCGTTGTACTCGGCCAGAATCCGCTCCAGCAGCGCGATCCGCTCCTCCGCCGACCAGGTTGAGAAGCCTGCAAAAGCTGCCCGCGCCGCCATGATCGCCCGATCCGCATCCGCAACCGACCCCAGCGCCACCTGTGCCACGATCTCTTCGGTGGCGGGATTCTCTACGCCCATCATGGTTCCGCCCAGCGGCGCCACCCATTCACCGTTGATGTAGAACTTGGAAAGGTTCGCGTAAGTCATTCTGTCCTCACCGGAAATAGATGTTGAAGCGCGCCCGGATCGCGGCATCGATCTCGGGATCGACCACGCAGCCGGCCTTAGCCAGTATGTCATTCTTGCGCCGGATTGCCGTATCCAGCAACAGCGGCTTTCCGGCCTCGTTCCATTCCTTGGGACTCATGCGGTTGGCCGCATTGGGATAGATGTATTCCGTCTGCATCAGGCTCAGCGTCTGATCCGACCCCAGATAATGCCCGGGTCCACCCAGACAGACCTGCTTCATCGCCTCGATGCTGGTGGAATCCTCGGTCACGTCGATCCCCCGCACCAGCCGCATCGCCTGCCCCAGCAGGTCATCGCCCAGTACCAATGACTCCAGACAGAAGCCCAGCAGCGATGCATGCATCCCCACCGCCTCATAGCACATGTTCAACCCCGCCAGACCGGCCAGCGCATTCGTGATGCCCTGCTCCCAACCGGCCTGCATGTCAGGCAGTTTGCTGTCGGAAATCCCCGACGCCGCGCCACCGGGCAGATCATAGAACCGATGCATCTGCGCGCAGCCCGCCGTCAGCAGGGCTTGTTCCGCACTCCCGCCCGACATCGCCCCCGTCCGCAGATCGCTGACAAAGGGCCATGTGCCAAAGATCGCCGGCGCCCCTTTCTTGATCGCGTTCACATAGACAACGCCCGCCAGACATTCCGCCACCGCCTGCACTATGGTCAAAGCGATCGGCGCAGGCGCCGTCGCCCCCGCCTGCCCTGCGCTCAAAAGCAGCATGGGCATGCCCCGCCGCACGCAATCCTCCATCGTGATGCAGGACTCTTCGGCAAACTTCATCGGCGGCACGACAAAGCAGTTGGAATTGCTGACAAATGGCCGCTCAAGCCATTTCTCCTCGCCCCCCGCCACCGTGTAGAGCATGTCAAAACAATCGGCGACATGGGACGGATCGCTGAATGATGTCCCCACATGCTTCTTCGTACCCGCAAGGCAGGCATAAAGCGTGTTCAGGTCCATCTCGCGGTTGTCCACCACATCACGGCAAACCATCGTGCGCTGATAAAAGTGGATGTTGTCGAGGTTGTCGACCAGCCGCGCCCCGTCATACAGGTCTTGCGCGGTCGACTCGCGATACTCCAGCGTGATGGGGTCCACGATATGCACCGCCGCCCCAGCCGTGCCGAAATGCACCTTGGTTCCCGACAGTTCCAGATCATGCTTCGGGTCGCGCGCATGCAGCGTGATGTTGCGCGCCGCCACCGTCAGCATGTCCTCGACCAGCGCGCGGGGAAAACGGATACGCCCATCGTCGCCCAGAATCGCGCCTGCCTTGGTCAGGATCTTCACTCCTGATGGCGGGGCTTGTGACAGCCCGATCACCTCCAGCGCTTCAAGCGCGCTTTCATGGATCTTCGCCATCCCGGCCTCGGTCAGGGGTTTGTACTGCCCGCCCGACATGCCGCCGCGAACGGGCCGCACATTTTCGGCCAACGGGGCCGACCGCAGGGCCACCCGTGCCGACCGCCCACCAGACCGCCCAGAAGCGCGCCGCGTCGGTTCGCAGACCTCGCCCACCGTACCCGCATCCGCGCCTTCGATTGCCTCAGCCATGACCCGCTCCCTGATTCATCTGTTCCCAAATATCCTGCGGGGGTCTGCCATCGCGTCCGCCACGGGTCCAAGGACCGATGGCAGACAAGGCGCAAAGCCCCCCAGACCGCCCGATGTCACGCACGCACCCGCTCCGATTTCGGGTCATACATCGGTGCCAGTGACGCCACAGCCCGATGCCGCACCCCCGCCACCTCGATCTCATAGCTTGAGGCAAGCACCGCTTCTTCGCTCTCGCCCGCGCAGGGCACATACCCCATGCCGATCGCGCCCCCGAGGAAGTGCCCGTAATTCCCGCTTGTCACCGGCCCCACGATCCGGCCATCGCGCACAATGGCCTCATTGTGGAACAGCATGACTTCGGGGTCCTCCATCCGGAACTGCACCATCCGACGGCTCAGCCCGGCCTCCTGTTTGCGCAGCACCGCCTCGCGACCCAGGAAGGCCGGCTTCTTCTTCGAAACGGTAAAGCCCAACCCCGCCTCCAGCACATGATCCTCATCGGTGATGTCATGGCCCCAATGGCGATAGGCTTTCTCGATCCGGCAGGAATCCAGCGTGTGCAGCCCGCACAGCGTGAAACCCAACCCCTCGCCCGCCGCCTCCAGCGCCTCGAACACATGCGCCGTCTGGTCGGAACTGACGTAAAGCTCCCACCCCAGCTCGCCCACATAGGTCACCCGATGCGCCCGGGCCAAACCCATGCCGACCTCGATCTCACGCGCCGTCCCGAAAGGATGCGCTGCGTTAGAGAAATCATCGGGGGACACCCGCGCCATCAGATCGCGCGCCTTCGGCCCCATCACGCACAGAACGGACTCCGCCGCCGTCATGTCGGTGATGACAACGAATTCCTCATCCAGACAGCGCCGCAGATGGGCCAGATTGCGCTGCAACGTCGCCCCCGGCACCACCAGCAGATAGGCCGTCTCCGACAGCCGTGTGACCGTCAAATCCGCCTCGATCCCGCCCCGCGCATTCAGAAACATGGTATAGACGATCCGCCCCACCGGCACGTCCACCTCTGCCGAACAGACCCGGTTCAAAAAGGCCGCTGCATCGCGCCCCTCCACCCGGATCTTCCCGAAAGAGGTCATGTCAAAGAACCCGACGCCGTTCCGAACCGCCAGATGCTCGGCCTTCTGGTTCTCGAACCAGTTCTGCCGCTTCCAGCCGTACCGATATTCCCGCTCCTGCTCCGGCTTCGCGAACCAGTTCGCCCGCTCCCATCCCGCGACCTCGCCGAACACCGCCCCGCGCGCCTTCAGATGCTCATGCAACGGCGTCCGCCGCACATCACGCGATGTAACCATTTGCCGATAGGGGAAATGGTCCGCATAAAGCAGCCCCAGCGTCTCGCTCACCCGTTCCTTAAGGTATGCCCGGTTGCGCTGGAACGGCTGCGCCCGGCGGATATCCACCTCCCACAGATCAAACGGCGGCTCGCCTTCGGTGATCCAGGATGCCAGCGCCATCCCCGCCCCGCCAGACCCCGCGATCCCGACAGAGTTATACCCCGCCGCGATCCAGTATCCGCCAAGCTCCGGCGCCTCGCCCAAATAGTAGCGATCATCCGGGGTAAAGCTCTCCGGTCCATTGAAAAAGGTGTGAATCCCCGCCGTCTGAAACAGCGGCATGCGGTTCATCGCATCTTCAAGGATCGGCGTGAAATGCTCCCAATCCTCGGGCAGCGTGTCGAACATGAAATCGTCGCGGATGCCCCCCATGCCCCAGGGTTTGGCCTTGGGCTCAAAGGCCCCGATCATCATCTTGCCCGCATCGGATTTGTAATAGGCACATTCATCCGGCACCCGCAGCACGGGCAGATGGCCCAGCCCCTCCACCGGTTCGGTGATCAGGTAGAAATGCTCGCAGGCATGCAGCGGCAGCGTCACGCCCGATTGCGCCGCGAGGTCACGCCCCCACATGCCCCCGCAGTTCACCACCACATCGGCGGCGATGAACCCCGGCTCGCCATCAGCGCCGATGTAATCCACCCCCGTCACGCGGCCCCCCGCCTGACGCACACCCGTCACCTTGGTATGCTCAAAAATCTGCGCCCCGCGCATCCGCGCACCCTTGGCCAGCGCCATCGCGATGTTGGCTGGATCGCATTGCCCATCCAGCGGCAGATGCACCGCCCCCACCACGTCCGACACGTTCAGATGCGGATACATCTCCTTCACCTGCGACGGCGAAATCTCCGCCACATCCACCCCGAAGATGCGCGCCACCGTCGCCTGCCGCAGCAATTCCTCCCGCCGATGCTCGGTCAGGGCCACCGATATGCTGCCCACCTGCCGCATCCCCGTCGCCACCCCCGTCTCCGCCTCCAGCTTGACGTAAAGGTCCGCGGAATACTTCGCCAGACGCGTCATGTTGGCCGATCCGCGCAACTGCCCGATCAGCCCCGCCGCATGCCATGTGGTGCCGGACGTCAACTGCTTGCGCTCCAGCAGCACCACATCGGTCCAGCCCGCCTTGGCCAGATGATAGGCCACCGAACAGCCCGACACGCCGCCCCCGATCACCACTGCCCGCGCCTTCGCCGGTATTGCTGCCATGACCTTGCTTTCTTCTCTGTTCAAGTATCCTGCGGGGGGTCCGGGGGGCGCAAAGCCCCCCGGTCCTGCCCGATCTCACGCGCGCAAGCGTTCGTTCTTCGCATCCCACAGCGGCGCATCCTCGCAGACCAGCGCCGGATAGCGTTCCCCGAAGATCTCCACCTCGACCGCCGTCCCTGGCACAGCCAGTTCCGCCCGCAGCATCCCCAGTGCCACGACCTTCCCCACCCGATGCCCGAAATAGCCGCTCGTGGTTTCTCCCACGACCGCGCCATCGTGCCAGATCGTCGACATGTAGGGCGGATCGCACTCCCCCGCCTCGACCGTCAGGGTCACGAAGCGCTTGGTCACGCCCCGCTGCTTCTCCGCCGCCAGCGCCGCCTTGCCCCGGAACTCCTTGCCCCAGTCGACAAACCGCTCCAGCCCGCCCTGCAACACGGTGTAATCGGTCGAAAGGTCACCCTTCCACGCCCGATACCCCTTTTCCACCCGCAGGGAATTCAGCGCGAACATCCCGAAGGGTCGCAGCCCCAAAGGCCGCCCCGCCGCCATCACCGCGTCGTATACAGCCGCCGTATCCGCCACCCGCGAATGGATCTCCCACCCCAGTTCACCCGCGAAACTCACCCGCATCAGGAACACCGACCGCCCCGCGATCCGCCCCTCCTGCCAGGTCAGCCAGCCCTTGCCCAGATCCGCCTCGCAGCCCGCCGCGACAAGCACCTCCCGCGCCTTCGGCCCCGTCAGGATCTGGGTCGACCAACCCTCGGTTTCATCGACCATCGACAACCCGGCAGGCAGCGTCGACAAAAGCCATTCCTTGTCATGCATCTGCGCGGTGGCCGCGGTGATCAGCAGCACCTCGTCCTCGGCCAGACGCGCGACCGACATCTCGGTGACGATCCGCCCCTTCTCGTCCGCGAAATAGGCCAGACCCAACCGCCCGACCGCAGGAACCTTCCCCGTGATTTGCGCCGACAGCCAGTCCACCGCCCCCGCCCCGCTTACGCGGAACCGCGAAAACCCCGGCAGGTCCAGAATCCCGCAGGCATCCCGCACTGCCAGACATTCCTCGCGCACCGCGCCGAACCACGGGCCTTCCCGGTCCCAAGTCCGCTGGGCGTCTTCGCTCACATCATCACCGGGTCGCGCATACCACAGCGCACGCTCCCAGCCGTTATACGGCCCGAACTGCGCCCCCATCGCCGCCACCCTGTCATGCACGGCCGACAGCTTCTTCCCCCGCCCCTCGGGCCAGGTGTGATGCGGGAAATGGATGGCATATTCGTGCCCGTAAACCTCCATCCCCTTCTTCACGCAATATTCCGGGTCCTCAAAGCCGGTAAACCGGCGCGGGTCGCAGGACCACATGTCCCATTCCGTCGCACCCTCGGTCACCCATTCCGCCAGCACCTTGCCCGCCCCGCCCGCCTGACAGATGCCAAAGGTGAACACGCAGGCCTCATAGGCATTGGGCACACCGGGCATAGGCCCGATCAATGGGTTGCCATCGGGGGTATAGGGGATAGGTCCGTTGATCACCTTCGTCAGATTGGCCTGCGCCAACAGCGGCACCCGCGCCATGGCGTCGTTGATATGCCATTCCAACCGCTCCAGATCATCCGGGAAGAGCTGGAAGCTGAAATCCTCCGGCATCGGATCATCAGGTGTCGCCCAATGCGCGCGGCAATTGCCCTCATAGGGGCCAAGATTGAAGCCGTATTTCTCTTGCCGCAGGTAATAGCTCGAATCCACGTCCCGCAGGAGCGGCAGCTTCTGCCCCGCCCCCTTGGACCAGCTTTCCAGTTCCGGGATCGTGTCGAACAGCATGTATTGATGGCTCATCACCATCATCGGCAGGTCGCGGCCAAACATCTTTGCCACGTCGCGCGCATAGTATCCGGCGGCATTCACCACGATCTCGCAGCGGATCTCGCCCTTGGGGGTTTCCACCACCCATTCATCGCCCTCGCGCCGCACGCCCGTTGCCGGACAGAACCGTTCGATCCGCGCCCCCATCTGCCGCGCCCCCTTGGCAACGGCCTGCGTCAGCTGCGCCGGATCGATGTCCCCGTCATAGGGGTCGTACAGGGCCCCCGACAGATCATGCGTCTCAAGGAACGGATAGCGCGACTTGATCTCGTCAGGGCCAAGGATGTTCAGGTCCATCCCCTGATACCGCCCCATGCCCACCACACGCTTGAACTCCTGCAACCGCTCCTTGCTGTGGCCCAGCCGGACCGATCCGGTGACGTGATAGTTCATCGGATAGTCCACCGCCGCGCCAAGGCCGCGATACAACTCGGCCGAATAGCGCTGCATGTTCATGATCGACCAGCTGGAAGAAAACGTCGGCACATTGCCCGCCGCATGCCAGGTGGACCCAGCCGTCAATTCGTTCTTTTCCAGAAGCACGCAATCCGTCCACCCGGCCTTGGCCAGATGATAAAGCGAGGATGCCCCCACAGCCCCCCCGCCGATAATGACCACCCGCGCGCTTGTGGGAAATTCCGCCATGACACCCTCCGTTGGCCCGCAATGCAGGCCCGTTCCGCATCGCAGGATGACAGCCCACCCCGCCCCTTTCAATTCGCCCCAGACCCGCCTATTGATCGGATATTCCGATCAGAGGCTCCCCATGCAGATCGACCTTCTCGACACGTTTCTCGATCTTGTCGAAACCCGCAGTTTCAATCGTACGGGCGAAAGGTTGGGCATCACGCAATCCACCGTCTCCTCGCGCATAGCCGCGCTGGAACAGGCGCTGGGATCAAAGCTCTTCACCCGCTCACGCGCAGGCACCGACCTCACAACCGAAGGCGCGCGCTTTGAATCCCATGCCCGCACCCTCCGCCATGAATGGCACGAGGCGCGGCGCAGAATTCAGGTCCCCGACCGCGCGGCCCATCTGGTGCGCCTCGGCATCCAGAACGACCTTGCCGCCCAGCATATCGGGGAATGGATCGCCGATTTCCGGCGTGCCCTGCCCGATACGGCCTTCTATATCGAACCCGACTATTCCAATCAGATGTGCGCCGATGTCCTGACCGGCATCCTCGACTTTGCGGTGATGTATTCGCCCAAACCCCACCCCGATCTGCATTTCTCGGAACTGGGCGACGTGACCTATCGCATGGTCAGCACCGATACCGACCGCCGTGCCGGGGTGAACCCCGATACCTTCGTCTTCGCCCATTTCTCCCCTTTGTTCGAGGCGATGCATCGCGACCTGACGCCAGAGTTTGCCTCTGCCGCTGTCTCGGTGGGACAAAGTGCGACAGTGGCCTCGCTGCTGGGGGCCATGGGCGGCGCGGGCTATGTGCTGGATCGCACCGCCACCCAACTCATCACTGCGGGCCGCGTGCGCGAGGTGACGGATGCCCCCGTCCTGCGCCAGCCGGTCTTTGCCGCCACCCACCTGCGCCACCGCATCACGCCCCTGCACCGCAAACTGCACCGGATCGTGCAACGGCGGCTGTCGGGCCGCTGATCCAGAGCACCTTCACAGCGCGATTGCATCTGCTCGGCTGCGCCAAATCCTGTTCAAAATCTTAACGACATGCCCAACCACCGCCCGCTGCGTGCATACGCCTGTCTGCACCGCCATCTGCACCGGCTGCTGCATAGTCAAACCATGGTCCTCAGCCGGTATCCCGGCCCATGCAGCAAGCGCACAAAGGTGATCGGCGCATCCGCCGTCCAGGTCATTCGCTCGGTAACAAAGACCGGCGCCCCTTCCGGCAAACCCAGCGCTGCCGCCTCCTCCGGGCTTGCGCCTTCGGCAGAAAAGGCAATATCTCCAACCGCATAAGCGACGTTCTGCACCAACCATTCATTCGCGCTGACCGCCCCGAAATCGGGCACCATACCACCCGGCAGCACGGCGGGGTTCAACCACCGCACCTCATGCGCAAAGGGCCTCCCCCCCGCCAGATGCAGCGTCTCCACAAACAGCAGCGCCACCCCCGCCGCCGCCCCCATCCGCAACGAAACCGCCATCGGCACTGCCTCTATCCGCTGCGCCAAAACGCGGTGAGAGTAGCTTTCACCCCGCGCCTCAACCTCTTGCCGTATAATGGAAATTTCCAGCGTCGCCTTGCGCACTGGCAAGACAGCGACCCGCGTTCCGGCCTTCCTGCGCCGCTCCAGCAACCCAGACTCGGCCAGATCGCGCAGCGCCCGGTTTACCGTGGCCCGCGCCACGCCGAACTCCACCGCCAGCGCCTCCTCCCCCGGAATCACCGCCCCCGGCACCCATTCCCGCGCCCGGATACGGCGCAGCACCTCAGCCCGCACATCCTCCCAACCGGTCATCAGGCACGCTCCCGCAAGCCGCGCATGACGGCGCGAAACCGCGCCGCAACAGCCTCGCGCGCCACATGCCGCCCACCCTGCACAATATGCCGCCCTGCCGACCAGACATCTGCCACCAACGCATCATTTCCTGCAAAAACAAAGGCATCCAGGATCTCATCCCCCTTTCGCCCTTCCAGATGCAGATTGTCCATATCCAACGCCATCAGGTCCGCCCACTGCCCCACGGCAATCGCTCCAGACGCCCGTCCCGCCGCCTGCGCGCCGCCCTGCGCCGCGCCCTCCCACAGCACCCGCCCCGTCGACCGTTCCCCGTCGGCCAGCATCGCCCGCCCCCGATCGCGCAAGCGCTGTGAATACTCCAGCAACCGCAATTCCCCCGAAAGGGTGATCTGGACATTGGAATCCGACCCAACGCCCCAACGCCCGCCCGCGCCCAGATAGCGCATCCCGTCAAAAATACCGTCGCCCAGATTTGCCTCGGTGATCGGGCACAAGCCTGCCACTGCGCCGGATCGTGCCAATCCTTCCGTCTCCGCAGCCGTCATCTGCGTGCAATGGATCGGGCACCAGCGACCATCAACAGCCGCATTGGCAAGCAACCACTCTACCGGGCGAGCGCCCAAAGCGGCAGAAACCTCTTCCACTTCAGCCACTTGCTCGGCCAGATGAATGTGGATCGGCGCCGTCGGCGCAATCGCTTCGGCCAACCGCAACCCCTCAAGATCGACGGCACGAAGCGAATGCGGCGCAACCCCAGTCACCCCATCCCGCAACCGCGCGACAGACCGCGCCGCCCCTTGCCATAGCCGCACAAACCGCTCGGGATCATTGCCAAACCGCTGTTGCCCCGGCCCCAGCGCACGCCCGTCACAGCCGCCCCGCTGATACAGAACCGGCAGCAGTGTCAGGCCGAACCCGGTTTCCTCCGCTGCGTTGACGATCCGTTCAGACATCTCTGCAATACCCGCGTAGGGCACACCTCCGGGTTGATGGTGCAGATAATGGAACTCCGCCACGGCGGCGTATCCGGCCTCTGCCATCTCCACCATCACCTGCGCGGCGATGGCCTCCACATCCTCCGGCGTCAGCCGATCCAGAAAGCGATACATCAGGCTGCGCCAGGTCCAGAAACTGTCTTGCCCCGCGCTGCGCCGTTCGGTCATTCCCGCCATCGCGCGCTGAAAGGTGTGAGAGTGCAGGTTCACCGGCGCGGGCAACACACAACCCACACGCTGCGCTGCCCCCGCGCCGAATGGCCCGACAGCCGCGATGCGGCCATCCGCGACCCGCAGCGCCACGTCACGCGCCCAACCCTCCGGCAAAAGCGCCCAATCGGCATGGATCAGCATCGGCCCCTCGCTTGACAAGCTTTATTATGTATAGACATATTATGCTCAAGCGCAGACATAAGGCAAGTCTTCATGGCGATTCTCCTCACCGGTTTGACCGCCGCCACAATGCAGGGCGGTTATGGCCTGATCCAAGACGCCGCCTTGTTGATTGAGGGCGACCGCATCGCTTGGGTCGGCCCTCGAACGAACGCGCCCCAAGCTACGGAAACCTCTGATTTCCATGGTCGTTTGCTGACCCCCGGCCTGATCGACGCCCACACCCATATCGTTTTTGGCGGGAACCGCGCGGCAGAGTTCGAACAGCGCCTGAACGGTGCCAGCTATGCCGATATCGCCCGCGCGGGCGGGGGTATCCTGTCCACCGTCACCGCCACCCGCGCCGCCACCGAAGAGGATCTCGTGGCGCAGGCGCTGCCCCGTCTGGATGCCATGATCCGTCAGGGGGCCACGACGGTTGAGGTGAAGTCTGGCTACGGCCTGACCATCGAAGATGAATTGAAAATGCTGCGCGCAGCCCGCCGCCTTGCCACACTGCGCCCCGTGACCATCACCACAACCCACCTCGCGGCCCACGCCATTCCCCCGGAATATGCTGGCCGGGCAGAGGCTTATATCGAAGATGTTGCCATTCCCTCGCTCCGCGCCGCCCATGCAGAAGGGCTGGTCGATGCCGTCGATGCCTTCTGCGAAACCATCACCTTTTCGCCCGCGCAGGTGGATCGCCTGTTCACCGCCGCCCGCGCGCTTGGCCTGCGGGTCAAGCTGCATGCAGAACAGCTGTCAGATCAGGGCGGCGCCACCCTCGCCGCCCGTCATGCCGCACTGTCGGCCGATCATCTGGAATACCTGTCGGCTGAAGGCATCTCCGACATGTCCCTTGCCGGAACCGTGGCCACCATTCTGCCGGGTGCCTTCTACACCCTGCGGGAAACGCAGATGCCTCCCATCGCCGCCCTGCGCGCGGCGGGTGTGCCGATGGCAGTGGCCACCGATTGCAACCCTGGCTCGTCGCCGATGACATCGCTGCCCTTGGCCATGAACATGGCCTGCACCCTGTTCCGAATGACCCCGGAAGAGGCGCTGCTGGGCACCACATCCCATGCCGCCCGGGCCCTTGGCCTGGCGGATCGTGGCACCCTCGCCCCTGGTCAGCGCGCCGATCTCTGCATCTGGGATGCCGCGCATCCCGCCGAACTGTCCTATCGCATCGGGGCCGAGTCCCTGCACACCCGCATCTTCGGAGGCCGCCTTGACGCCTGAAATCCTGATCCCGGGCGAAACCACCCTAGCCCAGCTTGAACGGCTCTACCGCGACGGTGCCCCTGCCCGCCTTGCCCCCGTGGCCCGCGCGGGGGTGGAGGTTGCCGCCGCCCGCATCGCTGCTGCGGCGGCCGGGGGCGATGCGGTCTACGGCGTCAATACGGGTTTTGGCAAACTCGCCTCGCTCAAGATCGCGGCGAAGGACACGGCAACGCTACAACGCAACCTGATCCTGTCGCATTGCTGCGGCGTGGGCGACGCGATGCCGCGCGATGTGGCCCGCCTTATGATGGCGCTAAAACTCTTGTCGCTTGGACGCGGCGCATCCGGCGTGCGCTGGGATGTCGTCGCCCTGATCGAAGGGATGCTAGCCCATGGCGTGACGCCTCTCATCCCCGCGCAAGGGTCAGTTGGCGCGTCCGGCGACCTAGCCCCCCTTGCGCATATGGCCGCCGTCATGATCGGCGCAGGCGAGGCTGAGGTGGCAGGACACATCAAACCCGGCGCCGAAGCCCTTGCAGCTGTTGGCCTTTCCCCGGTGATCCTTGGCCCGAAAGAAGGGCTCGCGCTGATCAACGGCACCCAGTTCAGCACCGCCTATGCGCTGGCAGGGCTGTTCGACGGCTGGCGCAACGCACAGTCGGCGCTTGTGTTGTCGGCCTTGTCAACCGATGCGATCATGGGCTCCACCGCGCCGCTGCATCCCGAAATCCACGCCCTGCGCGGCCATGCCGGGCAGATCGAAGCCGCCGCCACAATGCGCGCCCTGCTGGACGGGTCGGAAATCCGCGAAAGCCATGTGACCGGCGACACCCGCGTGCAGGATCCCTATTGTATCCGCTGCCAGCCGCAGGTGACGGGGGCCGCGATGGACATCTTGCGGCAGGCCGCGCGCACGCTCGAGATCGAGGCGAATGCCGCCACAGACAACCCGCTTGTCCTGTCGGATGGGCAGATCGTTTCCGGCGGCAATTTCCACGCCGAACCGGTGGGTTTCGCCGCCGATATGATCGCGTTGGCGCTGTCAGAAATCGGGGCCATCGCCCAGCGCCGGGTCGCGCTGATGGTGGACCCAACCCTCAGCTTCGATCTGCCCCCTTTCCTGACGCCGAACCCCGGCCTCAACTCCGGTCTGATGATCGCCGAGGTGACGACCGCAGCTTTGATGAGCGAAAACAAGCATCTCGCCCATCCTACTGTGACCGACAGCACCCCCACCTCAGCCAATCAAGAGGATCACGTCAGCATGGCCGCGCATGGTGCGCGCCGACTGATGCAGATGAATGCAAACCTGTCGCGCATTCTGGGGGTCGAGGCGCTCTGTGCCGGGCAAGGCGTGGAATTCCGCGCGCCGCTGAAAACCTCGCTGCCTCTGCAAGCCACCCTCGCCCGTTTGCGGGCCGATGTGGCGACGCTGGGCGAAGACCGCTACCTCGCCCCCGATCTTGAGTCCGCAGCCTGCCTTGTCGCCTCTGGCGCATTGGCGCAGGCCGCAGGCCTCCCGCTTCCCACGCTTTGAAGGGCAACCCCATGAACACGCGCCATAATCTTCGCGACATCTACCCCGCAACGGGAACCGAGATCACCGCCAAATCCTGGCTGACCGAGGCACCGATGCGGATGCTGATGAACAACCTGCACCCCGACGTTGCAGAGAACCCGCATGAGTTGGTGGTCTATGGCGGCATCGGACGTGCCGCGCGCACGTGGGAGGATTTTGATCGCATCGTCGCCACACTTAAAACGCTGAACGATGATGAAACGCTGTTGGTCCAATCAGGCAAACCGGTTGGCGTTTTCCGCACCCACAAGGACGCCCCCCGCGTTCTGATCGCCAATTCCAACCTCGTTCCGCATTGGGCGACATGGGACCATTTCAACGAGTTGGATAAGCGTGGGCTGGCCATGTATGGCCAGATGACGGCCGGTTCCTGGATCTATATCGGGACCCAGGGCATTGTTCAGGGCACCTATGAAACATTCGCCGAAGCCGGCCGCCAGCATTACGGCGGCGATCTTAAGGGCCGCTGGATCCTGACCGGGGGCCTTGGCGGCATGGGCGGTGCGCAGCCCCTTGCCGCCGTGATGGCCGGGGCATGCTGTCTGGCGGTCGAGGTGGATGAAACCCGCATCGATTTCCGCCTGCGCACCCGTTATGTCGATGCCAAAGCACACACGCTGGATGAAGCGCTGGCCATGATTGCCGACTGGACGGCAAAGGGCGAGGCGAAATCCGTGGGCCTGCTGGGCAACGCCGCCGAGGTGTTCCCCGAGCTTTTCGCCCGAATGCAGGCCGGCGGCCCGCGCCCCGACATCGTGACCGACCAGACCTCGGCCCATGATCCGCTGCATGGCTATTGCCCCCTTGGCTGGACCGTCGCCGAGTGGCGGGCCAAGCAGGAAACCGAGCCGAAAACGGTGGAGCAAGCCGCCCGCGCCTCGATGCGCGCCCACGTCGCCGCGATGGTGGATTTCTGGAACGCGGGCGTTCCGACGCTGGATTACGGCAACAACATCCGGCAGGTGGCACAGGAAGAGGGGCTGGAGAACGCCTTCGCCTTCCCCGGCTTCGTCCCCGCCTATATCCGCCCGCTGTTTTGCAAAGGGATCGGCCCTTTCCGCTGGGTTGCCCTGTCGGGTGACCCTGAGGATATCTATGCGACCGACCGCGCGATGAAAAAGCTGTTCCCCGACAATGCCCATCTGCACCGCTGGCTGGACATGGCGCAGGACCGCATCGCCTTTCAGGGCCTGCCTGCCCGTATCTGCTGGATCGGTCTGGGCGACCGTCACCGCGCGGGGTTGATGTTCAACGAGATGGTGAAATCGGGCGAGTTGAAAGCCCCCATCGTCATCGGACGCGATCATCTGGATTCGGGCTCTGTCGCGTCACCCAACCGCGAGACCGAGGCGATGAAGGATGGGTCTGATGCCGTATCGGACTGGCCGCTTTTGAACGCGCTCTTGAACACCGCAAGCGGCGCGACCTGGGTCAGCCTGCACCACGGTGGGGGCGTCGGCATGGGCTTCTCACAACACTCGGGCATGGTGATCGTGGCCGATGGCACCGAAGACGCCGCGCGGCGCTTGCATAACGTGCTGTGGAACGATCCGGCGACAGGCGTGATGCGCCATGCCGATGCGGGGTATGACATCGCGCTTGACCACGCCCGCGCGATGGACCTGCGCCTTCCCGGCATTCTGGGCAACTGACCGAAGGCCAAGATTTTTCTACGAAAAATCTTGGATGGCGATCCTTCTGCGAAGGATCGCCGAACTTTCGCAGAAAGTTCGCAAGACAAAATCTTCGCAGAAGATTTTGCGCTTCAGACCCGCGGATTGCCGCCTTCGACGTCACGCCAGAACGGGTTCGACCAGGCCCGCTTGCCCGCCGCATCGATTACCGTCACCCGCAACCACGGGCTGTTGAGCAGACGCGCCAACGGCACCTCGGCCCGCGTCATCGAATGGCCATGCACCGCCTTGGCCCCGGTTCCCCATCCCTGCACGATCACCGAAGACACGGCCGTGCTTTCCACCAAAACCCGATCCCCCTCGATCCGCACATCGCGCAATTCCGGCCCCTGGGAAGAATAGAAATCCCCCCGTTTCAACGCAGCCAGCAGGGCATCGGGTTCGTTCGCCTCGGCTTTGACCATGACCCAGCCACCGAAATGGTCGGGCTCTGAGAAATGCGCGTCATCCGTTGCGATCATCGTCAGCTTGCGCCCTTCGGTCAGCAACAAATCGGCGATAGCAAAACCATCCGGCCGATCACAGCCCGTGGCACAGCCATGATTGTAGACCTCAACCGCATGTGCCGCGGTGATGCCACGCGCATCTGCAAGGCTCAGGCCGGACCATTGCGGATGGGCAATCGCCACAAAGGCCCCTGCCGCGACGGCCCGCGCAGCAATCTCGGCCGCGGTTTCCTGATCCGGACGGGGTACGAAATCCGGGCTGTTTGACGGTGCAAAGTCAGCAGGAAGACCAACGGCAAGGATATGCCACAACTCGCCATTCGCCATCGCACCTGAATGCAGTTCGGCACCTAGGATGGTGGTGAAACCGTCGGTCCGGAACGGCACTGTGTCCACGATGGGATAGCCCCATATCCCCACGAAATGATCGGTCAGGGCGAGGAAATCATAGCCCTCTGCCCGATAGCGGCGACACACCTCTTCGGGCGACAATACCCCGTCGGACCGAGTCGAATGGGTGTGGATGTTGCCACGCCAAAAGCGGCCCGGCGCGGTAAAGGCAGAAAGCGGTCGCGTCATGTCATCCATCCCGGTTGAGTCGCCCCGCACACTAACCCGACGTCTTTGCCAAGCGCAGCCCCCAACCGACGCGGCAATTCCATTCCCGCTGCCTGCCCTTCCCAGCATCTGGCGGCAGAAATCGGGGTGCGGCGGGCCGAATTAACCTTTAAATCCGCCGCCTGCGATCACATCTCTCACTTTGGCAGCGGGTTAACCTGTGGCAGCGCGGCGATATCGCCTGCCGGGTTGGATTGTGATAAACGGCAGGGGTGGAAATGGAGCAGGACATGCAGATGCAGGTGCCAGTTGTGGATCCGGAGGTTGTCGAAGGGCAGGATGAGGGCTGCGCAGACCTTGCCGTCGATGAGATGACCGTGCGCGCGACGGCTGCGGCGGCCTTTCTCAAGGCGCTGTCGCATGAAGGCCGGCTGATGATCCTGTGCCATCTGTCATCGGGCGAAAAATCCGTGACCGAACTTGAACGCCTTCTGGAAACACGTCAGGCCGCAGTCAGCCAGCAACTCGCGCGGTTGCGGCTGGAAGGGCTGGTCAATTGCCGGCGCGAAGGCAAAGCCATCTTCTATTCGATCCAGGACCCCAAAGTGAGCCGGACCATTGCGCTGGTCTATGACATGTTCTGCCGCGAAGGGTGATCACCCGCGCCCGATAAAGGGCATGTCGCGGGCCATGATCGTGAGAAAGGGAATGTTGGCCGAAAGTGGCAGGTTGGCCATGTGCAGCACCGCCCGGGCAACATCCGCCACATCCATGACCGGCTCCGCCCGGATCGCCCCATCCGCCTGTGGCACACCGCTTGGAAAGGCTGCGGCCATCTCGGTCAGGGCATTGCCGATGTCGATCTGCCCGCAGGCGATGTCAAATCGTCGCCCATCCAGCGCAAGTGTCTTCGTCAGCCCGGTCACCGCGTGCTTTGAGGTGGTATAGGGCGCCGATCCCGGACGCGGGGCATGTGCGGAAATAGATCCATTGTTGATGATCCGCCCGCCTTGCGGCGTTTGCCGCCGCATCAGGCCAAAGGCCGCCCGCGCACACAGAAACATGCCCGTGATGTTGACCTGGCACAGCCGCAGCCAATCCTCGACCGGGATTTCATCGATCGGCGCGGCCTTGGCGGAAATGCCTGCATTGTTGAACAGCACATCCAGCCGCCCCCATTCCGCTGCGATGCGGGCAAAAGCCTGATCCACCTCATGCGGCACGCCTACATCGGCGGGCAGGATCAGCGCGTCAGCGCCATCCGCCGTTTCTTCCAGGGCCGCCTGCCTGCGGCCCATCAGCGCCACGCGCCAGCCCGCCGCCATGAAAGCGCGTGCAGTGGCGCGACCGATGCCGCTGCCTGCGCCGGTGATCAGGATTGTCTGGGTCATGAAGTTTCTCCCTCGGCATAGTCGTACTTCATGAGCCAGAGAAGGCAACGCTCCACCTTCAGCGGTGAAGTGTTCAATTCCGCCGCAATCTCCGCTGCAGTTGCGCCTCCGCGCGCAGCGAGCGCGTCGGCCACGCGGGCCACATCTTCCGGCGTTTCGAATATCCGCTTTGTCACCGGATAATCGCGCAAGGCAAGCATTCGCGTGACTGGCACCGTCGTGGTGCCCGACCATCGAAACTGCCGCGCCTTGGGAAGACGTTTCGTCGGAAAGGCGGCGAAATAGTCCATCGGGGACGGGGCGACCGGCAGGGCAGCAGCCGGAATGGGCGGATACTTCGCCGGATCGGCCCTGCGACGGATGGAATCAAGTTCGGCGAACAGATCCTGCATCGCGGGGATCACCACCTGCCAGTCAAACATCGCCCGCGCCCGTGCCTGCCCCGCCGCGCCCATGCGGGCACGCAGATCACCATCCAGCATCAGCCTGCGCACCGCTTCGGCCATCTGCCCTACATCAATCTGCGTGACGGCGGATAACTGGCTGAGATATTGGATGTAATTGTCCGTTCCCCCATGATAGCGCAACCCGGTGGCTGTGACATGTTCTGGCCTTGCGCCGGTTGTCGCGACGCGGAAGCCGGCCCCGCCATCCACCGTATCGCGGATACCGTCCCAGTCTGACGCCACCACCGGCAGGCCTGCGGCCATCGCCTCGACCGGGGCAATGCCAAAGCTTTCCTGCAAGTTGTCGATCAGGAACAGGAACATCTCGGCTGCGGAAAGTACCGCGAGCCGCCGCGCCGCGCCTTCGTGCGGAAGATGATGCAAAGTGACGTCAGGCATCAACTCGCGGGCGGGGGCCAGAAAGATGCGCTGCGAATAGCTGTCGGGGAAATTGCCGTAAAGGATCAGATGCAAACGCCGCCCTGTTCCCGCCTGCGCCCGTTGCAAGGCCAGATAGACGGGCAAGGGATCGAACTTTTCATGTGGGCTCAGGCGTGCCACAACAAGCGCGACACTGTCCTCTGCGGCAATCCCAAGCTCTGCCCGCAGGGCAATGCCCGCCGCCGGATCAGGCCGGAATTCATCGCAATCCACACCCAGCGGAATGACCGGAAGCTGTGGGCGTGGCGGCACCTGCCCCCCGAAACGGTGAAGCAGAAAATCGTCGATCAACTCCAGTTGCAAGCTGACCGCTGCCTTCACGGCCCGCGAGGTGCAGATCACCGCATCCCATTCGGCCTGAGGCGATGCCCGCAGGTGCCAAGCCCCTTCCATCACGGCCTTGGTCGAAATCGTATGCGTGATCCCGCAAATCGAATAGGCCGTGTCGCCCCAAAGGCTGCGCCGCCAGGTTTCCGTCGCAAAGTTCGGACCGGAAATGTACATCGTGCCGACCGGGGCGATGGCCCGGGCGTTTTCCAGCCGCTCCACCCGCACGCGCTCGCCGGGACGGCGCGCCTCGGAAAGGGTGCGGAACAGCTGCGCGTCGTTTGGTCCGTGGGTAATGGCAAGCCACTCTTCCACCGCAGCATGGCGAAACCAGCCGCGCAGAAAACTGTCACCCGCCATCCGGCGCCCGTTCACACCTTTTTCCGGATCAAACCCATCCGGTGCGAACCAGATCGCAGCATTGCGCGACGGGGGGCGCATCACACCGCCCTCTGGCGCATCCAGAGCCAGGGTGTCGGCGTGGACCGCCATTCCCACAAAAGCAAAAGCCGGTCCAGATCGCCCAGATCATCGGTCCACCCCGGCAGGCCGCTGTCATCCAGATGCCGTTCGATTCGGCGGATGTCATGGCTGGGGCCGAACCGTTTGGTCAGCAAATCAAGGCGCCCGGCCTTCATCCCTTCGTGCACTTCGACCAGTATATCAACGCCGCGCAGGGCCGGGGCAGCCACCGGATCAAGCAAGACGTCTTCGGCACCCTCGATATCGCAGATGATCACGGTACGACCATGGATCAGAACGGCAAAATCGCCATGCCCGACCGCACCGCCGATCTCGATACGCGCGGAAACCCCATTCGCTTCGGCAATCTGAGTACAGGCGGCATGGGCGTTTTCATCCGTGTCGCGGGCGATGACCCGCGCCTGCGGCATCCGCAAGGCAAGGCCAATGGCATAATAGCCCTCTGCCGCACCAATATCGACCACCGTGTCATAGCCAGCGGCGATGATATCCTCGATCACAGGCGCGAGGCTTGCTTCATAACAGCCGATCAGGCGCGGATTCCGCGATCCTTCAGAGGTGCGCGTCGGATAGACCATACCGCGGAATGGCCCGGACAGCACGCGTTCCCCAGATCGTTCCACCAGCGCGTTTTCAAGCACATGCGCCCGCCATTTCGCCAGGTGGCGCAACGCCATATTCAGCCGCTGCGGCGTCGGCTCGCCCGACATCAATTCGTTGATGCGGCGTTGCACGTTCTTGTTCATCTGTGATGGCATCCCCGCCCCCGAAACTCGTTAACCCGCGCATGCTAGGGTGCCACATCCGCCCGGTCCAGCCTGGCAAGGGGTTGCGCAGGATGCTTGACGCCGCCTGCGGCAACAGGGCATCACGGAGACGGTGAAACGGTGCAAGGGTCGAACATGAAGGCGGAGCGCAAGGCAAAGAAGCCGCGCGGGGCATCCGACCTGTGGGGCAGCGTGCCCTTTGGCCTGAAACGCCATGCCAGCCCGCATGGGCAGGTCACCGCAGTTTCGATGATGAAGGATGAAGGCCCCTTCGTGATCGAATGGATCGCGCATCATCTGGCCATCGGATTCACCGATCTGGTTGTTTATACCAATGACTGTTCCGACGGCACCGATGACATGCTGATCCGGCTCGAAGAGCTTGGCCTTGCCCATCATCGCCGAAATGTCATCCCCGAAGGTCTGCGCCCACAGCCCAGCGCGCTGAACCATGCGCAGGACGAACCAGTCGTGTGCAAATCCGATTGGGTGATGGTGTTTGATGCCGATGAATTTCTGTCCATCCGCTATGGCGATGGCACGCTGGACGATCTGATTACTGCCGCGAGGGCGCAGGATGCAAATGGCATCGTTGTGACATGGCGCATCTTCGGATCGGGTGGTGTGGTGGATTGGTCGCGGGCGCCAGTGACTGAGCAGTATCTCTATGCCGCGCCCCCGATGTGGAACAAGGGCTGGGGCGTCAAGACACTGTTCTGCTTTGATCCCGACTACTGGAAACTGGGCATCCATCGGCCCAAGATGAAGAACCGCCATATCGACACGCCCTTCCCCGATACGGTGAAATGGCTGAACGGGTCGGGCCGCGAGATGGAGGATTACTTCAAGTTTCGCGGCTGGCGGTCCATCACGCGAACGGTCGGCTATGACTGGGTGCAATTGAACCATTACGCGGTGAAGTCGGTCGACAGCTATGCGATCCGCAAGATGCGCGGCAACGTCAACAACAAGAAAGACAAGTACAATTCCGACTACTGGTCGCTGCAAGACCGCAACGAGGTGCACGATGACACGATGTTGCGCTATAGCGACCAGCGCAACGCGATCATGGCGCAACTGCTGCAAGACCCGGTGCTGAACCAGCTGCATCATGCTGCCGTCGACCGGGCCGAGGCGCGACTAGCCGAATTGCGGCAGACCGAGGCCTATCATCAACTTGTGGCCGATCTGGCCAAGGCATCAGCCGTGCCGATCACCCAGATCACCGCAAAACCGCCCCAGGCCCGCGACAAGGAAAAGATCGCGGCGCTGATGTCCGATGTGGAAAAGCGACGCAACGCCAAGGCGCGCGAAGACCGCAAATCCGCACCTGCCGAACCAAAGCCCGTTGTCACCCCGATGGGCAGCTATGTCTCGGGCCGGATTGATGTGACGGCAGAGGTTGCGCTGGACTGGCGGCAGAACCACACAGTCGAGGTGCCGCTTGACCCAAGGGTGTTTTCACCCTCTGCGCTTGCGGTGATCGAAGTCGGCAAGTTCGAACGCGGCATCGCGCGACGGATGCCTTCGGTCCTGCCAAAGGGGGCTACGGTTCTGGATCTGGGGGCAGCTTGCGGGTTCCTGTCGGCGCATCTGGCGCGGGTGAGGCCCGATCTGACGCTTGCCATGGTGGAGGATGACCCCGGCCTGCGCCAGGTTCTGACGCGGCTTTGCGCCCATAACGGGCGAGAGTTTTCAGACCGCTTCCGCCTGCTTGACACAAGCCTTCAAGACGATCCGGTGACGGCGATCCGCGATCTTATCGCCAGCGTTGTGCCCAACGCGCTTATCCTTGCCCACCCCGCCGTGACACCTAACGCGCTGATTGATGCACTGCCTTTGCTGAACCCGATGCCGGAACAGATATTCCTGACAGGACGCTGGATCGAAAAATGGCACCCGGATCTGGCGCAAATCGAATCCGCCCTGCATCAGGCAGGGTGGCATGGCCCGCAATTCGGCTTTGATCCCGTCCTTACGCGGGGATACGGGCGAACGCCCGCAGGGAAAGTCCAAGGTGACAGTCCGTGATTTTCGACACTTGCTGACAGCGAAATCGTGGACAGGCAAAACGCTTTCAGGCATGTTCTGCGAAAGACAAGAGACCCGGCAATCCGGGCGTAGTGAGGCAAGATGTCAGTACCCCAGCGCCGTCCCGTCGCATCCCTGTGGATCGGCGAAAAGCTCCATTATCTGAACCAGCTCTGCCTGTTGTCGCATGTGCGGAACGGCCATCCGACGATCCTTTACTGCACGCATGACGTGTCGAACGTCCCTGACGGGGTGGAGGTGCGCAAGGCGACGGATGTGATGAAGATCGACATGGATATCGTGTCGCAGACATCGGAATCCTTTCTGTCGAACGTGTTCCGCTACAAGATGATTCAGGCGATCGATGCAGTTTGGATCGATTGTGATGCCTATTGCCACAAGCCCTTCCCCGATGAGATGCAGAACATCTTTGCAGGACATGGCTTTCGCGGCGCTTTGAACTGTGGCGTTGTATATATCCCGCCGAAAGGCGAGTTGATCGAGCAACTGCTTGATTACTACGAAAACCTGCCAGAGGCACCGGCTTGGTTTAACAAGCAGCAACGCAAGAAACTGGAAAAACAGGATCGCAGCCTGCCGCAGGCCGTGCGCATCTACAACGCCGAACGCACGGCTTTCGGGCCGCAGGCTTTTACGTGGTTTGCCCAGCAGACCGGCGATTACGAAAAGGCTCTGTCGCCGGATTACCTGTATCCGGTACCGTTTCAGTTGAACGACGTATTCTATGATCCCTACGGCCGGGTCGAAGGGCATTTCACCGACAACACGCTCTCGGTGCACCTCTATACCAACGGCACCAAACCGTGGTGGCGGCGCAACCCACCCCTGCCCAATTCCTATGCCGCCCGCATGTGCGAGATCGAAGGCGTAGACCCCAGCAAAGCGCTGGAAGAATGACAACCTGCCTTTATTCCGCGATGCGGAACGAAGGGCCGGACATTCTTGAATGGGTCGCCTGGCATAGGATTTTGGGGTTTGACCGGATCATCATCTGGTCAAACGATTGCACGGATAAAAGCGACCTGCTGCTGGATGCGCTGCAACAGATCGGCTGGCTGGTTCATCATCGGCACAGCCCCGCCTCCGGCGCATCGGTGCAGGGTGACGTGGCCATCCACGCCCTGCGCGACCCGCAGATCACCGGCGCGTCCTGGCTGCTGTGGCTGGATGCCGATGAATTCCTCGTCGTTCATGGTGGAGAGCGGCGCCTGCCAGATCTGCTGCGGGCCTTGTCAGATGCGGATGGCATGGCGATCAACTGGCGGCTCTTTGGTGACAGCGGACATGACCGCAGCCCCGACCAGCCGGTCATCGAGGGCTTTACCCAGGCGTCAAAGCTGGGCTTTCGGTTGAACCGAAGCGTAAAGACACTGCACAGGATGGACAGCCGCGTAGAGCAACTTTTCATTCATCGCCCCGTCTGGCCGGAGGCGGCACAACCGCACGTCCGCCTTGTGGCAGGGGACGGATCCCCCCTGCCCGCCGAATTCGTGCATGGCACAAAGGACAATGGGAACCCGCAGGAAATGGTGGATAAGGGCCGCCAAAACTGGAAGCTGGCCCAGATCAATCATTATGCTGTCAAGGCGCTGGAACGTGTGGCAGCAAAGCGCCTGCGCGGTGATGGCCTTTATGCGAACTGGTCTGATCGCTTTGATTTCCGATACCTCAAACGGTTCAACAAGAACGACGAGGTCGACAAAAGCGCGCATCACCACCTGCCCGCGCTCAGGGCGATGATGGAAACCGCGCTTGCCGATCCGGCGGTTGCCAAAGCCCATGCCGATTGCGCCGCCTGCTTTCGCAAGATGCTGGATGGCTTGCAACAGGAAACCCGGCATCTCGCGACAGATCGTTACGGCGCGTCGGTCGGCGGCTGACCGGCCGCTGCACCGGCGCGGCGGGCCTTTCGCCGGCTGGCGACCAAAAGGAAATTCTCGTTCGCTCGATAGCGACGATAACGCGCCCGCACGGAATAGCCGGTATCATCCACCCAACGCAGAAATTCATCGCGGTTTTCGTTGTCCACTTCGATGAAAATGGTCGGCTTGAACTTTGTGATCGTCTCGGAAAGCCCGCGCAGGACGCGCATTTCCATGCCTTCGACATCGATCTTCAGAAAGGTTGGCGCGCTGCCAAGCAAGAGGTCATCCCCCCGCGCCACCCGCAAATCGCCATCGCCTTCGACCATCCGCCCGCCGCCAAGATTTCGTTCTGGCGCATCAATATGCAGCCCCTCAGCGGCGACATCGGACAGGCCGCATCCCAGATGCGACAGATCGCACAGGTCAAGAACCCCGTTCAGGCCAAGATTGGCCAGAAGATGCTGAATGGCGGCCGGGTTTGGCTCAAAGCAGATCAGCTTGGCCGGGCGCAAGTATTTCGCGACGAAAAGCGAATGGTTACCGATATTCGCCCCAATATCCGCAAAGACCGCTCCCGGAGGGCAAGCGCTGCGAATAATTTCCAGTTCCTCTTCTTCGTAGAACCGGCCCATACGATGGTGCTTCTGAATCGAGTCTCGCGGCTTGGTGATATTGAAAAAGATCGGCTCGCCCCAAATCACGCTGCGGACAGTCACCCCCGGCAGCGACGTGCAGAGCTTTGCCGGCTTGGGGCCACCGGAATGTGCCTGCGCTTCGCCTTCCTGGATTTCGACAGTTTCCGTCACACTTCTTCCCCCGCTTTCAGGTCAAGCTCTGCGGCCTGAACCTTGCCCATCTGTGCAATCCGCCGGACGCCTGCCTGGCGTTGCAGCATGTCCTTGGCCTTGCGCGACAGGCCGTGTTCCTTGACGATTTCCCAATTGCGATAATGCACCGTGAAAATCTCGCGGTCCTGTGGTAGGGGTTCACCCCGCTTGCGGCCGCCCAAAATATAATGCTGCTCTTTGGGCAACATGTGCCAGTCCAGCCCAGCCTTGCGGATGGCCAGCGGCAGGGTCATTTGGTCGAGATAGGGCCGCTTGGCCGGAATCGTGGGTTCTGCCTCGATCTTGGCGGCAACCTGCATCCAAACCTCGGGGAAGCGCAGGCCTTCGGCATTGCGGTGCTGTTCGGGAAAGACAAAGAGGCCCGAACTGAAATAGGGCATCCGGTCCTTGCCCTTGTTCTGGTTCATCAGGCGGATGCGTTCTTCCGGTATAGGAAGCCCGGCCGTGTCATAGATCAGTGTCCACACCTCTTGCCCCGCCCAACCCATCGATGCAGCGGGGGTCAGGCTGACATGGCCTTCATGGATCAAGTTGGCCGGGTCATTGGGGCGCAAGAACAGGATGTCGGAGTCCAGAAAACAACTGTACTCGCTGTCGCGCGGTTGCAGCGTGGCCACCATCTTGTTGCCATGCGGATAGGGCGGGTCAAAGGCACCTTCGGTTTCCATAGGGCGCAGATCGCATCCCATCTTACCGAGGGTGGTGACCACATCCGGATCAATCTCTGCCATCCGGTGCGCCGGGCAATAGCCGATCATGGCGACCTGCGAACCAAAAGCTTCGCGAATAGACGCTGCAAGATAGCAGGCCATCAGCTGATACTTGGGCGGTTCGACGATGAAGAAAAACGTCAGCCTTTCCATCACGCATCCTCTTCGTCGGCATGGGGTTCATCCTGCCCCAACGCGCGCATGTCGCCCCCCCGGCGGGCAGCGAAATCCGCCAGCATCGCAGACATGGCAGCAGCGTCTGGCAGATGGGGGCGGAAGGATTTGGTCACATAACCCTCGGCGACCAGCGACTGAAAGAGGGCTGCAAAGTCGATTTCGCCCACCGACCGGAAATCCACTCGGTTCGATCCACCCGATACCCAATCGGTGCGGACCACGTTGATGACATCCAGCGCAACATCGCAGAAAGCGCGGAATTGCAACAGGTAATCCCCCGCCAACGCCTTTGACCGGCGCAGGATCATCGCGACCCGGGTGCCGGGATCGGTGACGTAGGCCGCAAGATGCAGAGCGGAACCGTCCAACGCCACGATCCGTTCCGCCGCGCGATAGCGCGCGATCTGCACGTCAATCGGGTGTTTTTCGGGATGAAACACCTCATAGCCCGCGCGGGCGAGGTTTTCCTCGATCACGGTCTCGCCGAGGATGCCGCCACGCTGGGCGGCAAGACGCGCGCGCGAGATATAGAGCTTCTTCCCACCCTCCGGCGCCACGGCCGCGCGCAGCCGCCCCTGCATGAAAGCGCGGTAGGCCGGGCTGCCGGCATAGCGTTCCGCCCAACCGAACCCCAATTCCGGAACGAACAGCCGTTCCACGCGCAGGGGCGTTCCGTAGGTGCGCACCGGCATGTCGATGCCCAGAATACGATAGAACCTGTCATGCCCTTCGATCACTTTCTCAATCGGGCCGACCTCGCCCCGATAGGGCAGATAGAGAATGCTTTCCGGCTGCACCGGAAGGTGGTCGAGCGCCCAGAGCCGGGCCGTGGATTCAACAAGGAAGTGGCCGAAATGGCCCCGGAAATTGCCACCGAACAGATGGGTGCCGGGCAGAGGTTTGATCTGCTCCGCTCGCTGCAGGCTTGGGGCTGGCATCGGCTTGCGCGCGCGGATCCAGCCCTGCGACAGGGCGCAATAGCTGCCATCCGCGCGAAGAATGCCGGATGCCAGCTTGCCATCACCTTCGCGTTCGGGAACAAAAATAGCCTGCGGCAGATCGAGGATCAGCCCTTCGAACGGTGCGGATGGCGCGCCATCGGTCACAACGATCCGGCGTTCCAGCACGGTTTCATCGGCAACCGGTTTTGCCCGTGCCGCCCGTTGCAAGCGACGCGCTTCGCGGCGGGCAAAGCCGCTTTCGGGGTTGGTCCGGCGCAGGGCAGCCATGGCCCCAGGCAAAAGACCCGCATGACCGCGCGCCGTGGCCTCGGCCACCAGCGCCCTTTGCCACGGAACCTGACCACGCCGGGCGCGGAAGGTTTTCCAGAACATCGGCCAGTCGGGCGTGCCCCGGACAACACCTTCGATCAGCTCTTGCAGACCGCCCACTTCCTTTATTTGTCGGATGGCGCGGTGCCCCATCAGCGGCACCGGCACATGCCGCACCCCTGCCCCGGTAATCCGCTTGGCATGGGCGCGGTCTTCGGCAACGAGCGGATCATAGACCAGCGTCACCTCGCCCCCCGTGCGCCCTGCCTCGGCCGCATCCAGAAATGCAGGATCGGACCAATCCCATTTGCGCGCGGCGAAACGATAGCGGCGTTCAAACGGGGCAATACTGCGCGACAGGGAGCTTTGCGGGCTGAAGGCAAGAACGGCCGCCCCCGGCACCATCGGCGCATAGGCCAGCGCGGCAAAGCCACCCATCGAGGCCCCGATAAAGACCACCCTGCGAAAGCGCGCGAAAACGCCTGCATCGCGCAGGGCGGCGATCAAGGCCGGGGTATCCGCGTTACGGTACCAATCCTTGCGGCTGGCCATAAGGCCCAGAAGCGAAAAGCCCGCCTGTTCCACACGCCACCGCAGCCAGGGTTGCGGCGGATCATATTCGCCCACGGACGAAAGGTTGTCGAAGGTGACGGCAAGAATATCCGAACCGGGCCGCGCCTCGAACCAGGCATCAACAAGACCACCGCGATACAGGAAACGATCCTTGGCAGCGGCCTTGGCCAGATCCTTCACCACAGGAGGAACCTTTACGGCCACCTTCTTGGCAGGGCGTTCAGCGGGCGTTTCGTCATTCATGGGATAAGTCCGCACAGGGGCGGGCCAGATACTCATACATCGCGCCACTCACTCTTGCCACGTGCCCACCGCCCCTGCCCGAACGTTTTACCACCCTCTTGACCGGGGTGCCTTTGCGGAAATCATACGTTCCGATCCGCCACCGGTCAAATCGCGCGCGGGCCTGACGCAATGGCAAAGGACGACTGTGGCGCGAAGCCTTCACTGACAAGCAAACCGGAAAGGCAGGCCATGGCTGGCTGACCGCAGGGTTGAGCGAGCCGCGCCAGCACAACCCCTGATCGCAACCCCATGGCCCAAGCGCGGAAACTTGGGGCAGTCAGTGGCTGGGCAGCGCCAGATCGACGAAAGTTCACGAAATCTTCTTTTGAGTCTTTTGCGAATCGTGCGACCAATACCGCCAAGATCGGCCAGCAAGGCACGGTCCGCTAACCAGGTGCAAGACAACCTGCACCGGGCCACAACAAGGGGAGCTATGATGAAAAGAACCACCTCCACCCTCGACCGCCGCACGCTGCTCAAGGGTACCGCCCTTGGGATCGGCGCGCTGGCTGCACCGGCGATCGTGTCGCGCAAGGCGCTGGCTTCGTCGGGCGAGCTGAACTTTACCGGTTGGGCAGGCTATCCGCTGTTTGCGGAAAAGGTGTTCCCGGCTTTTGAAGCCGCGACCGGCATCAAGATGAACTTCAAGGAACTGCCCGATCAGGACACCATGTTCGCCGATGCCAAAGTTGCGTTGGAAGCGGGCGGGATCGACCTGATCGAGCCGACGATCGACCGCGTCGGCGCGTGGAACGACAACGGCCTTCTGGGCGCGTTCGACGAATCCAAGCTGGCCATGGCCAACTATCTGCCGGGTCTGGCCGATGGCGCGGCGGGCGAGCGTTCGCGCAAGGATGGCGCGCTGCTGTATGTACCGTCGGTCTGGGGCACGGAATCGCTGGTCGTGAACGAGGCGGATGCCGTTCTGTCCGATCCGCCGTCGCTGGGCGATCTGTTCAGCGCGGAAAACCAGGTCGTGGTTCGCCCGCATTCGGCGCTGGCTGCCATGGGCCGCTGGCTGGATGCACAGGGCAAGCTGCCGCGTCCGTGGATGGATGGCTATACCGACATGGGCGCCATGGTCGAACTGTGGGATATCGCACTGGCCGAGGCGATCAAGGCCAAGGGCAATGTCGTGCAGTGGTGGTCGGGTGAGAACGAGGCGAATGCCGGCTTCACCGCCAACGGCGCGACGCTGGGCCTGTGCTGGGATTCCACCGGCTTCAACCTGCGCAATGACGGCTACAAGTATGTGGCCCCGGTCGAAGGTGCGATTGCATGGCATCAGGGCTTTGTCCTTATGAAGAATGCGACCAACGTGGATCAGGCGCATGAATTCGTGAAGTGGATCTCGACCGGAGAAGGCGCTGCAATGTGGGCGACCGCATTCTCGGCCAACCCGGTTGGCAAAGGCGCTTCCGACTTCATGGATCCGGAAGTGTCGGCCTATTACAACGGCACCTTCAACGATGAAGCGCTGTCGAAACTGTGGTGGTGGCCGGATCAGTCGGCCGAGTTCCTGGCCAAGCGGTCGGAATACGCTGACAAGTACAAGGCCTCCTGATCGGTCTTACAGTGACAGCACGCCGGGCCTTTGGTCCGGCGTGTTCATTTGCGAGGCATCCTGCGCTGGCGGGACAGTTCTGGCGATGCAATCTGGCAATACAGATTGCGCGGCGGAACAGGCCTGATAGCCTGATCAAAACGAACAAAAGAAAACACGCCACGACAGGGGACCACGACGCGATGAGCGCCGGAATTGATCTTGATAACGTATGCTGCGACTTTGGCAGCTTTCGCGCGGTTGACCATGCGAATGTGTCCATAAAACCGGGAGAGTTCTTCTCATTCCTTGGGCCGTCGGGCTGTGGCAAGACCACGATCCTGCGGATGGTGTCTGGGTTCATAGAACCGACGCAGGGGGTGATCCGCATCGGCGGCAAAGATATGCGCGGGCAGCGGCCCAACCAACGGCCGACTGCGCTGATCTTTCAGAATCTGGCATTGTTTCCCCTGATGACGATCTGGGAAAATATCTCTTTCGGGTTGGAGGTGCGGGGGGTCGACAAGGCCACGCGCCGCGCAAAGGCCGAGGAATTGCTGGCGTTGGTCGATCTGCCCGGCGCAGGCGACAAGATGGTGAGCCAGCTTTCCGGCGGGCAGAAGCAGCGTGTTGCGATTGCGCGCGCGTTGGCGGTGGAGCCGCAGGTGATGCTGCTGGACGAACCGCTTTCGGCGCTTGACCTGAAACTGCGCCAGCACATGCGGGCGGAATTGCGGGCGATCCAGAAGCGAACCGGCGTGACCTTCATCTACATCACCCACGATCAGGGCGAGGCGCTGGCCATGTCCGACCGTGTCGGGGTGATGAGCCATGGACGCATCCAGCAGATCGCCGATCCGCGCGAAATCTATAACAATCCAGTCAACGGCTTTGTTGCGTCTTTTGTGGGCGAAAACAACGTGTTCACTGGCGATCTTGGTATCGTTTCCGAAGGCATGGCAAGCCTGTCGACACCGCATGGCAGCTTCCGCGCCCGCATTGGGCAGGGCGTTTCCGGCAAGGGTGTAAAGCTTTATGTGCGCCCGGAACACACGATCATCAGCCAGACCGCCCCCCCCGAAAACGGGGTGCATGGGATGGTAGAGGAAGTGTCGTTTGAAGGCAGTTTCATCGCCATCCATGCGGTATCGGACAGCGGCATGAAGATGGTCGCGGAATTGCGCAATGACGGATCAGCCGCGATCCCCGCGATTGGCGATCAGGTCTGGATGGGCTTTGACGCCAACCGCGCCGCCATCCTGCCCGATGCCGATACAAAGAGGTAAGCCATGCAGGACCTGATCCGCCGTTACGGGCTTGGGCTGACAGGGTTGATGTGCCTGATCGTGGCCTTTTGGTTGCTGATCCTTGTCATCATCCCCAACATCACGCTCTTTGAAAGTTCCTTCCGGCCCTATTTGCCTGTGACCGAAATCGGCGGGCCGCGGGATACCTATTCGGTCAACAACTACCTGAAGGTTTTCGATGGCATGATCGAAACCTCGATCCTTGGCATGCCGATCACGGTGCCGGTCCACGTGATGACCTTTTCGCTGACGATCTGGTATTCGGTTGTTGTCACCCTGCTGTGCTTCGCCTTTGCCTATCCGGTGGCGTACTACATGGCGAAGATCGTCAATCCCCGGTCGTTGCCGACGCTGATGCTTTTGCTGTTCGTGCCCTTGTGGGTGTCCGAGGTGCTGCGCGCCTTTGCTTGGTGGATCATTCTGGCATTCAAGGGACCGCTGAATTCGTTGCTGCTGTTTATCGGGGCCATCGAAAAACCCGTGCGGTGGATCACGGATTACGACGCGGTGATGATCGGGTTGGTCTACACCTATATCCTGTTCATGCTGTTCCCACTGTACAACGCCATCTCTTCGCTGGACACAAACCAGATCGAGGCGGCCGAGGATCTGGGGGCGCCGTGGTGGAAGATCCATTGGCGGATCGTGCTGCCCCATGCCAAGCCGGGTGTCGCATCAGGGGCGGTGATGGTGTTCATGCTGTCGGCGGGGTCCTTGCTGGTGCCGTCGATCCTGGGATCGACAACGTCGCAATGGTTCACGCAGACGATCCAGCAATGGATGAATGACGCGCTCGACTGGAATACGGCATCGGCCTATGCGTTCCTGCTGCTGTTCCTCTGCACCGTTTTTGTCAGCGTCGTGATGTGGATTTTCCGCGTCAAGCTGTCTGACATCGCGAAATAAGGGGGGCGGGAGATGTACAAGTTCAGACAATCCCTTGCCCATCTGTATATGGGCGCTTTCCTGATTTACCTGCTTATTCCGTTACTTGTGATGGCGGGGGCGGCGTTCAATGACAGCAAGCTGCCGTCTATCGTGCCATGGAAAGGCACGACGGGGCGGTGGTTCGTGGAACTGGCTGCGGATGAGCGGATGTGGATCGCCTTTCGCAATACGATTGTCGTGGCCTTGGCAGTAGCCGTGCTGGCGGTGATTGTGGGGACGGCTGCGGCGATCTTGATCAACTCCATTTCGGGGCGGTTGCGGTCGATCATCTACGGGTTGATGATTTCCACGATCCTGATCCCCGGCGCGGTCATCGGGATTTCTACCCTGTTGATGTGGAACAAGATCGGTGTGCCACCGGGGCTGCATCTTTCGGTGCTGGGGCAGGTCAGTTACATCGCCGCCATGGTGATGCTGCTGGTGCTGGCGCGGTTGCAAAGCTTTGATCCTGCACTGGAAGAGGCGGCGCTGGACCTGGGGGCGAGCCATGGGCAGGTGATGAAGCGCATCCTGCTGCCGCATCTTTACCCCGCCATCGGGGCCGGGGCGGCGGTAGCCTTCTTTCAATCCATCGAGAATTTCAACGTGACGCAGTTCACGCGCGGCGGGGCGGATACGCTGACGGTCTATGTATTCTCGAAAGTGCGCGCTGGAATTACGCCCACGATCAATGCCTTGGCCGTGATCATGATCGGCATAACGATCATCATGGCGATCCTTTATGAGGTGCGTCGGCGGCGGATTGAGCGGCGGATGGCACAGATCACGGTCGAGGAATAGGCGCAGCGGCTACCTGGCCCTAGATGGCTTTCAGCTAGGCGTTTCACACGCCTTGCCCTACCCTGTTTTTCCCAAATTGATTATTTTGGCTGTGCAGCAGGCGGTGCAGACGCCTGTGCAGACAGCTGTGCATACGCGACGCACCCTCGATTCAGGTTTCGTTCACGGTCACCGCCCGGTTTGCTTGTCCGGCGAATGACACTGGTATAATGAGTGAGCCAGTTGGGCCGCGTGCCGGAAGGGGATCGACAGGATGGATTTTCGCGGTGTTCTGGTTGGCTGCGGGTTCTTTGCGCGCAATCACATGGCAGCTTGGGCCGATTTGCCGGGGGCGGGCATCATCGGGGTTTGCGACCGTGATCCAGCCAAGGCCGAAGCCTATGCCCGCGATTTCGGCATTGCCCATTGGGGAACGGATGCGGCTGAGATGCTGGCAACACTGCGCCCGGATTTCGTGGATATCGCCACGACCGTAGGATCACACCGCGCGCTGGTGGAACTGGCAGCCCAGCATGCACGGCTGGTGATCTGCCAGAAACCTTTTGCCGAGACGTTGGAGGATGCCGCTTCCATGGTCGCCGCCTGCGAGGCGCGGGGCGTGATGCTGGCGGTGCATGAGAATTTCCGCTGGCAACGCCCGATCCGCGAGGTGAAGGCCCTGCTGGATGCCGGGGCCATCGGCGTGCCGCGCTGGCTGCGCCTGTCGTTCCGGCATGGCTATGACATCTATGCCAATCAACCCTATCTGGCGGAGGTGCGCGATCTGGCGCTGACGGATATTGGGCTCCATCTGTTTGATATGGTGCGGCACCTGATGGGCGATGCCACGCGCCTGTCCTGCGAAGTGCAGCGGCGCAATCCCCGCGTGACCGGGTTTGATGCGTTTCAGGCGCTGGTCCGGCACGGGTCGGGCGCGGTGAGCACGGTGGAATGCAGCTTTCATTCGGTGCTGTCGCCCGATCCGTTTCCGCAAAGCCTGTTGCAGATCGAAGGGGATGACGGGTCGATCACCTTGGAGGACGGGTTTCGCCTGCGCCTGCACCGCGCGGATGGCGTGGAAGAGCGGGTGGTGGAACCGCCCTGCCCCGTCTGGGGCGCAAAGCCATGGCATCTGATACAGGATTCGGTGGCGGCGTTTCAGGGGCAGTTGCCTGTCGCCCTGTCGGGTGGGGCGGCGATGGAGCCCAGTGGGGCGCATAACATCGGGACGCTGGCGATGGTGTTGGCGGCAATCCGGGCTGCCGATATGGGCGAGACGGTTTCGCTTTAGCGCCAGCCTTCGGCTGTGCGCGCCCATGCGGTGGCGGCATCGGGTTTGAAGCTGCCGTCGCTTGCGGCGCGGAAATGGGTGATGGTCCCGCCTTCATCCGTCAGGTCGATCATCGAGAAGGCGTTGCCATCGTTGCGGGTACGTGAAGACAGGCAGGTGCCTGCCTGCACCGACAGGATGGTCGGGGCGGCGGTCAGCGGCGCGATATGGGTGAAATGCAAATGGCCTGACAACAGCATATCCACACCCATCCGGGCGAAGGCCGCCACAGCCACGGCCGCGCCCGCCAGCGAGGGAGCCTCGCTGTTGGGCGGTTCGGGCGGGTGATGCAGCGCCACGATGCGGCGGCGATCCCCCGCGCGGGCGAAGAGCGTGGCAAGGCGGTCCAGTTGCGCGGGGTGGATGCGGCCATCCTTCCATACGTGGGGGTTGGCGGTGTTGATCCCGGCGATCAGGGCGCGGGGGGTGGTAACTTCCCCTTCCAACGGGAGCGACAGGCCGCGGTTCCAGTTGCGCCACGGGGCCAGCAGGCGCAGCGGCAGGTTGAACAGGGGAATGTCGTGATTGCCGGGGATGGCCAGCAGCGGCGACGGGCAGGATGCGATGAAATCACGGGCGGCGGCGAATTGGCCGGGACGTGCGCGCTGTGTCAGGTCACCCGACAAGACCACGGCATCGGGGGCAAGGGTCGCCAGCGTGGCGGCCAATGCGCGGGGCAAATCCGGCGGGACGGTGCCGAAATGCGGATCGGACAGGTGGATGATGCGCGTCATGGGGTGACGCGATCCTGCACATCCGGGATGACGATGGACAGGGCATCGGAGTGGATCTTGAAGCTGAGCGGGGCAAGCATCCGGCGCTTTTCCCCATCAAAGGCCACACGGGGGCGACGGCGCGGGGTGCGGATCGTCAGGCTATGGGCGCTGAACAGTTCCACATCGGTGCCTGCATCCAGCCGCTTGCGGGCAAGGTGGAAAGCCAGTTTCATCAGGTGCCAGCGTGTGCCGGAGCGGGCGATGAAGACGGCGAAGCGGTCATCGCTGATGATGTCGGCCCCAGACAGGCCGAAGCGTTCCAACTGATAGGCCGAGCGGGCGATGAAGATCAGGGGCGTGCGCAGGGTGCGGCTGCCGTCTTCGGTTTCGATGGTGAAGGAGGGCGTGCGTTGGGCGCGGATCAGGGTGGCGAGCACTGTCCAATAGGCCAGCACGCGAAAGCGGCCCCAGCGGGCATACATCGCCTCACGTTCTGACAGGATGCGGGGGTAAAGGCCGAGGCTGACATTGTTCAGGAACAGCTGGTCATTGACGGTGCCCACGGAAATTCGGTGCGGGTGACCGGCGAGGATGGCGCGGGCGGCGGCTTCGGGATCCTCGGACAGGCCAAGGCCGCGGGAGACGAAGTTGAAGGTGCCAAGGGGCAGGATGGCAAGGCTGGCCTCTGTGCCAAGAAGCGCCTGCGCGATGCCGGTCACGGTGCCATCGCCGCCAGCGGCGACGATGGTGGTGAAGCCGTCGGCGAGAGCCTGTTTCACCGCATCGGCGAAGGTTTCGCCTTCGGTCAGGCGGCGCAGGGGGACATCGGGGCCAAAGACGGCCATCGCCTTCGGGATCGCGGTGCCGTCACGGCTGGCGCGGCCCGATCCGGGGTTGGCGAGGACGCAGATTGAGGCGGGATCGACGGGCATGCGCGCACCATAGCGGGAATGCCCGTCGATGTAAGGGGTCAGCCTGCGGCGAGGGTTTCAAGAAGTCGTGCAACGCCTTCGGCACCGGGGTCGTTATACCCTGCCAGCTTGTCTGCCGAGAGATAGGAGGCGCGGCCCGCCTTAGCGCGGGTCATCTGGGCGGTGCTGTCGGCCCCGGCGCGGGCGGCGGCGGCGGCGGCGGCGACGCCTTGTGGCAGGGCGGCAAGGGCCGGGGCGAGTGCGTCGATCAGGGTGCGGTGGCCGGGGGCGGCACCGCCCACTTGCATCACGCGGTCAAGGCCGGCGGACAGCGCGCCGATCCAATCCTTGCCAGAGGCCGAGGCATCGCCGGCGGCGGCGAAGAAGATGGCCAGCAGAACGCCGGAGGATCCACCCATGGTTTGCGACAGCTCCATCCCGATGGCGCGGTAAAGCTGGGTGGGATCGGCCAACGGCAACCTGTCCAGCGCGGATTGCAGCGCGCGGGCAGCCCCGGCGAGGGTGGAACCGGTATCGCCGTCACCCGACTTGGCATCCAGCGCGTTCAGGTCTGTCTCGCAGGCGATGAGCGCCTGGCAGCAGCGGTCCAGCAGGGCGCGGCGGGCGGGATGGGGGGAAGGCACGGGCAGGATGGGGGCCAGACCATCGGGCAGCGGGCGGGTGGCGACAGGGGCCAGCGTGGCCAGCGGCGGCCAGGCTGGGGGGGCGGCGGGGGCGGAGAGGTGCGCCACCTCGGTCTGCGTGACCGGTAGGAGCGAGACGGAGAAGCCGTGCATGTCGAGCGATGTCATCAGGGGGGCGGGGCCGATCATCCATTTGACACGGTCACCGATGGCAGATCGGGCGAGTTCTTCGGCCAGCACCGACATTTCAAGCGGCGTGGTGGAGCCGAGGTTGTTCAACAACGCCACGTGATCGCCGGTACCGAGGCGGGGAAGCAGCCTGTCGACGACCATGGCCATGGCGGCGCGGGCGCCGGAGAAATCGACCTGTTCCACCCCGGCCTCGCCATGGATGCCAAGGCCCAGTTCCGCCTTTCCCGCGCTGATGCGGTCTTCCTTGGGCGAGCCCGGAACGGTGCAGGTATCGAGCGACATGCCGATGGAAATGGCCCCGTCGATGATGCGGCGGGCGGCGGTTGAGATGGTGTCGAGATCGGTCCCGGCTTCGGCCATGGCCCCGGCGATCTTGTGGACGAACAGCGTGCCCGCCACCCCACGCGCCTGCGGCAGATCTGGCAGGGCCACATCGTCATCGACGATGACCATGGAAACCTTGAGCCCGAAAGCCCGCGCCCGTTCGGCGGCGAGGCCGAAGTTGAGGCGGTCGCCGGTGTAATTCTTGACGATCAGCAAGCAGCCAGCCTTGCCCGTCACCGCCAGAATCCCTGCCAGAACGGCATCGACAGAGGGTGAGGCGAAGACATCGCCGCAGACGGCGGCAGTCAACATCCCCTGCCCCACGAAACCGGCATGGCTGGGTTCATGGCCCGAGCCGCCGCCCGACACCAGCGCGACCTTGGACCGGTCCCAATCGGTGCGGACCACGACTTTGATATGCGGATAGCCATCCAGCCGCGCCAATCGCCCGTTGGAGGTGCGGATCAGGCCATCCAGCGCCTCGGTCACCAGGGTTTCCTTGCTGTTCATGAACTGCTTCATGGCGGGCTCCTGTCAGATGCGGTTGCCGCTGGCGTCAAACCAGAGCGGGTTGTCGGGGCGGATGGAAAGGCTGTCGCCGGGGGAAAGCGGTGTATGGGGATCGGCCAGAGTGATGATCTCATGCCCGCCCATGGTCAGGTGCAGGCGGGTCTGGTCGCCCAGATGTTCCACCCGGCGCACGGTCGCGGGCTGGCCGTCGCCCAGCGCCACATGTTCCGGGCGCAGGCCAATCTGTGCCGCCCCGGCAGGTGCGGCCCCGAAAGCATTGGCGGGCAACAGGTTGATGCGCGGCTGGCCCAGGCGGCTGGCTACATAGGCGGAGACGGGGTTTTCATAGATCTCGCGCGGGGTGCCGAATTGCACGAGGCGGCCCTGATCCAGCACGCCGACATGGGTGGCCATCGTCATTGCCTCGATCTGGTCATGGGTCACGTAAAGGAAGGTGGCCCCCAGTTCGGCATGGATGCGTTTAAGCTCGATGCGCAGATCGGCGCGGAGTTTGGCGTCCAGCGAGGAGAGCGGTTCATCCATCAGGTAAATGCGCGGGTTGCGGACCAGCGCACGCCCGATGGAGACGCGCTGCATCTCGCCCCCGGACAACTGGGTCGCCTTGTTGTCGAGTTTATGCGCGATGCGAAGAACGGAGGCCACTTCATTGATTTTACTAGAAATCTGCGCCTCGGGCCAGTTCATCACGGGAGAGCGCAGGGGAAAGGCCAGATTGTCGCGGACGGTGAGATGCGGGTAGAGCGAATATTGCTGAAAGACCATCGCCACATCGCGCTGCGCGGGCATGTCATCACGGACAGAGCGGCCCGCGATGGCGATGTCGCCTGCATCGGGGCGGTCAAGGCCCGCGATCAGGCGTAGTGTGGTGGTCTTGCCTGCCCCGGTGGGGCCCAGGAGCACGACGAAGGACCCGTCAGGAATGGTCATCGACACATCCGATAGGGCGCGGGTGGCGCCAAAGGATTTGGTCAGGCCGGACAGGACAACCTCAGCCATGATGCACCCCCGCATTGGCGGCCGTGCGCAAGGCGCGGCCTGATCCGGCATCAAACAGCGACAGGGTGCGCGCATTCAGCCGCAGGCCCACGGTTTCGCCCAGACGCGCCACCTCGCCCGAGGGGATGCGCGCCTTGACCGGGCCATGGGCGGTGGAGAGCGTGACGATCTGGGTGGTACCCAGATATTCCGATGCCTCTACCCGCCCGCGATAGGGGGCATCATCGGCCAGCGCCACATGTTCAGGGCGCACGCCCAGGACCAGCGCGCCGGAGGCGGCCTCTTGCAGTTCCGGCAGGGCGATGGGGGTGCCGCCGAGGGTGACGCTTTGATCGCCCGGCTTTGCGGTTCCGTCAAAACGCAGGAAGTTCATGGCCGGGCTGCCGATGAAATCGGCCACGAAGAGCGTGGCGGGGTGATCATAGATATCTTGCGGGGTGCCGAATTGTTCGACAACGCCGTGGTTCATCACGACGATCTTGTCGCCCATCTGCATCGCCTCCAGCTGGTCATGGGTGACATAGACGGTGGTGGCACCCATCCTGTCATGCAGGGCGCGCAGCTCTTCGGCCATGCGTTCGCGGAATTCGGCATCCAGCGCGCCGAGCGGTTCATCCATCATGAAGGCCTTTGGATTGCGGACGATGGCGCGGCCCAGCGCCACACGCTGACGATCACCACCGGCAAGGCCGCCCACTGGCTTGTCCAGAATAGATTCAATGCCAAGGATGCGGGCGACCTCGGCCACCTTGGCGGCGATCTGCGCCTTGGGGACGCCCTGACTGACGAGCGGGTAGCTGATGTTCTTGCGCACGTTCATATGCGGGTAGAGCGCGAACATCTGGAAGACCATGGCGATGTCGCGCTGTGAGGCGGGTTTCATGCTGACATCTTCGCCGTCGATCAGGATCTGGCCGGAGGTGGGAAGTTCCAGCCCGGCGATCATGCGCAGGGTGGTGGTCTTGCCGCAGCCCGAGGGGCCGAGCAGCATGAAGAATTCGCCATCCTTGATGGTGAAGCTGGAGCCTTTGACGGCGGTGAAGGCGCCGAATTCCTTGCGCAGATTGCGGATGACGATTTCGGCCAAGTCAGATCTCCTGCCCTGCGCGGATGAGGTTTCCGTTCAGGTCGATGAGGGCAAGTTCGGCCATGCCCCAGGGTTTTTCGGAAAGCGGGATGTAGCGGGGGATGCCCGTGGCGGGCAGGTCGAGCGCGGACCATTCGCGATGCAGCGCGGCTATGTCGGCGGGGCGCAGATAAGCGCCGTGGTCGTTGGTGGCGGGGTTCTGGTCGGGGTGATGGAAGAAATGCACCTCGGCCCCGTCGCGTTTCATCAGAAGGTATTCGGCATCGTCGCGATAGACGGTTTCAAAGCCGAGCCGCGCCCAGAAGGATTCTGTCAGGGCGATGTCGCGGGCGGGCAGGATGGGGCAAAGCTTTTCCAGCATCGCGGCTATTCCGGGAAATGCGAGACGATGATGAACATCACCGTGCCCGCCAGAGTGACGAGGAAGCTCCAGGTATAGAGCGCGAGGGCGAAGGGCTGCATCAGCATGAAGACACCCAGCCCGATGAGGATGGTGGCCAGCAGTTCCCACGGGCCGCGGCGCAGGCGGAAGAGGCCGTTGAGGAAGGACATCATTTGCGGACGGCTCCGAAGGTGATCCCGCGCAGCAGGTGTTTGCGCAGAAGGATGGTGAAGATCATCACGGGCAGCAGGAAGATGGTGGCCCCGGCGGCGACGGCGGGCCAGTCCTGACCGCCCACACCGATGATGGTCGGGATAAAGGGTGGCGCGGTCTGGGCGGTGCCGGAGGTGAGCAGGACCGCGAAGGCATATTCGTTCCAGGCGAAGATCAGGCAGAAGATCGCGGTGGAGGCGATGCCGGTGGCGGCCTGCGGCAGGACGACCTTACGGAAGGCCTGAAACCGGGTGTAGCCGTCGATCAGCGCGGCCTCTTCGTATTCGCGGGGAATTTCGTCGATGAAACCTTTGAGCAGCCAGACGGCAAGCGAGATGTTCACCGCCGTATAAAGCAGGATCATGCCCAGATGCGTATCGGACAGACCCAATTCGCGGTACATCAGGTAGATGGGGATGGCCACTGCGATGGGCGGCATCATCCGGGTGGAGAGGATGAAGAACAGGATGTCATCCTTGAGCGGCACCTTGAAGCGCGAGAAGGCATAAGCGGCCAGCGTGCCGAGGAAGATCGACAGGAAGGTCGAGCCGAAGCCGATGATGACAGAGTTCAGGAAGCGTTCGCCAAAGCGCGATGGCCCAGCGATGACCATGCCGCTTTCGCGGACGATTTCGTCATACCATGTCTCGGCCGGGGGAAGGTTCTGGAACTCTTCGGCCGCGACGCGGGTGCGGGTGGTGAAGAGGTTGACGTAGCCCTCAAGCGAGGGCTCGAACAGCACCTTGGGCGGGTAGCTGATGGAATCCGGCCCGGACTTGAAGCCGGTGGAGATGATCCAGACCAAAGGCAGCAGGGTGACGAAGGCGTAAAGGACGACGAGCACGCCAGCGACCAGTTTGGAGCGCGAGGTGGGTTCGGTGATGGAATAGGCGCTCATCTTTCTTTCACCTTGTTCAGGGCCTTAACGTAGATGGAGGCGAGGCCGAAGACCGTGACAAACAGGATGATGGCATAGGCGCTGGAATAGCCGGTGCGCCACTTTTCGAACGCCTCACGCTTCAGGTCGATGGAGGCGAGCAGGGTTTCGTTGCCCGGTCCGCCGCCGGTGAGCAGGACCACCATGTCGAACATCTTGAAATTCTCGATGCCACGAAACAGCACGGCGAGCATCAGGAAGGGCAACACCATGGGGATGGTGATGGTCCAGAACTGCCGCCATTTGGAGGCGCGGTCGATTTCGGCCGCCTCGTAGATGTAATCGGGGATGGAGCGCAGGCCTGCGAGGCAGATCAGCATGACGAAAGGCGACCACATCCAGGTGTCGACGATGATGATGGACCATTTGGCATAGCCCCCCGCGCCGAGCATGGAAAAGCTGGAGGCCGGGGTGCCGGTGACGAGTTCGACCATGTAATTCACAAGGCCGATCTGCGGCTGGTAGAGGAAGGTCCAGAAATTGCCCACCACTGCGGGCGAGAGCATCATGGGCAGCACGATCAAGGTGGTGAGCAGATCATTGCCCTTGAATTTCCGGTTGATGAGCCAAGCGAGGGTGAAGCCGATCAGCACCTGAAAGAACAGCGTCCAGAACAGGAAATGGGCCGTGGTCTGCATGTTGGCCCAGATGCCATCATCCGTAAGGATGCGGACGTAATTGCGCAGGCCGACCCATTCCACCTCTTCGTTCGGGCGGTTGGCCCGGTAGTTGGTGAAGCTGAGCCGGACCGTCCAGATCAATGGGAAGATGTTGATCGCCAACAGCAGGAAGATGGTTGGTGCCACGAACAGCCAGGCGATGGCGCGATCGGACAGGCCGCGCACCTTGCGGGCGATGGGTTCGGGTGTGGCGCGTGCGGCAGCGGTGATGGGATCGGGCATCGGCATGGTCCTTCGGGCGGCGGGGTTGCCCCTGCCCCTGCCCCGCCAGCGGCGGGACGAGCGATCGGGAGGAATGCCCCGCCCGTCTGATCCGTTGCAGGATCGGGCGGGCGGGGCGAGAGGGGAAGGTCAGAGCTTGCCTTCGTCCTCGAACACTTCGGTCCAGTCGGCGATCAGGCCGTCCAGCGCCTCTTGTGCGGTGCCCTGATCGGCCACCACATAGTTGTGCAGACGTTCCTGCATCGCCAGCAGCAGCGAGGCATAGGCCGGCTCCTGCCAGAAGTCCTGCACGCCACCCATTGCTTCGAGGAAGTCACCCGCGAAGGGGGCGGTGTTCACGAAATCCGGGTCTTCGAGAACGGCCTTGTGGCAGGAATAACCGCCCATCGACCACCACTTCTTTTGCACATCCGGCTGGGCGAACCATTTGATATAGGCCAGCGCGCCATCCATGTTGTCGGTATAGGACACGACCGAGATACCCTGCCCGCCGAGCGTGGAGGCGGCCACGTTCTGCGCCGGGTTCACGAAGAAGTCGATCTTGTCGCCCCCGGTGTTGGGATCGGCATAGAGGCCGGGGAAGAAGGCGAACCAGTTCATCGCCATAGCCACCTGCCCGGATTTGAAGGCATCCAGCGACTGTTCCATATAGGCGTTGTCATAGCCCGGAGGCGTGGCGGTTTTGTAGAGTTCCTTGTAGAACTCCAGTGCCTCGACCGCCTCGGGCGAGTTCACGGCGCCTTCCATATCGTATTTGCCGGGGGTGTTTTCGTATTTGAAACCCCAAGCATAAAGCGCGCCGGTGGCACCCATCGTGATGCCTTCGGATCCGCGTTCGGTGAAGATCGAGGCGCCATAGACAGTCTGGCCGTCGATTTCACGCCCCTGGAAGAATTGCGCGATTTCGAGCAGTTCCTTTTGCGTCTTGGGTTCGGCCAGATCGCGGCCGTACTTTTCCTTGAACTCGGCCTGAATTTCCGGACGGGCGAACCAGTCCTTGCGGTAGAACCAGCCGTTGGCATCGCCCATCGCGGGAAGTGCGTAGTAGTTGGGTTCGCCCTTGGGCCAGGTGGAATAGGCGCGGACGGTCGCCGGGGCGAAATCGTCCATGCTGATGCCTTCCTTATCGAAGAAGTCGTTCAGCTTGACGTAGTGGCCGTTTTCGGCGCTGCCGCCGATCCACTGGCTGTCACCGATCAGCAGGTCGCAAAGCTGACCGCCGGAGTTGAGTTCGTTCAGCATACGGTCTGCGAAATTCGGCCATGGCACGAATTCGAAGTTCATCTTGATGCCGGACTGGGTTTCGAAATCCTTGGACAATTCAACGAGCGCGTTGGCGGGATCCCAAGCGGCCCAGCACAGGGTAAGTTCATTGTCTTGCGCGGATGCCATGCCCGCGATGCAAAGGGCTGCCGCCGAAGAGGCGGCAAGAAGTCTGGCCTTCATCGTAGTTCCTCCCGTTTCAGAATGATTTGTTATCGTGCCCGTTTGGACAGCTGCGCTGCCCCCGGGCCTTCTTTGATGTTTACGATAGGCTTGGCGGGGCGAGTCTGTCCATAGATTTCTGAGGTACGTTCCTCATTTTTTGGCGCGACATCTGGCGCGCGGTCTTTATCATTTAATTTCAAAGCTTAAGCGGCGTCTTCCTGACGATCTTCGCGCGGCTCGGCAGGAAGGTTTTCGCGGATGACGACCTCGATCCGCAATTGTTCCTGCCCTTCGTCGATCGGGATGCGGTCGGCTTTGGCGCGCAAAACACGCAGGGCGGAGCGGGCGAGATGGCCGGGATTCTGTGCGATGACAGCATCGAGATGGCCGGCCAGAAGTGCCTGCCGCGTGTGCGGGGTCAACTCATGCCCGATCACCACGAAACGACCGAGAAGGCCACGGTCGCGCAGCAGCGCGGCAAGCGCACGGTGGCCGGAGCCGAGCAGATAGAGACCGACAACATCCGGCGTGGCGGCAAGGCAATCGCCCACGGCGCGGCGCAGCTGTTCGGCAGAGCCGTGGGTTTCCAGCGTGGGCATCACATCCAGCGCGGGGAAATCGGCAAGAAGCACCTCATCGAACCCGCGGCGGCGTTCGATGCTGTCACGCAGAAGCATGCTATCGGCGACGACCAGCACGCGGCCCGACAGGCCACGGCAGAAGCGGCCCATCAGGACGCCCGCCGTGCGGCCTGCGGCGTGGCTGTCGATGCCCACGAAATGATCACGCCCCGTGTTGGGCAGATCAGAGCCAAGTGCCACAAGGGGAATGCCGCGCAGACGCAGGGCGCGCACGGCATCGCGGATGACGGGGGTTTCGGGGGCCATCAGCGCGACACCGGCCACATCTTCGGCCTGAAAGCCCGCGAGAAGGTTGGACAGCACATGCATGTCTTCGGGCGGGTAGCGCAGCAGATCCAGGCGCAGGCGCGTGGCGGCGGCGAGGGCGGCGGCCTCGGTCAGTGCTTCGGCGAGGGTTTGCACGAACTGGCTGTCGCCGTCGGGCAGCAGGGCCACCATGCGATAGGAACGGCTGCGGGCAAGGTTGGCGGCGGCGAGGTCGCGGACATAGCCAAGGCGGGTGATGGCGTCATTCACCGCCGTTATCGTCTTGGCGCGCACGCCGGGGCGCGCGTTCAGAACGCGGTCCACCGTGGCAAGCGAGACCCCGGCTTCGCGGGCTATGTCATTTACCGTCGGTCTGGTCATCCCTGCGCCCTGCCCCGCATATCGGGGGTGGTTCTTTATCCGGGCAAGATTGAGGTACGTCAATCAATCCGTATCGCGGCGGCCATCAGCCAAAGCGGCAGGGATGAAAAAAGGCCCGATCCACCATGCTGCCGGGGATCGGGCCTGAGTATGTCGGCACGCGATCAGGCGTGAGCGCGGGGTGCGCCGTGACCGACCAAACACACGATGCTTTCGATTCCGGTGGCGGAGATGGGTTTCGGCAGGAACCCGTTCATCCCCGCATCAAAGCAATTGCGACGCGAGTCGTCGTCGATGCGGCGGGTCAGGGCGACGATCGGAACAGTCGCCCCGCGCCGCGATTGCGCGCGCAGGCAGCGGGTGGTGTCCAGCCCGTCGCGGCCGGGCATGGCGAGATCCATCAGGATCAGGCCGATGTCATCGCTGGCGGCATAGGTCGCCAGAGCGGCATCGCCATCCTCGGCCTCGATCACCTCATATCCGCGCGCCTCGATCAGGACGCGGGCCACGAGACGGTTGATGGCGTCGTCGTCGACCACCAGAATGCGGGGCCGGTCTGCGGGTGCGGGTCGATGCGCTGTCACGTCGTGGGTCCTGCCTTGGATATCATGTACGGTCGGCATTGCACTGGCCTGAATAAGGGGTGTTGTCCGGGTCTGTCTGTCCTGTCCGCCGGGATGCCCCCACCAAAGGCACGCCCCGACGACCATGGGATAAAGCTGGGCCTAATCGCTGAGTCGGGCAAGCGGGGGGGGAGGCCGGAACAGGCGGCTTTGACCGCCCCGTTTATGGCCATAAACTTTGGTTTATGCGGCCTTTCGGTCACGGCAGGCGGCAGGTTGCGGGCTTTGTTTCACGGCCGGAACCAATGCGGGGAAAGACCGCCGGATTGTAGCAAACCCATGAAAAACGGCAGTTTTCCGCCCGTCACTCGGCCACAGGCGCCCAGAGGACCATATCGATTCTTTGTGCGCCTGTGGCCAGCATCACCAGCCGGTCAAAGCCCAATGCGATGCCTGATGCGGGGGGCATGAGGGCGAGGGCGGCGAGGAAATCCTCATCAATCGGGTAGCGTTCGCCGTAGATACGATCTTTTTCGTCCATCTCGATCTGGAAGCGGCGGCGCTGTTCTACGGGGTTGGTCAGCTCGCCAAAGCCATTGGCAAGCTCGACACCGCAGGCATAGACCTCGAACCGTTCGGCTTCGCGCGGATCGTCGGCGCAGGCGCGCGCCAATGCGGCCTCGGCCGCCGGGTAGCGGTCAAGGACGGTGATGTGACCCAGCCCAAGACGCGGTTCGACATGGGAGACCAGCACCTTGGACAGCAGGTCGGACCATGTGTCATCGGGCGAGACGGCCATCCCCTGCCCCACCATTTGCGCGGCAAGAGCGTCGCGGTTCGGGGTGCCATCGGTTTGGATCGTGGCGAGAAGGTCGATACCGGCGTGGCGTGTGAAGGCCTGGGCGACCGAAAGCCGTTCCCACGGCGCGAAGGGATCGCAGCTGCGATCACGATAGCGCAGGAGGGCCGTATTGGCGGTGGTCGCGGCAAGGCGGAGGAAGGCGACCGTGTCCTCCATCAGGACGGTGTAATCCTCGCCCGCGCGATACCATTCCAGCATGGTGAATTCGGGCGAGTGAAGCGCCCCCCTTTCGCGGTTGCGCCAGACATGGGCAAAAGCCGCGATGCGGGTTTCGCCTGCCGCGAGGAGCTTTTTCATCGCGAATTCAGGGCTGGTGTGCAGGTGCATCGCGCGGCGGGTGCCGTCATGCGACAGGGCATCGGTGGTGAAGGCGTGCAGATGCGCCTCATTCCCGGGCGAGACTTGCAGCGCGACGGGGTCCACCTCGGTGAAGCCGTTGTCATCGAACCAGCGGCGCAGCGCCTGCTGGATGCGGTTGCGCGCCAACAGGACAGGGCGGCGGTCGGCATGGCGCGAGGGGTGCCACCACGGGGTTTGGGCTGGGCTGTCGGGCGGGTTGGTCACGGCGTGGCGCTTTCGGTTTGAGATTTGGCGAAAGATGCGATAGGTGCAGCGCCAATCGCCTGCTGGATTATGCGGGCCTTTCTGAAACCGCAAGGAAACGACCCCGTGAAAGTCATCGCTTCTTCCCTTCGCAAGGGCAATGTCGTCGAGATGGACGGCAAGCTTTATGCCGTGCTCAAGGCCGAAAACTTCCATCCCGGCAAGGGCACGCCGACCACCAGCGTGGACATGCGCCGCATTTCCGACGGGGTGAAGGTGTCCGAACGCTGGCGCACCACCGAGATGGTGGAAAAGGCCACAGTGGACGAACGGGAATATGACTTCCTTTATGAAGATGGCGAAGGCTATCATTTCATGGAACCCAACACCTATGAGCAGCTTGTCGCGACACCGGATGTGGTGGGCGAGGACAAGGTGTTCCTGACCGAAGGCATCAAGGTGTACTTGCGCACTTTCGAGGGTGTGGCGATTGCGCTGGAACTGCCGCAGCGCGTGGTGGTCGAGATCACGGAAACCGAACCGGTGGTGAAAGGGCAGACGGCATCGTCTTCCTACAAACCCGCCATCTGCTCCAACGGGCTGCGCGTGATGGTGCCGCCGCATATCGGGGCCGGGGTGCGTATCGTGATCAACACCGACGATTATTCCTATGTGGAACGCGCGAAGGACTGATCTTCGCCATGCTGCATGCCGGAAAGGGCGCCTTCGGGCGCCTTTTTTCTTGCGCGTTCATTCGGGGACGGGGCTGCTGCGACGCAGCAACGGGGCGGAAAGATGTTTCGCTGCGCGGGCAAGGATGCAGGTGCAGCGGAAAATCGTTTGGCGGATTGCCGCCAAGGGGAACGCTATTCCGCTTATGGCATAAATTTCAGAACCCGAAACATTGCGTGATGCGGTAGACTCCGAGGGGAATCGACAAGGAGGAGCACTGCTCATGCCCAAGACCCTGACGATGACCCGTGACAGCCGCATCCGCATGGCACAGGCACCCGGCAAGCGGGCGCAGACTGCTGCGATTGCGCTTTTCCTGCTGGCCTATCTGGCGATCCTTGGCGTGCTGTTTGCGCCAGAAGGGTTCTTTCTGGCGCAACCCGACCCGGTGACGCTGGCCGAGTGACAGATCCGGCCGGGCCGGACAGGTGCATACGCAACACGGATGAAGATGGCGTCCCTAGGGATGGGCCTTTTGCTTGCCGCCCCCTGCGCCCTGATCTAATCAGGAAGCAGGCAAAGAAGGCAGAGCATGCGCATCCTGATCACGAATGACGACGGTATCAATGCCCCCGGGCTTCAGGTTCTGGCCGGGATCGCGGCGGATATCGCCGGGCATGGCGGCGAGGTCTGGACGGTTGCGCCGGCATTCGAGCAATCGGGCGTGGGGCATTGCATCAGCTATACCCACCCGATGATGATCGCCAAGCTGGAGGATCGCCGCTATGCCGCCGAGGGCAGCCCGGCGGATTGCGTGCTGGCGGGCATCTATGACGTGCTGCAGGGGGCAAAGCCCGATCTGGTGCTGTCGGGGGTGAACCGGGGCAACAACTCGGCCGAGAATGTGCTGTATTCGGGCACGATCGGCGGGGCGATGGAGGCGGCATTGCAGGGCATTCCGGCCATCGCGCTGTCGCAGTTCTTTGGCCCTGAGATGGATGGTCTGGCAGACCCGTTCGAGACGGCGCGCAACCATGGCACCCATGTGGTGCGGGCGCTGCTGGACCGGGGCATCTGGACCGGCGATGATTACCGGGTGTTTTATAACGTGAACTTCCCGCCCCTGCCCGCCGCGCGGGTAAAAGGGGTGAAGGTTGCGGCGCAGGGGTTCCGGCGCGACACGTCTTTTTCGGCCGAGGCCCAGCTGTCGCCCACGGGGCGGCGCTATCTGTGGATCAAGGGCGGCCCGCAACAGACCCCCACCCTGCCCGGCACGGATGCGGCGGTGAACCTTGAGGGCTATATCTCGGTCACGCCGATGCGGGCGGACCTGACGGCACATGACCTGCTGTCCGATCTTGAGGCGCGGCTGGCATGACGGAAGGGGCGGGCTTTGACGAGGATGGGTCCGCCGCCGAACGGAAGATGCGTTTTCTGTATGCCTTGCGATCCCGGGGGGTGACCGACAGCCGGGTGCTTTCGGCGATGGAGGTGATCGACCGGGGGCATTTCGTGCGCGGGCTGTTCGCCGAGCGCGCCTATGAGGACATGCCGCTGCCCATCGCCTGCGGCCAGACGATCAGCCAGCCCAGCATCGTGGGGATCATGACGCAGGCCCTGGCCGTGCAGCCGCGCGACAAGGTGCTGGAGGTGGGAACCGGGTCGGGCTATCAGGCCGCGATCCTGAGCCAGCTGGCGCGGCGGGTCTATACGGTGGACCGTCACCGGCGGCTGGTGCGGGCGGCGGATGAGGTGTTCCGCGCGCTGGATCTGACCAATATCACCGCGATCACGGGGGATGGCAGCTTTGGACTGCCCGATCAGGCGCCGTTTGATCGCATCATCGTGACAGCAGCCGCCGAAGACCCCCCAGGCCCCCTATTGGCGCAATTGAAAACCGGCGGTATCATGGTATTGCCTGTTGGGCAGTCGGATACTGTGCAGAGCCTGATCAAGGTGACGCGCACTGACAGCGGATTTGATTATGACGAGCTGCGACCGGTGCGTTTCGTGCCGCTGGTCGAGGGGCTTGGGACCGAATGACTGGAAATGGCTTCGGGGTTTCAACCCGAACGACGGCAGAGAGACAGAGCATGACCTTCGCACCCCTGACGATGCGCGCCCTTGGATTGACCTCGGTCCTTGCCCTTGCGGCCTGCACGGGCGGGCAGCCGGGGATGATGTCGGAACTAGACTGGGATTTCCGGGGCGGTGGCAGCACGCTGGACACCACAGAGGCGGCACGGCAGGCCACGGCGGCGCGGCCGATGCCGGATGCGAACGGGGTGATCAGCTATCCGGGCTATCAGGTGGCAGTGGCGCGGCGCGGGGATACCGTGAGCAGTGTCGCGGCACGGATCGGGATCAACCCGGCGGAACTGGCAAACTACAACGCCATTCAGGCCGAAGCGCCCCTGCGGGATGGTGAAGTGCTGGCCCTGCCGCGCCGGGTGGCGGCGGCGGGTGGCGGCACAAGCGCGGGCGCGGTGATCGGGGGCGGCACGGTGGCCGCGGCTCCGTTGCCATCGGCCGGGGGAGGCGCGGTCAGTGTGACCAGCATCGCGACCACGGCGCTGGACCGGGTGGACAACACCGCCACGAGCCAGCCGGTGGCGGCAGCCTCGAACGACAGCGCCCTTGGCGCCATGGCTCCGACGCGGCATCAGGTGAAGCGTGGCGAAACGGCGTTTTCCATTGCGCGGACCTATAACGTATCAGCCCGCGCTTTGGCCGATTGGAACGGGCTTGGCCCGCAGTTGGAAGTGCGTGAGGGCCAGTATCTGATGATCCCCACACCGACCGGGCAACCGCCCGAGCGGCCTGTGGAAGTGGTGACCCCGCCCGGTGCCGGATCGCCCACGCCCGAACCGCCATCGGCCGCCAAGCCGCTGCCGGATGAGGAGACGAAGCCCGCAGCAGAGGCCGCCAAGGATGTGCCCGCATCGCCCGATCTGGGCGAAACCCGGACCAGCGCTTCGGCGGCGCAATTCGCGATGCCGGCGAATGGCAATATCATCCGCGGCTATGCCCCGCCCAAGAACGAAGGCATCGACATTGCTGCCCCGGCCGGGGCCCCGGTGATGGCGGCAGCGGCGGGAACCGTGGCCGCCATCACGCAGGACACGGCGCAGACGCCGATCATCGTGATCCGTCACGAGGGCGGATTGCTGACGGTTTATGCGGGCGTGGCCGGGATTACGGTCAAGAAGGGCGACAAGGTCACCAAGGGCCAGACCATCGCAAATGTACGGTCGGGCAACCCGTCCTTCCTGCATTTCGAGGTGCGGCGCGGTGCGGCGAGCACCGATCCGATGCCGTTCTTGAAGTAAGTCGGGCCTGTAGTAAGCCGGGCCTTAAGCGGGCGGTCAGCCGATCCGGCTGACCAGCAGCTTGTCGATCCGGCGATCATCCAGATCGATGATTTCAAAGCGGAAACCTTCGGCTGCCGTCGCCTCGCCCAATGTGGGAATGCGGCCGAACAGGTTCAGGATCAACCCTGCCACGGTTTCATACCCCCCTGCCAGTTCGCGGGGGATACCCAGCCTGTCGCAGAATTCATCGGCGGGCATCCAGCCGGAGACCAGCAGACTGCCGTCTTCGCGTTCCAGCAAGGCGGGTTCTTCGTCGGACTGGATGGCCACGGTGCCGGTGATCGCCTCAAGGATATCGCCCGAGGTGATGATCCCTTCGAAATGGCCGTATTCATCATAGACCAGTGCCAGATGGTGCGCAGAGCCGCGCAGAATTTCCATCACGTCCAGAGCATCGGCCTTGTCCGACACGACCGGCACTTCGCGCAGCAGGCGCTGGGGATCGAGGCTTTGGCGGCGGGACAGCGCATCAAAAGCATCGGCAAGGGTTATGATGCCCACCACCTCATCGGTTTCCGCGTTGCGGACGGGCATGCGGGGGCGGCCTATGCGGCGCATCGCGGCGACGGTTTCGGCGGGCGTGGCGTGGAGGTCCAGCATATGGACCTCATGCCGGGGGGTCATCAGGGCGCGGGCGGTGCGGTCGGCCAGACGCATGACGCCGGCGAGCATCTCGCGTTCTTCATGTTCGATCAGACCTTCGGCGCGGGCCTCGGTCAGAAGGGTGTGCACCTCTTCTTCGGTCACCTTTCCGCCGCCATCGCCCGAGGCGCCCAGCAGGCGCAGGATCAGCTTGCCCGACCGATCCAAAAGCCAGACGACAGGGGCTGCGACACGCGACAGCAAGAGCATCGCCGGGGCCATGCGGATGGCGACCGCTTCGGGATTGCGGAGGGCAAGCTGTTTGGGGACGAGTTCGCCGATGATCAGCGACAGATAGGTCAGCACCATGACCACACCACCGACGCCAAGGGTAGAGGCAAGGTCGGCTGACATGCCCTGCCCCACCAGCCAACCCGACAAACGCGCGCCGAGTGTGGCACCGGAAAAGGCGCCTGACAGAACGCCGACTGCGGTGATGCCGATCTGGACCGTCGATAGGAAGCGACCGGGGTCTTCGGCCAGCCGCAGGGCGGCACCGGCACCGATGGATTTGCCTTCGAGCGATTTGAGGCGGGCGGGGCGGGCCGAAACGATGGCAAGTTCGGACATGGCCAAGACCCCGTTCAGCAGGATCAGGGCAACGACGATGAGGATCTCGGTCAGCATGGGGGCCGTTTGGCGAAGAGAAGCGCTTAAATAGGGCAGAGCCCGGCCTTGCGCAAGGGCCGGGCCGCGCCAGCCGTCAGATCCGGATACCTTCGCGGGCGGCAAGATCACAGAAGAATTGCCATGCCACCCTTCCCGACCGCCCGCCGCGCGTGGCCTGCCATTCAATGGCTTCGGCCCAGAGACGGTCTTCTGGGATGGTTACGCCATGGGCGGCACAATAGCCGCGGATCATGTCGAGGTAGTCATCCTGCGAACAGGGATGAAAGCCCAGCCAAAGACCGAACCTGTCGGAGAGCGAAACCTTTTCTTCCACCGCCTCGGACGGGTTGATCGCAGAAGAACGTTCGTTTTCGATCATGTCGCGCGGCATCAGGTGACGGCGGTTCGAGGTGGCGTAGAAAAGCACATTGTCGGGGCGGCCTTCGATGCCGCCGTCCAGCACGGCCTTCAGGCTTTTGTAATGTTGGTCATCATGGCTGAAGGACAGGTCATCGCAGAACAGGATGAAGCGCAGGGGCGCGGCGGCGCGCAGATGGGCCAGCAGGCGGCTGACAGAGGGCAGGTCTTCGCGGGAGAGTTCCACGATCTTCAGATCATGCCCTTCGGCCCGGATCGCGGCGTGAACCGCCTTGACCAACGAGGATTTCCCCATGCCCCGCGCGCCCCAAAGGAGCGCATTGTTGGCCGGCAGCCCCGCCGCGAAGTGGCGGGTGTTTTCCAAGAGCGTATCGCGCGATCGGTTGACGCCGATCAGCAGACCGATGTCCACGCGTGACACGCGGCGGACGGGCTCCAACCTGTCAGGATCGGTGTGCCAGGCAAAGGCCTCGGCCCCGAAATCCGGCGCGGGCATTGGCGCCGGTGCCATCCGTTCCAGTGCGGCGGCAATGCGGGCGAGAAGTTCGTCGGTCATGCCTTGGTCGCGGGTTCTGTTTCGTCTTCATCCTCGTCGATCCAGGTGCCATCGGCACGCATCCGCGCCTCACGCTGTTTTTCGATGCGGCGGATCAGGAAGATGGAGACTTCGTAAAGCGGGTAGATCGCAGAGAACATCAGGATTTGCGACATCACATCGGGGGGCGTGACGATGGCCGCCACAACGAGGATAAGGACGATGGCATATCTGCGCATCGCGGCAAGGCCGCGCGATGTGACGAGCCCCGCCTTGCCCATCAGTGTGAGCAGCACCGGAAGCTGGAAGCACAGGCCAAAGGCCAGAACGAAACTTGTGGTGAGCGAGAGGTATTGTTCCATCGACCCTTGGAAGACGATACCAGCCGGGGCATCGGTGGCCAATTCGCCCGTGACCACGTCGCCACCGAAGTTCTGCTGGAAGTTCAGGAAGAAATCGAAGGCCATCGGCAGAACGATGTAATAGGCGAAAGCCGCGCCGATGAAGAACATGATCGGTGAGGCGAGAAGGAAAGGCAGGAAAGCCTGCTTTTCCGTGCGGTAGAGGCCCGGTGCCACAAAGCGCCACATCTGGAAGGCGATGATCGGGAAGGACAGCGCAAAGCCGCCGAGTACCGAGATGCGGACCGCGACGAAGAACCCTTCTTGCAACTTGATCAGCACAAGGCCGCAATCCTGTTGGCGTTCGGCCAGGGCGTCGCAAATCGGGTGGGTCAGGAAGTTGAAGATGGGATTCCAGACGGTGAAACAAATCACCATCGCCACAATGAAGGCTGCCAGCGAATAGAGGATGCGGTTCCTGAGTTCGGCCAGATGTTCGATCAGCGGGGCCGAGCTGTCGTCGATGTCTTCCTTGGCGGTCATGTCATTCCTCGCCCGGTTTTGCGACAGCTTTGGCCGGGGCTTTCTTGCGGGCAGGCTTGGCAGCGGGCTCTGGGGCCGGGGCGGCGGCCGTTTTTGCGGGTTTCGCGGGCGCTGCTGCGGCAGGCTTTGTGGCCGCGGCGGGTTTGCCCACGGCGCGGAGCTTTTCGGCAGCTTCGGCAGCAATGGCCTTGCGTTGCGCCTGCTGTTCGGCAAGTGCGGCAGTGGCAGGTCCCATGATCGTAGGTTCGGGCGCGGCCACTGCGGCTGCAACCGGGGCGGGCGTGGCCGCAGGCGGCGTCGGCGGCATGGGTGGCGGGGTCAGGGGGCGCGCGGGGGGCGGGCTGGTGGGTTTCGCCGCGTTCTTCAGCGGGTCCCATTTTTCAAAGCGATCTGCGGCGCCTTTCATGGCGTCCAGACCCATCGCCTTGGGCGACGTGACCTTTTTCAGGTCACTCGCCACTTCGTCGACGCCCGTCTCCTTGGCGGCCTGTTCCATGGCGCGGCTAAAGTCGCGCGCCATGCCACGTGCCTTGGCGGTGAAGCGGCCAAGGGTGCGGAACATCTCCGGCAAGTCCTTGGGGCCGATCACGATCAGCGCCACAACCCCGATGACCAGAAGCTCCGCCCAGCCGAATTCCATGCCTGTCTCTCCGTCCTATTCGCGGGGGTCCGGGATCAGACCTTGTCCTTGTCCGCCAGAGGGGCAGAGGCGGCAACCGGCGCTGCGGCAGGCGCAGCGGCGGGGGTGACGTCGCGCGCGCCTTCGGCGGCCTCGCCGTCCAGCTCGGCTTTGCCGTCATTCACGCCCTTCTTGAAGGCCGTGATGCCCTTGCCGACTTCGCCCATCAGCGACGACACCTTGCCGCGCCCAAAGAGCACCAGCACGACGATTGCGATCAGGATCAGGCCCATCGGGCCGATATTGTTGAACATGGTCAGCTCCATCCGTAAGGGCCAAGGGTTGGCCCGATCCCCGTTCTGAAGGTGATGTTTAGGCCTGCTTTTCGCCCGCTTCAAAGGGGAATGGGGTTTCGTTTGCGATCAACTGACAGTATTTTGTCAGTAGCACCGGAAGGAATGGCCGCGATGAAACGGGATGACCGGCTTTACGACCTGATCCAGATCATGCGCGACGGGCGTCTGCATACGGCGGCGGAACTGGCGGCGGCGGTGGGGGTGTCCACACGCACGGTGTGGCGTGACATGGCGGTGATGGCGCGCACGGGCCTGCCGGTCGAGGGGGAGCGGGGATTGGGATATATCCTGCGGTCCCCCCTGATGCTGCCGCCCACGCTGATGACGGCGGATGAGCTGGAGGCGCTGGTCGAGGGGCTGCGCCATGTGGCCGAGGACGAGGCCAACCCCCGCGCAAGGGCTGCGCGCGCGCTGCTGAGCAAGGTGGCAACCCTGATGCCGCAGGCGGGGATTGAAGAAGCAGGGTGACAGGTTGCTGACAGGGTGTTGTCAGTTGGGCCCTGCCAGACAGGTGGCATCGAAACTGCTGTTCAAGAAGGAGAGATGCATGCACCCGAAAACAACCAAGGTTGACCCCGGCGCACCAGTCGTGGCGGAAGTGGTCAGCTTTCGACTGATGCCCGGGACTGACCCAGCCGCCTTTGCGCATGCGGCGCAGGGAACGGAGGCTTTGCTGCGCGCGACGCCGGGCTTTATCCGGCGACGGTTGGTTCAGGCGGACGATGGGCACTGGACCGATTGGGTGGAATGGCAGAACCTGACGACGGCCCATCAGGCAGCCGAAGCCGTCATGGCTGCACCGGAATTTGCCCCCTTCATGGCGATGATCGATCCCGCGACCGTGGCGATGCGGCATGACGCCGTGATCGTTGCGATGGATTGACGCGATCCCCCCGCCCCGCCACGCTTTGACCCATGCGCCGCACCGACCGATTGTTCGACCTGATCCAGATTTTGCGCGATGGCCGCCTGCATACCGCACGCGACATGGCCGAACGGCTGGAGGTTTCGACCCGGACACTTTGGCGCGACATGGCCACGCTGATTGCCAGCGGCCTTCCGGTCGAAGGAGAGCGGGGCGTGGGTTATATCTTGCGCGAGCCGATCACCTTGCCGCCGCTAACCCTTACCGACGAAGAAACCGAGGCGTTGGCAGTGGCGATGCGCTTGCTGGCGGTGGGAGCAGACCCGAGCCTCGCCGGGGCCGCGGCCAGCCTTGCAGCCAAGATTTCGGCGGTATTGCCGGAATCGCGGCGGGCCCATGCCGACCCTCCGGTATGGATTTTTCCAGGTGAGGAAGCCTTGGCCGCAGCGGCGCATTTGCCGACCCTGCGGCGGGCGATCCGGCTGCATGAGGTGGTGGACATCGCCTATGTGGATGAAAGCGGGCGGGAAAGTCGGCGGGCTGTCCGGCCTTTGGTTCTGGAATTCTGGGGGCGGGTTTGGACGCTGGCCGCATGGTGCGAAGGGCGCAGCGATTTCCGGTCTTTTCGCGTGGACCGGATGTCGGATGTTGTTCTGACAGGGCGGATCGCGCTGCCCGAGGTCGGGCGCGACCTTGCGGCATGGCGGGCGAAGATTGGCGTCAGCGGCTGGCCGGATACACGAAGCAGCGGTCACGGCGGATCATGAGCCAGAGCGCGGTGCCGGGTTTGGGGAGAAAGACGCCGGGGACGGATGCGGTGAGGATTGATCCATCATGGTCCATCCGGAAATCGACAAGGCTTTCGCGGCCCAGATAGCGGGCGCGTTGCAGCGTGCCGCGCGCGGGGGTACCGTCCTGCGCGGTGGGGTTGGGGCCGCGACCACCCCGGTCGAAATCAATCTTCAGGTGCTGGGGGCGGATGATGATTTCGACCTCGGCCCCGTCGGGGTAGCCGGGGGTGAGGAAGGCGCCAAAGGGCGTATCGGTCAGCGCGCCGCGGCAGGTGCCGCGGATCACGTTGATATCGCTGAAGAACGCGGCGGCGGCCTTGTCCACCGGGGCGTTGTAGATGTTGTAGGGCGCGCCGCGCTGCACGATCCGGCCGCCGCGCATCAGGGCGATTTCATCGGCCATGCGCATTGCCTCATCCGGTTCATGGGTGACCAGAAGAACGGCGGTGCCTTCTTCTTTCAGCACCTCAAGCGTGGTGTCGCGGATGCCGTCGCGCAGGCGGTTGTCGAGGCCGGAAAAGGGTTCGTCCATCAGCATGACCTTGGGGCGCGGGGCCAAAGCGCGGGCGAGGGCCACGCGCTGCTGTTCGCCACCCGAAAGCTGATGCGGGTGTTTGGGGCCGTAGCCGGAGAGGTTGACGCGGTCGAGGAGTTCATCCACCCGCCGCGCCTTGGCCGCGCGGTCCCCGGACAGACCGAAGGCCACGTTCTGAGCCACGGTCAGGTGCGGGAACAGGGCGAAATCCTGAAACATCAGCCCGACCGAGCGCGACTCTGGCGGGACAAGGACGCCATCGCCGCAGACGGTGCGCCCGTCGATGCGGATGGTGCCGGTATCGGGGCGTTCGACACCCGCGATCATCCGCAGCGTGGTGGACTTGCCGCAGCCCGATGGGCCGAGGAGACAGGTCACCTGCCCTGCCGCCACTTCCAGCGACACGTCATTCACCACCGGCGCACCGCCGAAGGACCGGCTCAGTCCGGTGGCGACAAGGCGGGGGGGCGGCGTGTCGGGCATGGGTTCCCTAGCGAATTGATCGGGAATGTGCGTAGCAGGCGGGTCGGGCGGGGGCAAGCGCCCCCTCGGCCTGCGTCACAGGCTTGCGATCACAGCGTGGCGACTGTCTGGCCGCCATCGAGCAGGATGTTCTGCCCTACGATGAAGGCCGCCTGTTGCGAGCAGAGAAAGGCGCAGGCCGCGCCGAAATCGCCGGGGTCGCCATAGCGGCGGGCGGGGATTGATGCCTCACGCCGGGCGCGGGCGGCGTCCATGCTGATGCCCTCTGTCTTCATCACGACCTGATCAAGCGAGGTGGCGCGATCGGTGGCATGAATGCCGGGCAGCAGGTTGTTGATCGTCACGCCATGGGGCGCGACCTGACGCGAGGTGCCAGCGACATAGCCGGTCAATCCGGCGCGCGCGGTGTTGGAGAGGCCAAGCTGGGGGATCGGGGCCTTGACGGATTGCGAGGTGATGTTGACCACCCTGCCCCATTTGCGTTCGATCATCCCGGGAAGAAGCGCCTTCATCAGTGCGATCGGGGTGAGCATGTTGGCATCCAACGCGCGGATGAAATCGTCGCGGGTCCAGTCCGACCAGATGCCCGGGGGTGGGCCGCCTGCGTTGGTGACAAGGATATCGACGCCTGCTGCTGCCGCAAGCACGCGGTCGCGGCCCTCATCTGTGGTGATGTCGGCGGCGATGGCGGTGACGTTCACGTTGTGACGGGCGCGGATGGCGGCGGCAGTGGCCTCCAGCGCCTCGGCTCCGCGGGCGTTCAGGATCAGGTCGACCCCGGCTTCGGCCAGCGCCTCGGCGCAGCCTTTGCCAAGACCCTTGGACGAGGCGCAGACGAGTGCGCGTTTTCCCCTGATGCCCAGATCCATGTCCGTCTCCCCTTTTCCGGTTCTACGCGAATGGGTAGCGGGCGCGACGCGGCGCGGCAAGGTCAAGCGGGCGATGGGCCCCACGGGACGGCCCAACTGGACGGAGGCCGCGCTTTGGGCTAATGCCCGGTCATGCTAGACAATCGCCCCACCCTTCCGCCCGAAATCGCCCGCCGCCGGACGTTCGCCATCATCGCGCACCCCGATGCGGGCAAGACGACGTTGACCGAAAAGTTCCTGCTGTTCGGCGGGGCGATTCAGATGGCGGGCCAGGTGCGCGCCAAGGGCGAGGCACGGCGGACGCGGTCGGACTTCATCAAGATGGAGCAGGAGCGCGGGATTTCGGTTTCTGCCAGCGCCATGTCGTTCGATTTCGGCACGTACCGGTTCAATCTGGTTGACACCCCCGGCCACAGCGATTTTTCGGAAGACACCTATCGCACGCTTACCGCCGTGGATTGCGCCGTGATGGTGATCGACGGGGCAAAGGGCGTGGAAAGCCAGACACGCAAGCTGTTTGAAGTCTGCCGCCTGCGCGATCTGCCGATCCTGACCTTTTGTAACAAGATGGACCGCGAGGCGCGGGACACGTTCGAGATCATCGACGAAATTCAGGAAAATCTGGCCATCGACGTGTCGCCCGCAAGTTGGCCCATCGGGCAGGGGCGCGAGTTTTTGGGATGTTATGACATTCTGAATGACCGGCTGGAACTGATGGACCGGGCGGATCGCAACCGGGTGGCGGAAACGATCCAGATCAACGGGTTGGATGATCCGAAGCTGGCGCAGCATGTGCCCGCTGACCTGCTGGCCAAGCTGCGTGACGAGCTGGAAATGGCGCGGGAGTTGCTGCCCGCCTTTGACCGCAACGCCCTGCTGAACGGGTCAATGACACCGATCTGGTTCGGGTCGGCGATCAATTCCTTTGGGGTGAAGGAGTTGATGGACGGGATCGGGAAATACGGCCCCGAACCACAGCCCCAGCCCACGGCGACGCGCAAGGTGGCCCCGGAGGAACAGGCCGTGACCGGCGTGGTGTTCAAGGTGCAGGCCAATATGGACCCCAAGCACCGCGACCGCGTGGCCTTTGTCAGACTTGCATCCGGCCATTTCGAGCGGGGCATGAAGCTGCTGCATGTGCGGTCGAAAAAGCCGATGGCGGTGTCGAACCCGGTGCTGTTTCTGGCCGCGGATCGGGAATTGGCCGAAGAGGCCTGGGCGGGCGACATCATCGGCATTCCGAACCATGGCCAGTTGCGCATCGGCGATGCGCTGACCGAAGGTGAAGCGCTGCGGTTCACGGGCATCCCGTCCTTTGCGCCGGAATTACTGCAAGGTGTGCGGGCGGGCGATCCGATGAAGGCCAAGCATCTGGAAAAGGCGCTGATGCAGTTTGCCGAAGAGGGTGCTGCCAAGGTGTTCAAGCCGATGATCGGATCGGGCTTTATCGTGGGCGTCGTGGGTGCCTTGCAATTCGAGGTGCTGGCCAGCCGGATCGAGCAGGAATACAGCCTGCCCGTGCGGTTCGAGCCTTCGCAATTCACATCGGCCCGCTGGGTTTCGGGGCCGAAGGATGAGGTGGACCGCTTCGTCAACGTCAACAAGGGCCATATCGGCACCGACAATGATGGCGACATGGTCTATCTGACGCGTCTGAAATGGGACATTGACCGGGTTGAGCGCGACTATCCGCTGCTGCGGCTGACGGCGACCAAGGAAATGATGGTCTGACACGCGGCCTGCGTCATATCCGCAGGCGCGTGCAGGCAAAGACGACATCCAGTTGCCGCCCCTCCAGATACCCCGCCAGCGTGCCGGGGGTGGGGAAGAGGGCATCGACCCATCCCGCCTCATCCGGTGCGGGCAGACGGCGGGCGAAGAAATCCAGATGTTCGCGCGCAGCGGCGCAGGCGGCGGGGGCCTCGATCCCGCTGCGGCGGGCCTGACGCAGCAGGTCTTCGGCCAGCGGCACATCCAGCCAGAGGATCGTGCGCGCATCGGCATAGGCGGCCCTATGCGTCTGCTGCCCTTTTGGCATCGAGGACCAGTAGAGATCCAGCGTCTGCGCCAGTTCAGGCGCGGGCAGGATCAGCACCGGGCCGCGGCGCGCATCGGCGGTGGCGATGGCGAAATCCACCACTGCGCGGGCAATCAGCCGGTGCAGGGCAAAGGCCTGCGGCGCGGCGGCCACGGCTTCGGGGCTGGCGCGATAAAGCGCCATCCATTGCTGGGCCAGAAAGAACCGGTCGGGCAGTTCCTCAACCAGATCGGGCATGGCCATATAGGGTTTCATCGCCTGCCGCCGCGAGGTGGTGACAACGGGCACGCGGATCACCACGGGGCCAGCCAACAAATCGCGGCGCAGGATCAGTTCAAAGGCGAAGCGGATTTCCTCATCGCTTTTGCTGTCGCCGGGCGGAAGTTGCAGCCCCGACACCACCACCCGCAGCCGCGCATAGGGGCCGTCGAAATGGCTGTTGGCCAGTGTGGCGCCAAGCACGGCCGTGCCTTCGGCCGCGTCTTGCGGCAAGACGGGCAATGCGGCACCAGAGAAGACATCCGTGATCGTCAGGCTGGGCTGGGGGGCGGGAAGGCCTGCATCCAGATGGACAAATTCGAAGCGCAGTTCCGTTTCCGCCCGTGCTGTGCCCGCCGTCCAGAACAGGCAAAGGGTCAGAAACAGGACAAGGGGGCGCAGGGCGGATGGCATCATGCGGGCTTTCTTTGGGTTGAAGGCAGGGCGAGGCAGGCGCCCAGGATCAGGGCATCGGCAAGGCGGAGGAATTGCAGAAGCTGCATCAACCCATCGCGCACCGAGCCATAGCTGGCGAAATCGGGCGGCAGGGTTTGCGAGATGTAATCAAGCACGGTGTCATCGCCCAAAAGCGGGTGGACCGTGTCGCTGGTGAGGTGAAGTTCGGCCCAGAACAGCAGCAAAAACAGCGTGAAGCACAGCGCCACCAGATAGACGGCCTTTTCCCGCCCTTGCGTGACCAAGCCGTTGGACGCCACGATCCGCGTGAGCACGAAAGACCCGAGCCCGGTGGAAAGCTGCATGGCCTGGCTGTATTCGGCCCAGTCTGCCGACAGCACGGCCTGCACGCGCAGCATCAGAAAGACGATGCGCGCAAAGAGATAGGGATCACCGACCGTTTCGGCGAAGGGGTCAACGTCTTCGGCGAGAAGTGCGTCGGTGAGGGGGGGGTGCCAGCAGGCATCGATAAACGTGCCCCAGCAGCCGTGGACGGCGATCAGATAAGCGATCCATGGCAGGTGAACCGCCATGACGCCGCCAATAATGGCCAGAACAAGCAGCCGCTGGTTATGCGCGGTAGCGGGGGCTGGGGCTGGCGTGGCTGCAGGCGGGGGCGGTGGGGCCGCGTAGGGATGGGCCCCTGCGCCCTGTGCCGGCAGATAGATCGGGGGGCCGCCCGGCCCGCCATCGGGGGTGGGCAACCAGACGGCGTAATACAGCAGCGGCGCTGCGGCGGCAGGCGGGGGTGGCGGGGTGTCGGCCAAAGGGATGTCAGGCTGCGGCGCAGCCGTTGGAGCGGGCAGCGCGGGATGCGCTGTCATTGCCCCGGACACTGGATCGGTCGCGTCGCGCGCCGTCTCCATCACTCACCCACCCACTCGTCACACAAACCACTGGAAACTTGGTATCTTGGGCTTTTGCAGCCTGTCAACCTTGGCGATCCTTGACCCTGCACGGGAATTCCGCTACATGCGCGAGAGGTGGCCAGACCACCCTTGACGCCGGGACGCCCGGACAGCAGCGTCCCTTCATCTTTGCGGGCCGATCCCGCATCTACAAGGACGCTTATGACCAAATTCTCCGATCTCGCGCTGGACCCGCGCGTACTTCAGGCCGTTGCGGAAGCGGGCTATGAAACCCCGACGCCCATTCAGGCGCAGGCCATCCCCCATGCGCTGCAAGGCCGCGATGTTCTGGGCATTGCCCAGACAGGCACAGGCAAGACCGCAAGCTTCGTGCTGCCGATGATCACGCTGCTGGGCCAGGGCCGCGCACGCGCCCGGATGCCGCGCAGCCTTGTGCTGGCGCCGACGCGCGAACTGGCCGCACAGGTGGCCGAAAACTTCGACACCTATGCCAAGCATACCAAGCTGACCAAGGCGCTGCTGATTGGCGGCGTATCCTTTGGCGAACAGGACAAGCTGATCGACCGCGGAGTCGACGTGCTGATTGCAACGCCCGGCCGTCTGCTGGACCATTTCGAACGCGGCAAGCTGCTGTTGACCGGCGTGCAGATCATGGTGGTGGATGAGGCCGACCGGATGCTGGATATGGGGTTCATCCCCGATATCGAACGCATCTTCCAGCTGACGCCCTTCACCCGCCAGACCCTGTTCTTCAGCGCCACCATGGCGCCGGAGATCGAGCGGATCACCAATACCTTCCTGTCGAACCCGGCCAAGATCGAAGTGGCGCGGCAATCCACCGCCTCGACCACGATCGAACAGAAGCTGATCCAGTTCACCCCATCGCGCAAGGATCGCAGCTTTACCGAAAAGCGCGCCGTGCTGCGGGCGCTGATCAAGGCCGAGGGCGAAAGCTGCACCAACGCCATCGTCTTCTGCAACCGCAAGATGGATGTGGATGTGGTGGCCAAGTCGCTCAAGTCGCATGGGTTCAACGCATCACCTATCCATGGGGATCTGGACCAGTCGGTGCGGACGCGGACGCTGGACGGCTTCCGTGACGGATCGGTGCATCTGCTGATCGCGTCGGACGTAGCGGCGCGCGGTCTGGACATTCCGGCCGTGAGCCATGTGTTCAATTTCGACGTGCCGAGCCATCCGGAGGATTACGTCCACCGCATCGGCCGGACGGGCCGCGCCGGGCGTCTGGGCAAGGCCTATACGATTGCCGTGCCGTCGGATGAGAAATACCTGTCGGCCATTGAGAGCCTGGTGAAAATGCCGATCCCGCGTGGCGAACTGCCCGAGGGGCTGGATCTTGCGAGCGAAGGGTCGGACCGGCCGCGCGAAGAGCGCAGCTCGCGTGGCGGGCGTGACCGGAATGAAGGGCGTGATCGTGGCCGCAGCGGTGGCGGGCGTGAAGACCGCGCACCGCGTGAGCCGCGGGCCGAAGTGCCGGTCGCCGTCGCCCAGCCGGAACCGGTGCAGGCCGAGGCCCCTGCCCCGCAGCCGCGCCGCGAAGAGCGCCCACGTCGCGAAGATGAGCGGCGGTCCGAAGGGCGCAGCGATGAACGTCGGGCTGATGGAAATCGGGGCGAGGATCGGCGCGAGCGTCGGGATGATCGGCGCGACGACCGTCGCGGTGGCTATCGCGATGACCGTGGCGGCCCGCCCGTAGTGGGCATGGGCGACCATGTACCGGATTTCATCCTGCGCAGCTTCAAGATCGCCAGCGCCCCGGTGGATGAGAGCGAAGAAGACATGGCCGTCAGCGGCACCGAAGGCTGAGAGGCCCGAGAATGGCAAAAAGGCCCCGCACTGCGGGGCCTTTTTTGTTGTGCGCCGGAAAATTCTTCTGCGAAGAATTTTTGGCCCCAAATTTTCTGCGAAAATTTGGCATCCTTTGCAGAAGGATCACACAAAGATTTTTCGCTGAAAAATCTTTGTCTTACTCGGCCATCAGGCGGCTGACGACGACGGTCACTTCGGGTTTCTTGCCGATCTCTTCCATCGACACCTGCCGCACGATGCGGCGCAGCGCCTCGTCCAGCTTGTCATCGTCGCGCAGGATCTTGCGCCCGGCTCCGTTCAGGAATTCGGCCAGATCGGCCTCCATCGTTTCAGCCAGCGGGCCGGACCGGCCTTTGGAGGAAAGCCCCATGATCTCGACCCAGGCGTCGCCCAGCACTTCGGCATCGTCATCAAGGATCACGGTCACCATGACATGGCCGTTCAGCGCCATGCGGATGCGGTAGCGGATCACGCCTTCCAGCGCGCCGACCTGCACATTGCCATCCAGATAGACGCGCCCCGTTTCGATATGGCCCACGACAGTGGGGGCTTCACCGCTGAGGTCCACCATCATGCCGTTTGTCACAACTGCGGTGGACAGGCCCGCCTCGGCCCCGATGCGGGCGTGTTCGCGCAGATGGCGGTGTTCGCCATGCATCGGGATCAGCATATCGGGCAGCAGGAGGCGATGGACATGTTCCAGATCGGGGCGGTTGGCATGGCCCGACACGTGATAGCGGCCACCGCCGTCATCCATCACATCAACCCCCATTTCCGAGAAGTTGTTGACGATGCGCAGCACCTCGCGCTCATTCCCGGGAATGGTCTTGGACGAGAAGAGGAACAGATCGCCCTTCTTCATCTCCATCCCCAGATACTTGCCGCGCGACAGTTGCGCGCTCGCGGCGCGGCGTTCGCCTTGCGAACCGGTCACGATCAGCATCAGGTTGCCGCGCGGCACGCTCGCGGCATCTTCGGGGCTGACGGTGCGGGGGAAATCGGTCAGCACGCCGGATTGTTCGGCGGCGGCGACCATGCGCTTCATCGCGCGGCCCATCAGGCAGACCGACCGGTCTGCCGCGCGGGCGGCTTCGGCCAAGGTGCGCAAACGGGCGACGTTGGAGGCGAAGGTTGTGGCCACAACCAGACCGCCGCGCCCGGCCACCAATTCGCGGATCGGTTCGCGGATGGAGCTTTCGGACCGGCCGGGATGCAGAGAAAAGACGTTGGTGGAATCGCACATCAGCGCCTTGACGGGGCGTTCGGCGGCAATCTCGGCAAAGCGGGCGTCATCCCACGCCTCGCCCACGATCGGGTTGTGATCGAGCTTGAAATCGCCCGAATGCACGATGCGGCCTGCGGGCGTGTCGATCACCAGCGCGGCGCTTTCGGGGATGGAATGGCTGACCGGCACGAACTGCACCTTGAACGGACCTGCCGTCACCGTTTCCGGGCGCGGCAGGACGGTGCGGATCATTTCGACCGGCAGACCCTGTTCTTCGAATTTCAGCCGTCCGATGGTGGCGGTGAAGCGGCGGGCATAGACGGGCTTTTGCAATTTGGGCCAGAGATGGCCCAATGCGCCGATATGGTCTTCATGCGCGTGGGTGATGAAGATGGCTTCCAGACGGTCGAGATTGTCTTCCAGCCAGCCCAGATCGGGAAGGATAAGGTCCACACCCGGCGTTGAATCCATGTCCGGAAAGGTTACGCCCATGTCGACAAGGATCAGGCGTTCCTTGCCGGCGGGGCCGTAGCCATAGACATAGGCGTTCATGCCGATCTCCCCGGCACCGCCGAGGGGAAGATAGATCAGCCGGTTTGCAGTCATGCGGTTTCCATTTCCTTGTTGTAACGGTCGATGAGCATCAGGCCATGCATGGTCAGGTCATCTTCGACGCTGTCAAATAGTTCAGTATCCTGCGCGAACAGGGAGGCGAGGCCCCCGGTCGCGATAACCTTCATCGGGCGGTCGCGTTCCTTGCGCACTTCGCGCACGATGCCTTCGACCAGGCCGATATAGCCCCAGTATACGCCAGATTGCATGCAGGCCACCGTATTCGTTCCTATGGCGCGGATGGGGCGGCTGATGTCGACATGCGGCAGGGCGGCGGCGGCCATGTGCAACGCCTCGAGCGAGAGGTTCACGCCGGGGGCGATAACGCCGCCGATATAGGCGCCGTCCAGATCCACGACGTCAAAGGTGGTGGCGGTGCCGAAATCGACGACGATCAGATCGCCGCCATGGCGGTCATGCGCACCCACAGTGTTGACCAGCCGGTCAGGGCCTACGGTGGTGCCCAGATCAACGCGGGGGCTGACGGGAAGGCGGCATTCGGGTTTGCCCACAACCAGCGGGCGGCAGTCGAAATAGCGGTTGCATAGGACGCGCAGGTTGAACACCACGCGCGGCACGGTGGAAGAGATGATGGCGCTGTCGATGGTGGCTTCGGTTTTGGTCAGCATCATCAGCGAGGACAGCCAGACGAAGTATTCATCGGCCGTGCGTTTGTGATCGGTGGCGATGCGCCATGTGGCGATGAAGCGCGCGCCGTCCCAGATGGAGACGACGGTGTTGGTATTGCCGCAATCGATGGCGAGGAGCATGGTTTCCCCCGTTGTCAGAAGAACACTTCCGCCGCCGGAATGGCGACGGAGCCGTGGGATTGGCGCAGGATCAGTGCGCCGGTCTCATCTATGCTGTCGAAGATGCCGTCACGGGTTTCCGTCCCTGTCCGGGCGCGGATTGGCTCACCCAGACGTGCGGCATGATCCAGCCATGCGCGACGCAGGGGGGCGAAGCCGTGTTGTGTGAAGGTTTGTTCCCATGCAGCATAGGCGGGGGCGAGGGCATTCAGGAACGCTTCTGGCGTGACGCGCAGGCCAGTTTCGGCCAGCAGTGAAACGGGTGGAAGCGCGCCGGGTTCCACCTGTGCGGCGTCGGGGGAGGCAATGAGGTTGACGCCGATCCCGATGGCAAGCTGTGCCACCCCCTGCCCCGCGCCCGCGCTTTCCAGCAGGATGCCCGCCACCTTGCCGCCGTTCAGCAGCACGTCATTGGGCCATTTCAGCTGGAACGCTTGCGGCAGGCCTGTCAGCGAAACAAACGCATCGCGCAGCGCCAAGGCGGCAGCGAAGGAGCGCAGGGCGACGGTGGCGGCGGGTTCGGCCGGGTGCAGCAGCAGCGTGCCATGGAAGTTCCCGCGCGGACTTGCCCAAGCGCGGGCGCGGCGGCCACGGCCTGCGGTCTGTTCACCCGCCAGAAACCAGCACGGCCCCGGCTGGTGCGGGGCCATGCGGAAGGCATGGGCATTGGTGCTGTCGACCGTGTCGAGGAGCTGGCGACCCACCCCCTCGGGCCAGGGGGCGTTACCGGACAAGGGCTTCCGCCGCGATGGCGGCTGCGGGTTCGATGCCGAACAGGTTCACGATCCCGGCCACCATGATCACCGCCACGGCCACCAGCATTGCCCATTGTGCGGGGGCCATGCGGGATTCCATGCCGTCATTTTCTTTGCCGAAATACATGAAGAACACGATGCGCAGGTAGTAGAAGGCCCCGATGACCGACGCCACCGCACCCGCCAGCGCCAGCCAGGCCATATCTGCATCGACCGCGGCCTTCAGCACGTAGAACTTGCCGAAGAAGCCCACCATCGGCGGCACGCCTGCAAGGCTGAACATCAGAACCAGCATGGCCAACGCCTTGAGCGGTTCTTTCTTGGCAAAGCTGTTCAGGCTGTCGATGCTGGTGACGGGGCGGCCGTCTTTCTCCATCGACAGGATGAAGGCGAAGGTGCCGACGTTCATGGTGACGTAGATCGCCATATAGATGAGCATGGCCTGCACGCCTTCGGCCGTGCCTGCAGCTAGGCCCACCAGCGCATAGCCCATATGGGCGATGGAGGAATAGGCCATCAGACGTTTGATATCGCGCTGGCCGATGGCGGCCACGGCCCCAAGGAACATGGAGATCACGGCGAAGGCCGCGAGAACCTGCGCCCAATCGCCGGGGATGGTGCCGAAGGCATCCCATGTGAGCCGCGCCAGCAGTGCCATGGCGGCAACTTTGGGAGCGGTCGCGAAGAAGGCGGTCACCGGGGTAGGCGCACCCTCGTACACGTCCGGCGTCCACATGTGGAAAGGCGCGGCCGAGACCTTGAAGGCCAGACCCGCCAGCATGAACACCAGACCGAACAGCAGCCCCAGCGGTGCGCCTTCTTCCAGCGTGGACAGGATACCCGAGAACAGCGTGGTGCCTGCAAAACCATAGGTCAGTGACGCGCCATAGAGCAGGATGCCCGAGGACAGCGCACCGAGGACGAAGTATTTCAGACCTGCTTCGGTGGATTTCACGCTGTCGCGGCGGATGGCGGCGACGACATAAAGCGCCAGCGATTGCAGTTCGAGGCCCAGATAAAGCGCCATCAGATCGCCTGCCGAGACCATCATCATCATGCCGACCACGGCAAGGGCCAGCAGGATGGGATATTCGAAACGCAGCAGATCGCGGCGGATCATATAATCCTGCGACATGATCAAAACGGCGGCGGCGGAGACGAGGATCATCACCTTGGCAAAGCGCGCAAACGGATCGTCGATGAACATGCCGCCAAAGGCCGCGCGTTCGCCTTCACCGCCCACTCCGATCCAGAGCGCCAGTGCAAGGAACAGGCCTGCCGTGGCCCAGCTGATAAGGGGGGCGACCTTGTCCTTGCTGGTATAGACGCCGAACATCAGCGCGCCCATGGCAAAGAGGGCAAGCACGACCTCGGGCAGGACGGTGGAGAAATCTTGCGGGGTCATCTGACGCGTCCCTTCAGTTATTCGCAAGCTGCGTGTCGCCCGCTTCGGCGGGGATCGCAGCCTGATAGTCGGTGACCAGCGCCTCGACCGAGGGGCCGATGATATCGGTGACCAGCGCCGGGTAGATGCCCAAGAGCAGCGTCATCACCACGAGCGGCGCGAAGATCGCCTTTTCGCGGCGGGTCATGTCGGTGATCGACTTGAGCGCCTCTTTGATCAGATCGCCCATCACCACCCGGCGATAGAGCCAGAGCGCGTAGGCGGCCGACAGGATCACCCCTGTGGTGGCCACGGCGGCAACCCAGGTGTTGACCTGGAACACGCCCATCAGGGTGAGGAATTCCCCGATGAAGCCCGAAGTGCCGGGCAGACCCACATTGGCCATAGTGAAGAACATGAAGATCAGCGCATAGGCCGGCATCCGGTTCACAAGGCCGCCATAGGCATCAATCTCGCGGGTGTGCATCCGGTCATAGATCACGCCCACACAGAGGAACAGCGCGCCGGAGATGAAGCCGTGGCTGATCATCTGGAAGATCGCGCCGTCGATGCCCTGCTGGTTGGCGGCGAAGATGCCCATGGTGACGTAACCCATGTGCGCGACTGACGAATAGGCAATCAGCTTCTTCATATCCTGCTGCGCGAGGGCCACCAGCGACGTGTAGACGATGGCGATGGCCGACATCCACAACACAAGGGGCGCGAGCAGATCGGATGCCACCGGGAACATCGGCAGGCTGAAGCGCAGGAAGCCGTAGCCGCCCATCTTCAGCAGGATCGCGGCCAGCACGACCGACCCCGCAGTGGGGGCCTGCACGTGGGCATCGGGCAGCCAGGTATGCACCGGCCACATCGGCATCTTCACCGCGAAGGACGCGAAGAACGCAAGCCAAAGCAGCGTCTGCAGGCCACCCACGACGTGGATGCCCAGCACCTGCATGTCTTCCGACCCGAAGTTGTGCAGCAGCAGCGACGGGATGTCGGTGGTGCCCGCATCCATGTACATCGCGATCATCGCGACCAGCATCAACACCGAGCCGAGGAAGGTGTAGAGGAAGAACTTGAAGGCTGCATAGATGCGTTCCTTGCCGCCCCAGATACCGATGATCAGGAACATCGGGATCAGCCCTGCCTCGAAGAACAGGTAGAACAGCACCAGATCCAACGCGCAGAACACGCCCAGCATCAGCGTTTCCAGCATCAGGAAGGCGATCATGTATTCCTTGACGCGGGTCTGCACATCCCAGCAGGAGGCGATGGTCAGCGGCATCAGGAAGGTGGTCAGCATCACGAACAGGACGGAAATCCCGTCGACGCCCATCTTGTACTTCAGGCCAAGGATCCAGTCGTATTCTTCGACGAACTGAAAGCCGGTGTCCTGCGGATCGAAGCCGAACAGCACGAAAAGCGACACAAGGAAGGTGGCCGTGGTCGCCAGCAGCGCCAGCCATTTGGCATTGCGCTGTGCCGCCGGATCATCGCCGCGCAGGAACAGTGCAAGGATGCCAGCCGCAACCGCCGGGATGAAGGTGATGATGGAGAGCAGGTTATCCATATCAGTTCGCGCCCCCCAAGAGCGTCATCCAGGTGATCAGAGCGGCGATGCCCAGAACCATGGCAAAGGCGTAGTGGAACAGGTAGCCGGACTGTGCGCGGGACGCGAGCCGGGTGAAGAAGGGGATGATCCCCATGGCGATGCCGTTGATCGTGCCGTCGATGACCGTGCCATCCCCCTTTTTCCAGAGGAAGCCACCCAGCCATTTCGCGGGGCGCACGAAGACCCAGTCATACAGCTCATCGAAATACCACTTGTTCAGGAGGAACAGGTAAAGCGGGCGCTGCTGTTCGGCGAGTTTGCCGGGCAGGTCGGGGCGGCGGATGTAGAACTGGAACGCCAAGAGGAAGCCCAACACCATGGCGACGAAGGGCGATACCTTTACCCATTTCGGCACCAGATGCGCCTCATGGAGCACATCGTTATCGGGGCCGATGAAGATGGCCCCCTGCCCCGGCAGCGGCTGCGGGAAGGCATGCGCCTCGCCGTGTTCGCCTTCAGTCTCGGCATGATCTTCGGCTGCGCCTTCGGTCGTCGCCGTGTCCGCGCTGTGGGATTCGTCTGCTGCGGCTTCGCTATGTGCTTCGTCCGTGGTGGCGGAATGTTCCGCAACTGGCAGGCCGAACCAGGCGCGGACCTTGGCCTCTTCGCCGAAGAAGACGTTGTACCAGATCATCCCCGAGAACACCGCGCCGAGCGCCAGCACACCCAGCGGGATGAGCATGACGGTGGGGCTTTCATGCGGTTCGTGGTGGTGATCGTCGTCATGGCCGTGGGCGCCATGGCCGTGGCCGTGGCTATGCGCGCGGCTTTCGCCATAGAACGTCATGAACATCAGGCGCCAGGAATAGAAGCTGGTCATCCCCGCCGCCGCCACCAGAAGCCAGAAGGCATAGTCGCTGCCGACGTAGGCGGATTCGATCACCGCGTCCTTGGACAGGAAACCCGCAAAGCCATAATGCGTCAGCGGGATGCCCACGCCGGTGATGGCCAACGTGCCGATCATCATCGCCCAGAAAGTGAAGGGTATCTTCTTCCGCAGCCCACCATAGTTGCGCAGGTCCTGTTCGTGATGTGTGGCGTGGATCACCGACCCTGCGCCAAGGAACAGCATCGCCTTGAAGAAGGCATGGGTGAACAGGTGGAACATGGCGACCGAATAGACGCCAACACCTGCGGCCACGAACATGTAACCAAGCTGCGAGCAGGTAGAATAGGCGATCACGCGCTTGATGTCGTTCTGCACCAGACCGACAGTCGCGGCGAAGAAGGCGGTGGTTGCGCCCAACACGGTGATAAAGGTCGACGCGTCCGGCGCATATTCATACAGCGGCGACATGCGGCAGACGAGGAAGACACCCGCCGTCACCATCGTTGCCGCGTGGATCAGGGCGGAAACGGGCGTCGGCCCCTCCATCGCGTCCGGCAGCCAGGTGTGCAGGATCAGCTGCGCCGATTTGCCCATCGCGCCGATGAACAGCAGGACGCCGATCAGGTTGGCCGCGTTCCATTCCCCCCAAAGGAAGGTGAGATTGGTTTCCGCCAGTTCCGGCACCTTGGCGAAGATCACGTCAAAACTGACGGAGTCGGTCAGGAAGTAGAGTGCAAAGATACCCAGCGCAAAGCCGAAATCGCCCACGCGGTTGACGACAAAGGCCTTGATCGCGGCGGCATTGGCCGAAGGTTTCTTGTAGTAGAAGCCGATCAGCAGATAAGAGGCGACCCCCACCCCTTCCCAGCCGAAGAACATCTGGATCAGGTTATCCGATGTCACCAGCATGAGCATGGCGAAGGTGAAGAAGGACAGATAGGCAAAGAACCGGGCGCGATAGGGTTCATCATCGCGCCAGTTGTCATCATGCGCCATGTAGCCAAAACTGTAGAGATGAACGAGCGCCGAGACAGAGTTGATCACAACCAGCATGATGGCGGTCAGCCGGTCGAGCCGGATGGACCAGTCGCTGGTCAGCGTGCCGCTTTCGATCCAGCGCATCAGGACGATCTGTTCGGTCACGCCGTCATGCGTCAGGAAGATGACCCAGGACAGGATGGCAGCAAGGAACACAAGCGCCGTGGTGATGATCTGCCCGGCCTTTTCACCAAGGAAACGCCAGCCGAAGCCGCAGATCAGCGCGCCGATCAGCGGCGCAAAGAGGATGATCGTTGCCATTCGGGTCAGCCCTTCATCACGTTGACGTCTTCCACGTCGATCGTTCCGCGGTTGCGGAAGAACACGACGAGGATGGCAAGGCCGATGGCGGCCTCGGCGGCGGCGACGGTCAGGACGAACATGGTGAAGACCTGCCCGACCAGATCGCCCAGATAGGACGAGAACGCCACGAGGTTGATGTTCACGGCCAGCAGCATCAGCTCGATCGACATCAGGATGACGATGACATTCTTCCGGTTCAGGAAGATGCCGAAAATCCCGATGACAAACAGCGTCGCGGCCACTGCCAGGTAATGTTCAAGTCCAACCATCGTCTTTGTCCCTCAAGGCGCGCGTTGCGCCATCAGTTCGTTTGGGCCGCCGAGGCGGCCAGAGTTGTGCAATGTTCCGCGCCCTGACCGGGCAGCAGGGTGACCGGCACGCCCGCCGCGCGCAGGGCGGCCTCGGTGCCAGCAAGATCGGTCAGCCCCACACGCAGGCGCAGGCGGGCCTGTTCCACGGCGGTGGTGTTGTTGTAGTCCGCCCCCCGGCGCGCCTGATCGGCGCTGGAGCGGGTGACACCCGCGCGCAGCGTCGTGGTGCTGCGGCAGTCGATCATGTCCAGCGTCGTCTCGGTATAGCTGTCGCGGCGGGGGCCTTTGCAGACCTCGCTGTTGGCGCGGGTGACGAAGCGGCCGGCTGGATCGCCCAGCTTGGCCACCACTCCATCGGCATCGCATTTGGTGGCGAGGCCCATATCGACGGCCTGATCATCCGAAATACAGCCCGACAGCGCAAGGAGCGCGGCACAGCCGAAGGCCGCCGCCCAGAGGCGCGCCTTTTCCGTTCCATTCATCCACTGTCCAACCATTTTCGGTTCCCTTGGGCCTTTGGCCACTTCTTTCCTTTGGCGGGGCCTTCGCCCCCGGTTCAGAGCCCCTGCCCCGGCTTTACGTCCTTCAGTTCCATGGCCTTGGCCGGATCGCGCCACATCTGTTGCAGCACGTTCTGGCGTTTCACATCCTTGCGGTGGCGCAAGGTCAGCAGGATCGCGCCGATCATGGCGACCAGCAGCACAAGACCCGAGGCCTGGAACAAGTAGATGTATTTGTCATAGATCAGCAGACCCAGCGCCTTGGTGTTTTCCACCTGCGCCGCATCCGGAGCCACGGCCTGCCGCAAGCCCAGCGCGCCGTCAGCCTGCACCCATGCCCCGACGCCAAGGGTCAGTTGCATCAGCAGGATCACCCCGATCAACAGGCCAAGCGGCATGTATTTCGCCATCTCGCCCTTCAGTTCGGCGAAGTCGATATCCAGCATCATCACCACGAACAGGAACAGCACCGCGACCGCGCCGACATAGACGATGATCAGAAGCATCGCCACGAATTCCGCGCCAAGCAGCACGAAGAGCCCGGCCGAGGACAGGAAGGCAAGGATGAGCCACAGCACCGAATGCACGGGGTTGCGGCTGATGGTGACCAGAAGCCCGGCCGTTACTGCCACGATGGCAAAGGCGTAAAAGGCATAGTCGGCGACGGTCATGCGTCTTTCTCCTCAACTTCCGCAAAGACAGACTGGGCAAGCTCCAGCGCCTTTTGCATGGCGGGCAGGCCGCCGAACATGCTCATCTGCCAGATCACCTCGGCGATCTCGCGTTGGGTTGCGCCGGCTTCCAGCGCGTGGCGCACGGCCAGTTTCAATTGCGGCTCCGCCTGCGCGCCCAGCACGGTAAGCGCGGCGATAGTGACAAGAAGGCGGGTCTTTGCATCCAGACCTTCGCGGTTGAAGGTCTTGCCAAACCACATTTCCATCATGTCCTTGGACATGGTGGGAAACAGGGTTTCAAACCCCTTCACCTGCATGGTTTCCAAAGCCGGATTGAAGGCGCGGACCATTTCCTGGCCCTGCTCCATCATCTGCTGCATCATCTTGGTGAAGGCGTCATTCATCATGGTCACCGATACGGCGCGTCGATTTCGAGATTGCGCGCAATCTCGGCTTCCCAGCGGGCGCCGTTTTCCAAAAGCTTGTCCTTGTCGTAGAACAGCTCTTCCCGCGTCTCGGTGCTGAACTCGAAGTTCGGGCCTTCGACGATGGCATCCACCGGGCAGGCCTCTTGGCAGAAGCCGCAATAGATGCATTTCGTCATGTCGATGTCATAGCGGGTGGTGCGGCGGCTGCCATCCTCGCGCGGTTCGGCGTCGATGGTGATGGCCTGCGCGGGGCAGATCGCCTCGCACAGTTTGCAGGCGATGCAGCGCTCTTCGCCGTTGGGATAACGGCGCAGCGCGTGTTCACCCCGGAAGCGGGGGGAAAGCGGGCCCTTTTCATGCGGATAGTTCAAGGTGGCCTTGGGCGCGAAGAAGTACTTCATGCCGAGGGCGAACCCCTTGAAGAAATCCTGCAGCAGGAAAAAGCGGGTTGCGCGGTTCCAGTCGATGTTTGCCATCGGCTTCAGCCTCCAATCGTCCAGCGGGCCCAGAAGCCGCCGAAAACTTCGAATTTCGCCAGAAAGGCCACGATCACCACCCAGGCCAGCGACAGGGGCAGGAAGACCTTCCAGCCGATCCGCATGAGTTGGTCGTAGCGATAGCGGGGTGTGATGGCTTTCACCATCGCAAAGAGGAAGAAGAAGAAGGCCATCTTGGCGATCATCCACCACCAGCCGTCGGGCAGGCCCGGGATGGGCGACAGCCAGCCGCCGAAGAACAGCAGGCTCATCAGCGCGCACATCAGGTAGATGGCGATGTATTCGCCCGCCATGAACAGCAGGAAGGGGGTGGAGGAGTATTCCACCATGAAGCCTGCGACGAGTTCGGATTCCGCTTCGGGCAGGTCAAAGGGCGGGCGGTTGGTTTCCGCCAGCGCCGAGATGAAGAACAGCGCCACCATCGGCAGATGCGGCAGCCAGTACCAGTTGAAAAGACCCAGATCGCCGTCCTGCGCCGCCACGATGGCGGACAGGTTCATCGAACCCGTCGACAGGATGATGCCGATGATGATCAGGCCCAGCGACACCTCATAGGAAATCATCTGTGCGGCAGAGCGGAGCGAGCCGAGGAACGGGTATTTGGAGTTGGACGCCCAGCCGCCCATGATGACGCCATAGACCTCAAGCGAGGACATGGCGAAGACAAACAGGATCGCCACGTTGATGTTGGCCAGCACCCAGCCATCATCGAAGGGGATCACGGCCCAGGCCATCAGCGCCAGAACGAAGGACAGCATCGGGGCCAGGAAGAACACCGGACGGTCGGCCCCGGCGGGAATGACGATTTCCTTGAAGACGTATTTCGCGGCATCGGCCACGGTTTGCAGCAGGCCCCACGGCCCCACCACGTTGGGCCCCCGGCGCATCTGCACCGCGGCCCAGATCTTGCGGTCGCCATAGACGAGGAACAGCATCGACAGCATCACGAAGCCGACGAGCAGCAGCGTCTGCGCCGCCACCAGAACCGCCGTCCCCATCCCTGTTGCAAAGAATTCGTTCATGATGCCTTTCCCTCAGACCGTCGGTATCCCGAGCGAGCCGCAATCGCGCACCGTCACCTCGGCGTCGATGGTTCTGAAGCCCTTCGGAAGGGCGGCAGAGATGGTATAGACCGCATCCCCCCGCCAGATTTCACCTGTGCGCGCCACTGTGGTGCGCACGTGCCGCGCAAAACCCGCGCCGCGGATCAGCGCATATTGGGCCGCCGCGCAGCGCGCATAGGCCTCGACATCCGCATTGTCCCGCGCGCCCTTCATGGCGACGCGGAAATTCACCAGATCGCCATCCAGAAGGATCGTCTCGATCCCCTGATAGCCGGGGTTGAAACTGCCCATGCTGGACACGTCAGCACCGGGCGCGCAGGCGGCCAGCGCCGCTGCCGCGACCCCTGCCCTGCCTGTCATGCCCAATGCGCGTGCCATGCTGTGTTTCATTCCGCCGCAAGTGCCACGCGGGCACGGTCCGCCGCAAGGGCCGACAGTTCACCCATCAACGCTGATGCCCGGGCAATCGGGTTCGTCAGATAAAAATCCCGGATCGCAAGACGGAAATCGGCCTTGGCGGGGGCTTTCACCTCCAACGCGGACCACGCATTCGTGGCGACCTCGTCGATGCGGCCCAAATGCGGATGCGCCTTGACCAGCGCCTGCCGCAGCGCGGCCATACTGTCCCAAGGCAGGGTTGCGCCCAGTTCGGCGGAAAGGGCGCGCAGGATGGCCCAGTTTTCCTTGGCTTCACCCGGTGCGAAACCGGCACGCAGGGCCAGTTGCGGGCGGCCTTCGGTGTTGACGAACAGGCCGTTTTCTTCTGTCCAGGCGGCGGCGGGAAGGATGATGTCAGCGCGCATCGCGCCCCGGTCACCGTGGCTGCCTTGATAGATGACAAAGGGGCCGGGGGCGATTTCCACCTCATCGGCGCCAAGGTTGTAGATCACCTCGGCCCCGTCGGTGGCGGCTGCAAGGCCACCTTCGGTGACCGCGCCCACATCCATCGCGCCCACGCGCGAGGCGGCGCTGTGCAGGATCAGCAGTTTCGCGCCAGATGCTTCGCACAGGGCCATGGCCTGCGACAGCACGGCCTCGCCATCGGCCTCGTTCAGCGCGCCCTGCCCGACGATCACCACGGCGGATTTGCCATCCGGGCCGGCCTTCTTTGCTTCGGCCACGAGGGCCACCAGTGCAGCACGGTCGGTGCCGGCGTGGTAATAGTCATAAGTCAGGTCGACCGCAGGCCCAACGACGGCAACAGCCGCACCGTGCAGCCAAGCCTTGCGGATGCGGGCGTTCAGAACGGCTGACTCGACCCGCGGGTTGGTGCCAATCAGAAGGATGGATTTGGCGCTGTCGATATCTTCGATCGCCGCCGTACCGACATAGGCCGAGCGGTTGCCAATCGGCAGGCGCGCGCCATCGGTGCGGGATTCCACTTTGCCGCCAAGCCCTTCGATCAGGGTCTTCAGGCCGTAGATCGCCTCGACCGGGGCCAGATCGCCCACGAGTCCTGCGACTTTCTTCCCCTTGATCGCGGCGGCGGCGGCGACCAGCGCCTCGCCCCAGCCTGCCTTACGCAGCTTGCCGTTTTCGCGGATATAGGGCGTGTCCAGACGCTGGCGGCGCAGGCCGTCCCAGACGAAGCGGGTTTTGTCGGAAATCCATTCCTCGTTCACGCCGTCATGGTTGCGCGGCAGGATGCGCATGACTTCGCGGCCTTTGGTATCGACCCGGATGTTGGAGCCAAGCGCATCCATCACGTCGATGGTTTCCGTCTTGGTCAGTTCCCACGGACGGGCGGTGAAGGCATAGGGTTTCGATGTCAGCGCGCCGACGGGGCAAAGGTCGATGATGTTGCCCTGAAGGTTCGAGGCCAGCGTTTCATTCAGATAGCTGGTGATTTCGCTATCCTCGCCCCGGCCGGTTTGGCCCATCTGGGTGATGCCCGCGACTTCGGTGGTGAAGCGGACGCAGCGGGTGCAGGAGATGCAGCGCGTCATCTTGGTGGCGACCAGCGGGCCGAGGTTCAGGTCATCGGAGGCGCGCTTGGGTTCGCGGTAGCGGCTAAAGTCCACGCCATAAGCCATGGCCTGATCCTGCAGATCGCATTCGCCGCCCTGATCGCAGATCGGGCAATCGAGCGGGTGGTTGATCAGCAGAAACTCCATCACCCCTTCGCGAGCCTTCTTGACCATGGGCGACTTGGTCTTGACGACCGGCGCCTCGCCGTTCGGGCCTGGGCGCAGGTCGCGCACCTGCATCGCGCAAGAGGCGGCGGGTTTGGGCGGGCCGCCGACCACTTCGACCAGACACATGCGGCAGTTTCCGGCGATGGTCAGGCGTTCGTGATAGCAAAAGCGCGGGATCTCTACGCCTGCCACTTCGGCGGCCTGAATGATGGTCATCGCGCCATCAACCTCGACCTCGATGCCGTCGATGCTGATTTTCTTGAGGTTAGACATGAGCCCGGTCCTTCCGCAGCAGCCCGTTCATCGCGTCGCGCAGACGGGCGAGCAGCCCGGATTGCGGCGCGGGGGCGGCCTGTTTCGTCTTGTCCTGTTCGAATGACAGGTGTTTCACGCGCGCCTCGATATCGCGCATCGCGTATTTCGGGTCGAGATTGCCATGGCACATGCCCGCTACTCCGCCGCCACTTGGGTGCAGCGGTGGGTTTTCCACAGCTGCGCCTCTTTCAGATATGTCCAGCCAAAGGCGTGGTCGCTGTCACCTTGCGTCTGCAGATGGGCCAGCCGTTCCAGCGCCTCGTCCAGCGTGGGGCGGTGCCCGGCGGGCACCCACCACATGACGAAATGCATCTTGCCCAGCACTTCGAACCATTCCGCCCGCCGTTCGTAGAATTGACGGTGGACGGTGTTCCAGACGAAGTTCTCCAGCGTTTCGACGCTTTCCCAGACTGTGAGGTTTGACACGAACTGCGGATCGCCGCCGATCTTGGCCTCGGTATTGCCGGTGCCCGGTTCGCCCGAGCCTTCCATCATCCAGACAAAGCCCGGCATCCGCTTGCCCATGCCGTTCACCCGGTCAAGGGCGGCCATGAATTCGGCCACGCGCGGATCATCGGTCGGGGCCAGCAGGCGGCCTACGTTCAGTTCGGCAAGGTGCATCGCGGGGGTCTGGGTCATTTCGTTGACCTCAGCAATGTGCCGATCAGGCTTTCCTTGGCGATTTCCGCCTCGCCGATCTGGCAATAGATCGCGTCCTTGCCGGGTTCGGCCCCGCGTTCGGCCAACCATGCCGCCGCCTCGGCCTTGCCGCGCGCTTTTTCGGTGTCGTCGGTCACGAAAGCGCGGACCTGGGCGGTGGTGTAGCCTTTGTCCAGCGCATAGACGCGCAGCTTGTTCAATTCGCCCAGCGCGCGGATCTTGCGCGGTTCGATCGTGGGGCAGTTGTCGGCGATGGCGTCACCAATGAAGCCCTGCAACAGGATGTTGTTGATATGGGCTTCCTTGTTGATCGGCTCCAGCGCATGGGCGGGAACGGCTGCCATCAGCGCGATCAGGGACAGGGGTGCAAGTTTCATCAGGGCCTCCTTGGCATTCCATGCCAAGAAGATGGGGGCAAGGCGCGGTGATATGACATCACAAGACCGGGTATAGGCGGAGGTTATCGCATAGCAGGTCATGCGCAGCCCTCCACATAGACCCAAGCGCCGGCCTCATACCGGTCATAGATGCTGGGGCGCAGGCTGCGGCCAAGGGCGGCACATTCCGCCTCGGCCACCCGGCGGGCGGCGGCGCCTTCGTAATTGGCAAAGGCAGCGCCATTGTTGGTGACGCGCAAAGGCGCAGCAGCGACCGCGACCCCGCCCGAAGGCGCGGTCTGCACGCAGCCCGAGGCTGCTATGCACAGGGTCAGGGCTGCGGCCATCCGCTTCACTCCGCCGCGACCGCCGAGAGGCGGCCCGTCTTTTTCGCCTTGATGCGATCTTCGATTTCGTCCCGGAACGCCCGCACGAGGCCCTGGATCGGCCATGCCGCCGCGTCGCCAAGGGCGCAGATCGTGTGACCTTCGACCTGTTTGGTGACCGACAGGAGCATGTCGATCTCTTCGACTTCGGCCTCACCGCGGACCAGACGGTCCATGACGCGCATCATCCAGCCCGTGCCTTCGCGGCAGGGTGTGCACTGGCCACAGGATTCGTGCTTGTAGAATTTCGACAGCCGCCAGATCGCCTTGATGACGTCAGTCGACTGATCCATCACGATCACCGCTGCCGTGCCGAGGCCCGAGCGTTGTTCGCGCAGCCAATCAAAATCCATGATCGCATCGTCGCATTGCGCCTGCGTGAGCAGCGGCACGGACGACCCGCCAGGGATCACGGCCTTCAGGTTTTTCCACCCGCCGCGCACGCCGCCGCAGTGGCGATCCAGCAGTTCCTTGAGCGGGATCGACATCGCTTCTTCGACCACGCAGGGGTTGTTGATGTGGCCCGAGATGCCGAAGAGTTTGGTCCCGGCATTGTTGGGCCGGCCAAAGCCAGCAAACCATTCCGGGCCACGGCGCAGGATGGTGGGGACAACGGCGATGGATTCCACGTTGTTCACCGTGGTGGGGCAACCATAGAGGCCCGAGCCTGCCGGGAACGGCGGCTTCATCCGGGGCATGCCCTTTTTGCCCTCAAGGCTTTCCAAAAGCGCGGTTTCTTCGCCGCAGATATAGGCCCCTGCCCCGTGGTGGAGGTAGAGGTCGAAATCCCAGCCGGATTTTGCGGCGTTCTTGCCCAGAAGGCCCGCGTCATAGCATTCGTCGATGGCGGCCTGTAGCGCCTCACGCTCGCGGATGTATTCGCCGCGAATGTAGATGTAGCAGGCATTGGCGTTCATCGCGAAAGACGCGATCAGCGCGCCTTCGATCAGGGTATGCGGATCGTGCCGCATGATTTCCCGGTCTTTGCAGGTGCCCGGTTCGGATTCATCGGCGTTGATGACCAGATAGGATGGGCGGCCATCGCTTTGCTTGGGCATGAAGGACCATTTCAGGCCCGTGGGAAAACCTGCGCCGCCACGGCCGCGCAGGCCCGATGCCTTGACCTGTTCGATGATCGTGTCGCGGCCACGCTTGATGATGTCGGCGGTGCCGTCCCAATGGCCGCGCTTCTTGGCCCCCGCAAGGGTGCGTTCATGCATCCCGTAGAGGTTGGTGAAGATGCGGTCCTGATCCTTGAGCATGTCTTGCCCCTCAATTGCCCTGGCGTTTGCGCCAGATCCGGTAAGTCACGACCAGCGCCCAGATGAACGCGGCCATTGCAGCGAGGTCGAAGAGAAAGGCAAAGCGGGTTTCCCAGCCCAGCCTTCCCCCAAGGAAGCTTGCCCCCATCCACAGGATCATGGTTCCTGCCAGAACAAAGGCCACTTGCCTTGTCTGTCTGGCGATTTCCTTTTCCTGCGGGGTGGGTTCGCGCATCCCCGCCTCAGTAATCGTTCGTCTTGGCACGGCGGAGGAATTCCTCCAGCCCCACCTCGCCGATCAGTTTGGCCTGAGCCACCCATTTGTCGCGGGTGACGCGGCCCTTGAAGCCTTTCAGGTTGCCATCCATCCATTCCACTTCGGCCGCACCCCATGAGGCGATCTGGTCAAGGTGGAAGATGCCGTTGTCGTTGAGCACCTTTTCCAGCGCGGGGCCGATGCCTTCGATCACCTTCAGGTCATCCGCCACGCCCTTGCGCGCAGCCTTGAGCGCCTTGGGTTTGCTGCCGCCTTCGGGGGCGGCGACGGGGGCGGCTTCAGCGGCGGCTTTGGCGGCAGGCTTGGCAGCGGCTTTGGGCTTTGGCTCGGCCTTCGGCTTTGCCTCGGCCTTGGGGGCAGCGGGTGCCGGAGCGGCAACGGGGGCGGCAATCGGGGCGGCGACTTCGGCTACGGGGGCTGAAGACACCATCGACGCAGCCATCAGCGGCGCTGCTTCTGCCATCGGTGCCACAGGAGCAGCAGCGGGAACCGCAGCGGCAACGGGAGCGGCAGGATGCGCGGCATCCGTATCTGCTTCGGGTTTGGGGATGCGGTCAGCCGCGCCCCAGGGCATGCCGATGACCAAGCCGACCAGACCCGTGATGACGGCGGCAAAGAAGCCGGAGGTCGTGTAATCAAAGCCGCCCACCACCTTTGCGATGAGAAAGGCCAAAACCCCGGCTACGACGGCGAAGATCCAGCCGTTCAGCGAAGGGGCATTCAGATTGTCGACTCGTTTCATGCGCGTATCCCTGTTTGCGGGGCGTCAGGTTCGCCCCTTCCCTCGTTTTTTCGTCATTCGTCCTGTGTTTTCTTTGCGCGGCTGCGCGGGGCTTTTGCGGGTGCGTCCGGGGTGGCATCCACCTTCGGCGCGGCAGGCTTTTTGGCGGCAGGCTTCTTGGGTGCGGCGGCTGTGGCCGCCTTGCCCAGCCAAGGCGTCAGGATCGGCACTTCGGTGCCGTCGATCCGCTTCACCGTGTCTCCGATATCCACCGCCAGTTGGGCGGATGCGTTGTATTGCTGCCGCCCAGATTCGAAATCTTTCAGCGTGGTCAGGCCCGACAGCGGTTCGGCAGCATAGCGGCCGTTCTGCGGGCCAGGGACCGGCACCTCGCCTTTGGAGAAGCGGGCGATCAGGTCGCGCAGTTTCGCGGGCGTCAGGTCTTCGTAATAGTCTTTGCCGATCTGGGCCATCGGGGCATTGGCGCAAGCGCCCATGCACTCCACTTCTTCCCAGCTGAACTTGCCATTTGCGGAAAGGGTATGCGGCGCGGGGGCGATCATTTCCTTGCAGACCTTGATCAGGTCTTCTGCGCCGCAGATCATGCAGGTGGTGGTGCCGCAAATCTGCACATGGGCGATGGAGCCCACGGGTTGCAGTTGGAACATGAAGTAGAAGGTCGCCACTTCCAGAGCGCGGATGTAGGCCATACCCAGCATGTCAGCGACGGTTTCAATCGCCTTGCGGGTCAGCCAGCCTTCCTGCTCCTGCGCGCGCCACAGCAGCGGGATGATGGCCGAGGCCTGACGACCCTCGGGGTATTTGGAAATCTGGCCCTTCGCCCATTCCAGATTGGCGGGCGTGAAGGTGAAGGAGTCCGGTTGGACAGGGTGCAGGCGGCGGAGCATTAGCGGTCGATCTCCCCGAACACGACATCCATCGTGCCGATGATGGCGGATACGTCGGCAAGCTGGTGGCCCTTGCAGATGTAATCCATGGATTGCAGGTGCAGATATCCCGGCGCGCGGATCTTGGCGCGATAGGGTTTGTTGGTGCCGTCGGCGACCAGATAGACGCCGAACTCACCCTTGGGCGCCTCGACACAGGCGTAAACCTCGCCCGCCGGGACGTGGAAGCCTTCGGTGTAGAGTTTGAAGTGGTGGATGAGCGCCTCCATCGAGGTCTTCATCTCGGCCCGCTTCGGCGGCGTGATCTTTCCACGTGCGAGCACGTCGCCCTTTTCCACGCGCAGCTTGGCAATCGCCTGCCGGATGATGCTGGTCGACTCGCGCATTTCGGCCATGCGGCAGAGATAGCGGTCATAGCAATCGCCGTTCTTGCCGACGGGGATCTTGAAGTCAAACTCGTCATAGCATTCGTAGGGCTGACTACGGCGCAGGTCCCAAGCCAGGCCCGACCCGCGCACCATGACGCCGGAATAGCCCCATTTCTGGATGTCATCTTCGGTCACAATGCCGATATCGGCGTTGCGCTGTTTGAAGATGCGGTTTTCCGTCAGCAGCGTGTCGATATCGTCCAGCACCTTGGGGAAATGATCGGCCCAGGCGTCGATATCGTCCAGCAGCGAGGGCGTCAGGTCGACATGCACGCCACCGGGGCGGAAATAGGCCGCGTGCAGACGCGCGCCGCAGGCGCGTTCGTAGAAGACCATCAGTTGTTCGCGTTCCTCAAACCCCCAGAGCGGAGGGGTAAGCGCGCCCACGTCCATCGCCTGCGTGGTGACGTTCAGAAGGTGGTTCAGCACGCGGCCGATTTCCGAAAACAGCACGCGGATCAGGCTGGCGCGGCGCGGCACTTTGGTGCCGGTCAGCTTTTCAATGGCCAGACACCAGGCATGTTCCTGGTTCATCGGGGCCACGTAATCCAGCCGGTCGAAATAGGGCAGGTTTTGCAGATAGGTCCGGCTTTCCATCAGCTTTTCTGTGCCGCGATGCAGCAGGCCGATATGCGGATCGCAGCGTTCGACAATCTCGCCGTCCAGTTCCAGCACAAGGCGCAGCACACCATGCGCCGCCGGGTGCTGAGGCCCGAAGTTGATATTGAAGTTGCGGATTTTCTGTTCGCCTGTCAGCGCGTCGTCGAAGGCACCGTCCATCATCCGTGAACCTCTGTCATGTTCCTGCGCCAGCTTGCCGGAAGTTCCGGCATCAGACGGGCGACATATTCATATTGCGGGCGCAAGGCCGCCTGTGCGCGGGCGCGCAGCGTGGCTGGCAGATCAAGCGGCAGGCCTTCGTGTTCACGATGGGCCAGATCTGCCGGGTGGTCGGCGATGCCCAGAAAACGGCACAGGCGGGCGATGCCGGGGATCGTCATCAATTCATCCTGAAGCAGGATCAGAAGCTTTTCGGGCGCGACGGCCGCACGCAGGCGTGCGATGGCGCCGGCATAATCCTCACGATCGGCTTTGCCGCCTTCGATCCCGTCCAGCATGTCAGTCATCGCCACGACCGACTGCGCGGGGAAATCGGATGGATCGGCCGCGCGCCGCTGACCCAGCATCCGCGCCTGCGACCAGAGCCGCGACACCGGATCGCGCAAGAGGTAGAGGAAGCGTACATCCGTCGCCATCGTGGCCATGCCGCGCAGCCGGGCTTCGGGCAGCATCGCATAGGCGGGGGTGATGTCGGCCACCACATGCCGGTCGCCGCGCCCCTGTGTCAGGTAGTCCAGGTAGGCCGCCACAGCACGCGGCCCGCGCGCCAGAACCGCCACCCAATCGGTCAAATCACGGATCAGCCGCGCCGTTTCCGGGCTGGCGTCGCCTTCGGCCTGACGGGCGCGGGCACGCAGCAGGCGCATCTCTTCGCGCTTGCGCCAGTTGCGCATCGTGCCGGCTTCGGCGCTGTTGAAGAAATGCAGTTCCTTGATCGCGCGCAGGTGACAGTCCGGATGCGCCAGCAGATAGCGGTACAGCCAGCACGTGCCTGCCTTTGTCGCCCCTGTGCAGATCAGGAATGTCGGCTCTTGCGCCACGGATCAGCCCTTCTTCTCGTCGCCGGGAAGGATGTATTCGGCGCCTTCCCAAGGCGACATGAAATCGAACTGGCGGTATTCCTGCACCAGCTTGACCGGTTCATAGACCACGCGCTTTTGCGCCTCGTCGTAGCGAACCTCGGTATAGCCGGTCGTCGGGAAATCCTTGCGCAGCGGAAAGCCACGAAAGCCGTAATCCGTCAGGATGCGGCGCAGGTCTGGGTGGTTGGAAAACAGGATGCCGAACATGTCGAACACTTCGCGTTCGAACCAGTTGGCCGACGGATGAACCCCGGTCAGCGACGGGACCATCTCTTCTTCGCCGATGGCCATTTTCAGCCGGATACGCTGGTTCTGGTACATCGACAGGAAGTGATAAACGAGGTCGAACCGTTCCGCCCGTTCGGGGTGATCCACGGCGGTTATGTCGACCAGGCTGGTAAAGCGGCAGGCGCTGTCGGTGCGCAGGAATTCGACCAAAGATTCCAGCCGTTCCGGCACAACATCCAGCGTCAGTTCGCCAAAGGCGACGGCACTGGAAAGCACCGCATCGGATTGCTTGAAGGCGATATGGGCCGCCAGTTCGTGCAAGGCTTCGGACATGCCGTGTCTTCCTTAGCGGGTGATGGTGCCGGTGCGGCGGATTTTCCGCTGCAACTGCAGAATGCCGTAAAGCAGCGCCTCGGCCGTGGGCGGGCAGCCGGGAACGTAGATATCGACCGGAACGATCCGGTCGCAGCCGCGCACGACGGAATAGGAATAGTGGTAGTAGCCGCCGCCATTGGCGCAGGACCCCATGCTGATCACATAGCGCGGCTCGGGCATCTGGTCATAGACCTTGCGCAGGGCCGGGGCCATCTTGTTGGTCAGCGTGCCCGCCACGATCATCAGGTCCGATTGCCGTGGGCTGGCGCGGGGCGCAGTGCCGAAGCGTTCCAGATCATAGCGCGGCATGGAGGTGTGCATCATCTCGACAGCGCAGCAGGCCAGACCGAAGGTCATCCAGTGCAGGGACCCGATCCGCGCCCAGTTGATGATGTCCTCGGTCGAGGTCAGCAGGAAGCCCTTGTCCTGCAATTCGCGGTTCAGGGCCTTTACGGCAACCTCATGGTCGCCGCCCGCTTGGTTGGGCGATGTGCTCACTCCCATTCCAGGGCTCCCTTCTTCCATTCATAGGCAAAGCCGACGGTCAGCACGGCAAGGAACACCATCATCGACCAGAACCCTGTCATGCTCATGTCGCCAAAGGCGACGGCCCAGGGAAAGAGGAAGGCCACTTCCAGATCGAAGATGATGAACAGGATCGAGACGAGGTAGAAGCGCACGTCGAATTTCATCCGCGCGTCATCAAAGGCATTGAAGCCGCATTCGTAGGCCGACACCTTTTCCGGATCGGGATTTCGCACCGCGATGAGCGCCGCGGCCAGCAGCAGGACAAGGCCCAGACCGACGGCGACGGCCAGCAGGATGAGAATTGGAAGATACTCTCGGAGAAGTGGGTCCACGAGGTGCTCCTTCGGCTGGCGACTGGCGAGCTGCGGCCTCGGATGGGCTGCTTGATCTCTTGGCGCTTCGTTTACCCCGCCCCCCGGCCTTGGTCAACCAATGGCGGGGGCAAAAGACGGGGCTGCGACAACGCAATCCGTGCAATCTTCCTCAGTCTTTGCGACTTGTATACCACAGCACACCGACATTCTGCCGCAGCGCGGCACGCGAGGCGCGATGGCAGGTCCTTGAGTCGCCGATGGAATCTGCCGAACGCGTCCCCGATTGCGGTTCCGGGCTGGTATCCGCGTGCCGCTTGCGCTTCACTGCGACCTGTCCCAGACCGGAGAAGTCGCCATGTCCCGCCTGCCCTTGCGTGCCGCCGCCCTGATCGCGCTTACGCTTTTCCCCTGCGCTGCCTTGGCGGAAGAGGTGGGAACTGTCGGGGTGGACTGGATCGGCAATGACATCCTAATCGAAGCGCTGGCTGATCCCGATGTGGCAGGGGTGACCTGCCATCTGGCCTATTTCGACCGCTCGACGCTGGATCGTCTGGTGCAGGGCAACTGGTTCGAAGACCCGTCGAATTCGTCCATCGCCTGCCGCCAGACAGGGCCGATCACGCTGGGCGATATTGCGCGCGGACCCGAGGGCGAGGAGATCTTTTCCGAACGCCAATCGCTGCTGCTGAAGACCCTTTCGGTCACCCGCATCTATGATGAGGGGAACAACACGCTGATCTATGTGGCCCATGCCCGCGAGATAACCGAAGGGTCGGCCAAGATGTCGATTTCCACCGTGCCACTGTGGCAAGCGGCCCCGGCGCAGTAAGCCGCAGAATTTTCCGCGAAAATTCTGTCTGGGCGATTTTTCTGCGAAAAATCGCGATCCTTCGCTGAAGGATCGGATCGAAGAATTTTTGCAGAAAATTCTTCGTCCCTCAGTCGGCCAGGGGGACCGCCGCCTCGGCCTCGTCGCCGCTTTGCTGCACGGCCAGCACCTCGGCCCGGATGATGCGGGCGATGAGCGCGCAATCCTCGGGCGAAAAGGTCAGCGGCACCCGCATGTCGATCAGCCCGGCCAGCAAGCGATCTGTCTGCGGCAGCGGTTCCGGGCTGGCATAGCGCCAGTGGTCATAGCGGCTGGTAAAAGCGACCGGGTCCGGCGCGCCGAACCATTTCAGTTCCACCCCCCGCGCGGCACACCGCGCAATCAGCGCGCGGATGCGCCCGGCGGGCCAGTCCGGCAGCAGGAACTGAAAGGATGATCCCACATAAACCTCGTGTTCCGGGCGTGGGATCAGCCGCAGCGCGGGCGTATCCGTAAGGCCCGTCTCCAACATGTGGTAGAGCACGCCCCAACGGGCGACGCGGTCTGCCAACAGGCGGAGTTGCGGGCGCAGGATGGCGGCGCGCAGATTATCCATCCGGCCCGAGATATTGGGTGTGTCCAGCTTGATGCCATCAAACGCCTCGGGCGGGGGGGCGGCGCGGTGACGGGCGTAAAGCATATAGGAGCCGGACAGCAGCACAGCGCGCGCGGCGATCTGCGGATCATCGGTGATGATGAAGCCGCCTTCGCCCGAATTGATGTGCTTGTAGGTCTGCATCGAATAGCAGCCCACCTGCCCGTGCCGCCCCGATGGAACGCCACGCCAGGTGGCGCCCATGGTATGGGCGCAATCCTCGATCACCGTGATGTCCTGCCTGTCACAGAGCGCCATCAACGCCTCCATATCGCAGACATGCCCGCGCATATGCGACAGCAGCAGGACGCGCGCGCCGGTCTCAATGGCCTTCGCCTCCAGATGTGCGAGGTCGATGGTCAGATCGGGCGTTACTTCCACAAAGACGGGCTGCGCGCCGACCGAGGCGATGGCCCCCGGCACCGGGGCGAGGGTGAAGGCATTCGACAGCACCGGATCGCCCGCCCCCACGCCCACCGCGCGCAGGGCACAGGCCATGGCATACCCGCCCGAGGCCACGGCAAGGCAATAGCGCGCGCCGGTCAGGGCGGCGAATTCCTCTTCCAGCAGCGCGGTTTCCGCCACTTCGCCGGGGGCGGTGTTGTAGCGGTGCAGGCGGCCATGGCGCAGGACGGCAAGCGCGGCCTCGATCCCCTCTTCGGGGATCGGCTCTTGCTGGGTGAAACTGCCCATGAAACGTTCCATCAGATCACCAGCCTTTCCGCCAGTTCCGGCAGATCGTCGAAATGGTCCAGCAGGGCATCGGGATCAAGGCGCGCTATGTCGCGCCCCTCGGGGCCGAAGGTCACCAGAGCACAGGGAACGCCCGCCGCGCGGGCGGTTTTGCGATCCGTATCGGTGTCGCCGATCAGCATGGAACGGGCCACGCTGCCCCCTGCCCGTTCGACCGAGGCCGCATAGGGGGCCACATCCGGTTTGCGCGTGGGCAGCGTATCGGCCCCGATCAGCGCATCAAACAGGGGTCGGATGCCAAGGCGGCCCACCAGCGTTTCGGCCAGACCTTCGGGTTTGTTGGTGCAGATCGCGGTGGCAAAGCCCCTGCCCCGCAGCGCCTCGACCGCCGCAATGGCGCCGGGATAAAGCCGGGTATGGGTGTCAATTCCGTCGGCATAGGCCACGAGAAGCCGGGGATACTGCGCGTCGATCATCGCCTCTGACACCGCGCCCAACCGCGAGAATCCCAGCCGCAGCATGGCCCTGCCGCCATGAAAGGCCGTCAGTGTATCGGCCGGGGTCAGCATGTCGCCATGGCCCAGATCACGGAAACAGGCATTGGCCGCCGCCAGCAGATCGGCCGAGGTATCCGCCAAAGTTCCGTCCAAATCGAAGACCACTGTCCGCATCGCTTGAAACACCCCGTAAACAGCCGTGAAGCGGGCAAGGCTTGCGGCCCGCCTTAATGGGGGTAAAACGGGCGCAACAAGAAGGAAAGGGGCAGTATGCCGGTCTCGCTTATCATTCTGGCCGCGGGCCAGGGCACGCGGATGAATTCCGACCTGCCCAAGGTGCTGCACAAGGTGGGGGCAGCGCCCCTGCTGCATCATGCCATGCAGGCCGGGCGCGCGCTGGAACCCGAGGTGACGGTTGTGGTCACGGGCCATGGGGCCGAAGCGGTGGCGAAATCGGCGCGGGCCTTTGACGAGGATGCGCAGACCGTGGTGCAGGCCGAACAGAAGGGCACAGCCCATGCGGTGTTGCAGGCGGCACCGCTGTTGCAGGGCGTGGCGGGGGATGCGCTGGTTCTCTATGGCGATACGCCCTTCATCCGGGAAGAAACGCTTCAGGCGATGCTGGCTGCGCGCAAACGCCATGCGGTGGTGGTGCTGGGCTTTCACGCCGCTGATCCGGGCCGCTATGGCCGCCTGATCGCGGAAGGCGAGGCGCTGGCGCGGATCGTCGAATGGAAAGACGCGAGCGAGGATGAACGCGCCGTCACGCTGTGCAATTCCGGCGTGGTCTGTGCCAATACCGCCACCTTGTTGCGGCTGTGCGCGGCTGTGGGCAATGACAATGCGGCGGGCGAGTATTACCTGCCCGATATCGTAGCCTTGGCTCGGGCCGAGGGGCTGTCGGCGGGGGTTATCCTGTGCGACGAGGCGGAAACGCTGGGCGTGAACACCCGCGCGCAACTGGCCGATGCGGAGGCCGCCTTTCAGGCGCGTGCGCGGGCCGAGGCGTTGGAAAACGGTGTGACGCTGACAGCGCCGGAAACGGTGTTCTTCGCCCTCGATACAGTGGTGGGGCGCGATGCGGTGATTGGGCCGAACGTGATCTTCGGCCCCGGCGTGACCATCGAGAGCGAAGCCGAGGTCAAGGGGTTCTGCCATCTGGAAGGCTGTCACATCAGCCGCGGCGCGCAGGTCGGGCCCTTCGCCCGGCTGCGCCCCGGCGCGGAACTGGCTGAAGATGTGCATGTCGGCAATTTCGTCGAGATCAAGAATGCGATCCTCGATGAAGGGGTGAAGGTCGGGCATCTGACCTATCTGGGCGACGCCCATGTGGGGGAGTTCACCAACATCGGTGCAGGCACGATCACCTGCAACTATGACGGGGTGATGAAGCACCGCACGGTGATCGGCAAACGCGCCTTTATCGGATCAGACACGATGCTGGTGGCCCCTGTCACGGTGGGCGATGGCGCGCTGACGGGATCGGGGTCGGTGATCACGGAAGACGTGCCTGCCGAGGCTGTGGCCATCGGCCGGGCCAAGCAGGTGAACAAACCGGGCCTTGCGACCAAATTTTTCGAAAAGTTAAAATCCATCAAGGCCAACGCGGCAAAAGGGCATCCATAATGTGCGGAATTGTAGGGGTCTTGGGTAATCACGAGGCGGCGCCGCTGCTAGTTGAGGCGCTGAAACGGCTGGAATATCGCGGCTATGACAGCGCCGGGATTGCCACCGTGAACAGTGGCAAACTGGATCGTCGCCGCGCGGTGGGCAAGCTGGTGAACCTTTCTGATCTGTTGGTGCATGAACCGCTCGCCGGGAAGGCGGGCATCGGTCACACCCGCTGGGCCACACATGGCGCGGCAACGGTTACCAATGCCCATCCCCACCGTGCGGGGCCGGTGGCGGTGGTGCATAACGGGATCATCGAGAACTTTCGCGAATTGCGCGAGGAGTTGGCGACCGCCGGCTATGTGCAGGAAAGCCAGACCGATACAGAGACCATCGCCCTGCTGGCGCAGATGCACATGGCGCGGGGGATGACGCCGGTCGAGGCCGCGCGCGCGACGCTGCACCGGCTGCATGGGGCCTTTGCGCTGTGCTTCCTGTTCGATGGCGAGGATGATCTGATGATCGCTGCCCGCAAGGGCAGCCCCTTGGCCATCGGCCATGGCACGGGCGAGATGTTCGTGGGATCGGACGCCATTGCGCTGGCGCCGATGACGGACCGGATCACCTATCTGGAAGAGGGCGACTGGGCGGTGATCACCCGCAAGGGGGCTGAGATCTTTGACTCCGCCGACCGCCGGGCGAACCGGTCCGAAACGCGGATCCAGATTGATCAGACGCGCGTCGAGAAGGCGGGCTACAAACATTTCATGGCCAAGGAGATTGCCGAGCAGCCGGTGGTGATCGCGGATGCGCTGAAGCACTATACCGGCGGCAAAGCAGTGCCCGCGCTGAACCTGCCTGAAGGGGTGGATTTCACCGGGGTGGACCGGGTGGTGATGGTGGCCTGCGGGACGGCGTCCTTTGCCTGTCATGTGGCGAAATATTGGTTCGAACAGATCGCCGGACTGCCCGCCGAAATCGACATCGCGTCGGAGTTCCGCTATCGCGAACCTCCCTTGTCGGACAAGGGTTGGGCGATCTTCGTCAGCCAGTCGGGCGAGACGGCGGATACGCTAGCCGCGTTGCGCTATGCCAAGGAAAAGGTGGCGAAGGTCGTTTCGGTGGTGAATGTGCCGACATCTTCGATCGCGCGCGAAAGCGATCTGAGCCTGCCGATCATGGCGGGGGTGGAGGTGGGCGTGGCGTCCACCAAGGCCTTTACCTGCCAGCTGACGGTGTTGGCGTTGCTGGCGATCAAGGCCGGGCTGGACCGGGGGCGGCTGGATGCGGCGGGGGCGGCGGAACTGCTGTCGGGCCTGCGCAATCTGCCGGGGTTGATGAACCACGCGCTGGCCTTGTCGGCCCCGATTGCCGCGATTGCCGAAGAACTGGCCGAGGCGCAGGATGTGCTGTTCCTGGGGCGCGGCGCGATGTATCCGCTGGCGCTGGAAGGGGCGCTGAAACTTAAGGAAATCAGCTATATACATGCCGAAGGTTATGCATCGGGCGAATTGAAGCATGGGCCTATCGCGCTGATTGATGCCCGCGTTCCGGTGATCGTTCTTGCCCCGCGTGACGCGCTGTTCGACAAGACGGTGTCGAACATGCAGGAGGTGATGGCCCGGCATGGCAAGGTGCTGCTGATTTCCGATGCGGCCGGGGTGGCCGAGGCGGGCGCGGGCACCTGGCGGACGCTGACCATGCCTGAGGTGCCGGCGGCCTTTGCGCCAATCCTTTACGCGATTCCGGCGCAGTTGCTGGCCTATCACACGGCGATTGCGAAGGGCACGGATGTGGACCAGCCGCGCAATCTGGCGAAATCGGTGACGGTGGAATGATCCCCGAGGCACTGGCGCAACTGGAGGCTTTGGCCGATGCGGGCAAGGCCGCCGAGATGGCGGCCTATCACAAGGTTTCCCGGCGATATCTGGGGGTTACGGTGCCTCAGGTCGAGGAACTGGTCGCAGAATGGCGGGCAGAGTTGGATGTCGAGGCGCGGGTCGCACTGGCGGCAGGGCTGTGGGAGAGCGGCATCCATGAGGCGATGGTGGCGGCGGCAAAGCTGCTGGCGCAGGCGCGCATCCGGCCCGACGGGGCGGTGTGGGACCTGATCTGCACATGGGTGCCGGGGTTCGAGGGATGGGCCGTGGCCGATCATGCCACGATTGCCGCGCAGAAGCGGCTGGTCGCAGACCCCGCGCGGATCGAGACAGTGGCGGGTTGGACGGCGAGCGAAAACATGTGGACCCGGCGCGCGGCGCTGGTGGTCACCCTGCCCTTTGCCAAGATGAATTTCCTGAAAGAACAAGAGCTTGTCATCCGCGAGCGTGCCTTGGGATGGGCGGCGGACTATGTGGCGGATCGCGATTGGTTCATCCAGAAGGCGGTGGCCTGGTGGGTGCGTGACCTGTCGAAGCACGATGCCGCGCGGGCGCGGGTGTTTCTGGACGGGCCTGGCGCCGGGTTGAAGTCCTTTGCCCGGAAGGAAGCGGCGCGGTACCTGTAACGGTGGTCTTGGTGGGTGGCCCCGGGGGCTTGCCCCCGGACCCCCAGGGTATTTTGGCCAAGATGAATAAGCTTATTTTCCCGGCGCGCGTTAACCTTAACGGCAGGTTAGGGCTGCGTGCGGTCACGGTGTGTTTGGCGGGCGATACCAAGGTCTTGCGGGCGATCCTCCCGGTAGAATGGCTTTTTTACCTGACGCGCATGAGCGTGACCCGCGACGAAGGTCTGACGCGGGCGGGGGGGAAAGCGGCGCTTCGTGACTTGCGAGGGTGGGGGATAGTTCTTAACCTTGTGTCATGGATGCGCGCCCTGCCCCGCTGATTGACCCGTTTGCCCGACCGATTTCCTATTTGCGGGTGTCGGTGACGGATCGCTGCGATTTCCGCTGTGTCTATTGCATGGCGGAGAACATGACTTTTCTGCCCAAGGCGGACCTCTTGTCGCTGGAGGAGCTGGACCGGCTTTGTTCGGCCTTCGTCCGGCTGGGGGTGGAAAAGCTGCGGATCACCGGGGGGGAGCCCTTGGTGCGCAAGGGGATCATGACCTTCTTTCGTGCCATGTCGAGGCATCTGGAGAGCGGCGCGCTGAAGGAATTGACGCTGACGACCAATGGGTCGCAATTGCGCAAACATGCCGCCGAGTTGGCCGAATGTGGGGTGCGGCGGATCAATGTGTCGCTGGACACGCTGGACGCGGACAAGTTCGCCAAGATCACCCGCTGGGGGCGGTTGGCGCAGGTTCTGGACGGGATCGAGGCCGCGAAAGAGGCCGGGCTGCGGGTGAAGATCAACACCGTGGCGCTGAAAGGGTTCAACGAAGATGAGCTTTTTCAACTGGTTGACTGGTGCGCAGCAGAAGGCCACGATCTGACCTTCATCGAGGTCATGCCGATGGGCGATCTGGGCAATGAGGACCGGCTTGATCAGTATTGGTCGTTGAAAGACCTGCGGGCGCGGTTGGCGGAGCGGTTTGCGCTGACCGATCTGGCCGAGCGGTCGGGGGGGCCTGCGCGCTATGTCCGGTTGGGGGAGACGGGGCAGAAGGTGGGCTTCATCACGCCCCTGACGCATAACTTCTGTGAAAGCTGCAACCGGGTGCGGCTGACCTGCACGGGCGAATTGTACATGTGCCTGGGCCAAGAGGATATGGCCGATCTGCGCGGGCCGCTGCGGGCGAGCCCGGAGGATGCGGTGGTGGAGGCGGCGATCCGTGCCGCGATTGCGAAAAAGCCCAAGGGGCATGATTTCGACTATTCCCGCGCCGGGGTGCAGGGGAAGATGTCGCGGCATATGAGCCATACCGGCGGTTAAGGCCGGATCGACGATCTAACCCCCTGAGAACGCTGGGTTTACCTCTGCCTTTTTGCCAGAATTGCGATGCAGCGCCCGGTGCAGATGGCGGTGCAGACAGCTGTGCATACGCGCGGTGCGGAATTTCTTTGTTAACCACGATTCGATCTGACAGGCTGTCGCATGGGGCAGCCCGTCGCAGACCCCTCGTATCCGCCTTTATCGCCCCTAGATCACGGGCAATCAGAAAGGTGAGTCATGGATACCCTGATACTTTCGCGCATGCAGTTTGCAGCCAACATTTCGTTCCACATTCTGTTTCCCACGATCACCATCGCGCTGGGATGGGTGCTCTTGTTCTTCAAGCTGCGCTTTGCCCGGACGGGGGACCGGAAATGGATGAACTTGTACATGTTCTGGGTGAAGGTTTTTGCTTTGTCCTTTGCCCTTGGGGTGGTGTCGGGGATCACCATGTCGTTCCAGTTCGGCACCAACTGGCCGGGCTTCATGGAGACGGTGGGGAATGTGGCGGGGCCGTTGCTGGCCTACGAGGTGCTGACAGCCTTCTTCCTTGAGGCGGTGTTCCTGGGGATCATGCTGTTTGGTGCAAGCCGGGTGCCGGGATGGCTGCACACGTTGGCGACGTTCCTTGTGGCCTTTGGCACCACGATGAGCGCGTTCTGGATTCTGGTGCTGAACAGCTGGATGCATACGCCGGCGGGGTATGAGCTGCGCGACGGGATCGTGTTTGCCACCGACTGGTGGGCGATCATCTTCAACCCGTCGATGCCGTACCGGTTGGTGCATATGCTGTTGGCGAGCGGGTTGACCGTGGCCTTCCTGATTGCCGGTCTGTCGGCCTATCGCATGTTGCGCCATGACCGCGATCCGGCGGTGGCAACGGGGCTGCGCGTGGGGTTGATGATTGGTGCGGTACTGATGCCCATTCAGATTTTGGCGGGCGACATGCACGGGCTGAACACGCTGGAGCATCAGCCGCAGAAAGTGGCGGCGATGGAGGGCAACTGGGAGACGCAGGGCAATGTGCCGTTGCTGCTCTTCGCCCTGCCGGATGAGGCGGCGCGCGAAAACCGGTTCGAGATTGGGATTCCGTCGATGGCATCTGTGATCCTGAAGCATGACCCTGCGGGGGTGGTGCCGGGGCTGAATGATTTCGTGGCCGAGGATGGCACCGTGATGCACCCGCCGGTGGCGCCTGTGTTCTGGTCGTTCCGGGTGATGGTGGCAACGGGCATGGCGATGCTGGTGGTGGCCTGGGCGGGGATGTTCCTGATCTGGCGCCGTGGGGTTGAGGCGCTGCCCCGGCCCTATCTGATGGGGGTGACGGCCATGACCTTTGCCGGGTGGCTGGCGACGCTGGCCGGGTGGTACACGACCGAGATCGGCCGTCAGCCCTGGCTGGTGCAGGGGGTGCTGACGACGAAACAGGCGGTGGGTGACATCGCAGCCGGAATGGTACTGTCGACGCTGCTGGCCTATCTTGCGATCTATGTGGCGCTGCTGGCGGCCTATGTCGGCGTGATCTTTCATCTGGCGCGCAAAGGCGGGGTGCTTTCGGCCCCCGTCACAAGCCCCGGCATGCAGCCTGCGGAGTGATGGGGATGTTTGATCCGGAAGTCCTGCCGTTGATCTTTGCCGCGCTGATGGGGGTGTCCATCCTGCTTTATGTGGTGCTGGACGGGTTCGATCTGGGGGTGGGCCTGTTGTTCCCCTTTGCCGATGAGGCCGAGCGGGATCGCATGGTCGCCTCGATCGGGCCGTTCTGGGATGCGAATGAAACATGGCTGGTGCTGGCCATCGGGTTGCTTTTGGTGGCGTTCCCGGTGGCGCATGGCGATATCCTGACGGCGCTGTATCTGCCGGTGGCGGTGATGCTGATCGGGCTGATCCTGCGCGGGGTGGCGTTCGAGTTCCGCGCCAAGGCGCCGCTGGGGCACAAGCGGCCCTGGGATGTGGCGTTCTGGTCGGGGTCGTTGATGACGGCGCTGTCACAGGGGTTCATGCTGGGCATGTATGTGATGGGGCTGGAATGGACCTGGGCCAAGGTGGGCTTTGCCGCGCTGACGGCGGGGGCGCTGGCGGTGGCCTATTCCTTCATCGGGGCGGCCTGGGTGATCCTGAAAACCGACGGGGTGTTGCAGCGCAAGGCGGTGGATTGGGCCAAGGGCGGCATCTGGGGCGTGGTGCTGGGAATGGGGGCGGTATCTGCTGCGACGCCGCTGGTATCGCAGCGCATCTTTGACAAATGGTTCAGCTTTCCCGAAGTGGTGGCGCTGGCACCGCTGCCGTTGATGTCAGGCCTGCTGGTGGCGCTGTTGTGGCTGGCGTTGCGGCGGTTGCCGACGGCGAATGACAGTTTCGCCTGGTTTCCCTTTGCAGGGGCGACGGTGCTGATGGTGCTGGGGTTCTTCGGGATGGCCTACAGCTTTTACCCCTATATCGTGCCGGAACGGTTGACGATCTGGGAGGCGGCAGCCTCGACCGAGAGCCTGTCGATCATCCTTGTCGGCACGCTGTTCGTGCTGCCCGTGATCATGGGCTACACGGTGCTTGCCTATTTCATCTTCCGCGGCAAGGCCACGAAGCTGAGCTATGACTAGATGCCCGCAAGAACCGCCGCGATGGCCAGCGCGGCGGGGACTGCCTGGATGAACAGGATCCGGCGCGAGGCGGTGGCGGCGCCGTAAAGCCCCGCCACCAGCACGCAGCCAAGAAAGAACAGCGCAAGGGGGCGGCCTGCGCCCCCTGCCCCTTCGATCACGGCCCAGAACAGGCCTGCGGCGAGAAAGCCGTTATAGAGCCCCTGATTGGCGGCAAGAACTTTGGTCGCGCGGGCAAACTCCTCTGTCGTGCCAAAGGCGCGGCGGGTGCGGGGATGTTCCCAGCGGAACATCTCCAGCACGAGGATATAGACATGCAGCGCGGCGATAGCCGCCGTGAGGCCCGCCCCGATCATGCGGCGGGCATCCGGGATTCGACCATGCCGGCATACCAACTGCTGCCAAAGGGGATGACGTTGTCATCAAAGTTGTAGGCCGGGTGATGCACCATCGCCGTGTCGCCGTTGCCCACAAAGATATAGGCTCCGGGGCGTTCGTTCAGCATGAAGCTGAAATCCTCGGCCCCCATCAGGGGGGCGGTGTCGGGATCGACCTGACCGGACACCTGACGCGCCACCTCGACCGCGTAATCGGTGTTTTCCGGCGCATTGACGGTGACGGGATAGCCGCGCGCATAATGCACCTCGGCCCGTGCGCCCAGCGCCATGGCAGTGCCATTGGCAATCTCGGCCAGCCGCTTTTCGACAAAATCCTGCACGCCATGATCCATGGTGCGGACGGTGCCCTTCATCTTTACCACCTGTGGGATGACGTTATGCGCGGTCGAGTCCGTCTCGACCGTGCAGACGGAAACGACGACCTGTTTCAGCGGATCGACATTGCGCGAGGCGATGGTTTGCAGCGCCACGACGATATGGGCGGCAACGACGGTGGTATCGACGCAATCATGCGGTTTGGCGGCATGGCCGCCCTTGCCGGTGACCACGATTTCAAACTGGTCAGCTGCCGCCATCAGCGCGCCCTTGCGGATGGCGAAATGGCCCACGGGGATGCCGGGCATGTTGTGCATGCCGTAAACCTCTTGGATCCCCCAGCGGTCCATCATGCCGTCGGCCACCATTTCGCGCCCGCCACCACCGCCCTCTTCGGCGGGCTGAAAGATCACCACGGTGGTGCCGTCGAAATTGCGTGTCTCGGCCAGGTATTTGGCAGCCCCAAGCAGCATGGCGGTGTGGCCGTCATGGCCGCAGGCATGCATCTTGCCGGGGGTCTTGGAGGCATAGGGGACGCCGGTCTGTTCGATGATGGGCAGCGCGTCCATATCGGCGCGCAGGCCCACGACGCGGCCTGTCGTATCTGTCTTGCCCTTGATCACGCCCACCACGCCGGTGCGACCGATACCTTCGACCACCTCATCACAGCCGAAACCGCGCAGCAGATCGGCCACGCGGGCGGCGGTGCGATGCACGTCGAACAGCAGTTCGGGATGTTCGTGGAAATCGCGCCGCCAGGCGGTGATCTCGGGCAGCAATTCGGCGAAGCGGTTCTTGACGGGCATGGGAGTCTCCTTTGCCAGCAAGCCTAGCGCAGCCGTCCCCCGGCGCAAGTCCTGTCAGGCAAAGCGGCGGCGGGCGTCCAGCGCAAGGCCGGTGCCGACCGATCCCAGCATATCGCCCGTGGCCAGCCGCGCCCGTGGAAGCGCGGCGGCTACCGTGGCGCGCAGCAGCGGAAGTTGTGATGACCCGCCGGTGAGGAAGACCGTGGCGATGCGGTCTGCCGTAAGGCCGGCATCGGCGATGGTGGCGTCGATCAGCGCGCGGATGCGGGCGACGGGGGCGGCGACGGCCTCTTCGAACCGGTCGCGCCGGGCCATGGGGTTGGGGCCGCCGGTCAGCGCCGACAGCGCAAGGCGCGTCGCCTCCAGATCCGACAGGGCGATCTTGGCGCGCTCCACCTCCATCGCAAGGGCGTGGCCGTGGCGATGATCGACCACCTGCATCATGCGGGCGATCAGATCGGGCTGGTCGGCATCGTGCCAGAGCGCCTTGAGATCGGCCATGGTGCGCTGCGAATAAAGCGTGTTGATACGGTGCCACGTCGCCAGATCCAGCCAGTAATGGCGCGGCATGATCCCCTGCCCGCCCCGGCTTGGCGACAGATACCCCAGATGCGGCATCACCTCGGCCAGCGACAGCAGGCGGTCGAAATCTGTCCCGCCCACCCGGATGCCGCCATTGGCAAGGATATCGCCCATGCGATGAGGGGCGCGGGCGCGATCTGGCGACAGGCGCAGGACCGACAGGTCGGACGTGCCGCCGCCAATGTCGAAGACCAGAACGATCTCCTCCTCCGTCAGCCGCTGTTCGTAATCCAGCGCGGCGGCGACGGGTTCGAATTGAAATTCCACCTCGCGAAAGCCGCAGGCGCGGGCGATCTCTTCAAGCACGCCTTGGGCGGCGGCATCGCCTTCGGGATCGTCGTCCACGAAATGCACGGGGCGGCCGAACACCGCCTGCGTCAGGCCGGGCTGGGCCGCATCCAGACGCGCGCGCAGATGGGTGATGAAGCGCTGCACGATGTCGCGAAAGGTGATCGCCCGGTTGCCCACCACAGTGCGGTCATTGACCAGCCCCGATCCCAGCGTGGATTTCAGCCCGCGCATCAGGCGGCCTTCATCGCCTTCCAGATAGGCGCTCAGCGCGGCGCGGCCAAAGGTGGGGGGAAGACCATCGGCATGAAAGAACACGGCCGAGGGAAGCGTGACCTGATCCCCTTCAAGCGCGATCAGCCGCGCGCCCGTCGCATCGGCCAGTCCCACAGTGGAATTGGAGGTGCCAAAGTCGATGCCCGCAAATGCCACGCCCATATCCACTGCCCCCTGATCAAGCCGCGCGGCCTAGCCTGCGCCTACGGGGAAGTAAAGCGCCTAAAGCCCCCTTCAGCTTGGCCCAAATACCCCGGGTGTTTGGGGGCAGCGCCCCCATCAGCCGAGCCAAGCGCGAAGGCGCGCAGGCGAGACAAAAGGAATGCGCGGCCCCCTTGGGGGCGCGCTCATCCAGATTACAGCGAGGGGCCGGGAGTCAGCACCGATCCGTCGGTGAAGCGCGACAGGCGGAAGCGGGACAGGTCATGGCCGGGGTCGTTGCCTGCCACCAGATCGGCCACCACGCGGCCCATGCCCGGGCCGATGCCAAAGCCATGGCCGCTCATCCCCGTGGCGATGGTCAGGCCCGGCAGGGCCGCCACCCGGTCGACCACCGGCACGACATCGGGCATGGTGTCGATCATGCCGCCCCAGGCCGCGCGCAGGCGGGGGCGGCCCATGGCGGGGAAGGCTGCGGCAAAGGCGGATTGCACCTTGGCGATCCGGTCCATGTTCGGGGTGGGATTGAGCACGCGGACGGCTTCGAAGGGCGAGGCTTCATCCCCGCCCCAGCGGCGTTTCGTGCCCCAGGCATCGGGGTAGCCTTTAGGGGCCATGGGGCGGAAACTGGTAGAGCGGAAATCCTTTTTCAGCACCGGCAGATAGGTGCGCAGGTCGCGGAATGCGTCGGGGCCGATATAGAAATCATGCCCCGATCCCGGCGCAATGGAATAGCCGCCGTCCTGTCGGCGGCGGAAAGCGAAGTCGTCGTCGCAGGCATTGCCGGGAAAGATTTCGGCCATCGGTTCGGTCGCGGCGACCGAGGCAAGGACGGAAAGCTGCGGGATATTCACCCCTTCGCTGCGCAGGAACAACGCCGACCATGCCCCGCCCGCCACCACGACCTGATCACAGGCGATGCGGCCCTGTTCGGTATGCACGCCCGTCACCCGGCCCGCCTGCACATCCAGCCGCCGCACGGCACAGTGTTCCACCACCACTGCGCCGCGCGCGATGGCCCCTTCGACAAGGCGCGGCACGGCCTGCCACGGCTCGCCCCGCGCATCGGACGGGGTGTAAAGGCCCGCGACCCAGGTCTTCGCGCTGCCCTTCAGTTTTTCCGCAACGGCGCCTGCGGTAATCATATGGGTGTCGACGCCATGGGGTTTGGCGTCTGACAGCCAGGCTTCGAACCGCCCGACTTCGGCCTCGGTCTTGGCGAGGTAGAGGACGCCTTCCTGTCGGAAGCCAAGGGTTTCGCCAAACTCCTGCGCCAGCGATTTCCACAGGCGCAGGCTTTCCATCATGATGGGCAATTCGCCCATGTCGCGGCCCTGTTGGCGGATCCAGCCCCAGTTGCGGCTGGATTGTTCGCCCGCGATGCGGCCCTTTTCGCAAAGCGTGACCTTGAGGCCCCGTTCGGCAAGAAACCACGCTGTCATCACCCCGATGACCCCGCCACCCAGAACCACCACATCGCAGGCCGCCGGGGGCGGGCCAGGAAAGCGGATCGGAGAGGCATCAGAGATCGGGAAGCGCATCATCGGGCGAGTTCATCCAGCAGGCGGTGCATGAAGCGGTGGCCGGCCTGAAATTCCGACAGGGCCAGCCATTCATCGGCCTGATGCGCCTGTGCGATATCGCCGGGGCCGCAGATGGCGGCAGAGTAGCCCGCCTCTTGGAACTGGCCGGCCTCAGTCCCGTAGGACACGACGCCCGATGCGTTATCACCGGTCAGGCGGCGGGCCAGCGCCTCGGCTGCGCCGCCCTGTTCAGGGGTCAGGGCGGGGACGCCGAAGAAACGGTCCAGGTGGATGGCGGCCTCTGGCCGGATGGCCCGCATCGCGGCTTCAAGCCGTGCCACTTCGGCGATGAAGGTCTGGGCGTGGGCCTCGACCTCTTCGCCCGGGACGACGCGCATTTCCAGCGCGAAGCGGCAATCGGCGGCGGTGATGTTATGGGCGGTGCCGCCCTGAATCATGCCGACATGCAGCGTTGTGAAGGGCGGGTCAAAAGGCAGCGCCTCGGCGGTGCGGGGCTGTGATTGGATCCAGGCGTTGCGGTCATTGGCCCATTGGATGAGACGCGCGCCTTCCATGATGGCCGACACGCCATAGGGCAGCAGCGAGGAATGGACCTCGAACCCTTTGACATGCACATGAAAGCCCGTGCCGCCCTTGTGGCCGTTGATGACCTTCATCAGGGACGGCTCGCCGATGATGGCGGCGGCGCCTTTGGGCAGCACGCCCTGCATGGCGGCGATCATCGGGGGGGCACCGGTGCAGCCGATTTCCTCATCATAGGAGAGCGCGATCTGAAGCGGGCGCTTGACGCCGCGCTGATGCGCCTCGACCAAGGCCCAGATGGACAGGGCATCGAATCCCTTCATGTCGCAGGTGCCGCGCCCGTACAGGCGGCCGTCACGTTCGGTGACCGTCCAAGGGTCAGACGTCCAGCTTTGGCCATCCACGGGGACGACGTCGGTATGGCCCGACAGCACCACCGCCCCCTCCTCCCACGGGCCGACATGGGCGAAAAGCGCGGCCTTGCTGCGGTCTTCATTCCAGTGGCGATGCGAGTCGATTCCCTGCAGGGCGAGGTAATCCTGCACCCAGTCGATGAGCGGAAGGTTGGTGTCGCGGCTGACAGTTGGGAATTTGACCAACTGATCAAGGATTTCGCGGGGCGAAAGAGTCGAGACGGCGGGCATGCGATGCTTTCCTGTGCGGTGCGCGCAGACTGGCGGGGGATTGCCGGGTGGTCAAGGCGTCACCGGGTGACGCAAGGTAAGGGCGAACAAGCGGCTTGCGGCATTGCAAAAAATCTCTAACACTCCCCCCCACACGCCGGGTGACAGCGCAAAGCTGCATCTGAGAAAAACAATAATCCTGTGACCTTGGGGGGTCTACATATGCCCGATGGGGCGGAACCTGTCCTCGATGTGCGGGGGCTCAAGACCGTTTTCAAAACGCGCGGCGGCGAAATCCATGCCGTGAATTCCGTGAGCTTTCACCTGCGGCCCGGCGAATTGCTGGGCGTTGTGGGGGAAAGCGGGTCGGGCAAATCGGTGACCATGATGTCGCTGATCGGACTGCTGCCGTCGCCCCCTGCCGAGGTGCGGGCGGGAGAGGTGCTGCTGGGCGGGCGTGATCTGCTGAAGCTCAGCCCGCGCGATTTGCAGGCGGTGCGGGGCGCGAAGGTGGGGTTCGTGTTTCAGGACCCGATGACGAGCCTGAACCCGGTTTTCACCGTGGGCAACCAGATCATGGAACCGCTGATCAAGCATATGGGCATGACCAAGGCCCAGGCCGAGGATCGGGCGGCAGAGTTGCTGGCGCTGGTGGGCATTCCGGATGCGAAGAAGCGGCTGAAAAGCTATCCGCATCAGTTTTCGGGCGGGATGCGGCAGCGGGTGATGATCGCCATCGCGCTGGCCTGTGACCCGGACGTGCTGATCGCGGATGAACCGACGACGGCGCTGGATGTGACAATTCAGGCGCAGATCATTGAACTGGTCAAAGAGTTGCGCCAGAAGCTTGGCATGGCGATTGTCTGGATCACGCATGATCTGGGCGTGATCGCAGGTATCGCGGACCGTGTGATGGTGATGTATGGTGGACAGGTTGTGGAGCAGGCCCCGGTACGGGAATTGTTCGCCAATCCGCAGCATCCCTATACCCGCGCGTTGCTGAAGACCGTGCCGTCGCTGACCGGGGAACGCGCGGCGCGGCTGGAGGTGATTCAGGGCCAGCCGCCGATCCTGTCGGGGGCGCCTGTGGCCTGCCCCTTCCGTGCGCGCTGCGCCTATAAGCATGACCGCTGCGAGGCGGAAAATCCCCTGCGCCGGGCGGTGGATGGCAAGCCTGTGGGCCAAGGCCATGACGTCGCCTGCCATTGGAGCCCGGAGGTGACCCATGGCTGACGGGGGGCGCGTGACGCAGGGTGAGCCGCTGGTTCGGGTGCGCGATCTGAAGATGCATTTCCCCATCTATGCGGGCATCCTGCGCCGCAGGGTCGGCGCGGTAAAAGCCGTGGACGGTGTCAGCTTTGACATCATGGCGGGCGAGACGCTGGGGCTGGTGGGGGAATCCGGCTGCGGAAAATCCACCGTGGGCCGGGCGCTGCTGCGGCTATATGAGCTGACGGGCGGGTCGGTGGTGATCGACGGCGAGGATGTTGCGACGCTGTCGCCCGATGCGCTGCGCCGCAAGCGGCCCACGATGCAGATGGTGTTCCAAGACCCGCAGGCGAGCCTGAACCCGCGCATGACGCTGGCCGCGATCATCGGCGAGCCGCTGGATGAGCATACCGATTGGTCGGCCGAGAAAAAGACCGCCCGGGTGCATGAGTTGATGGATCAGGTCGGGCTGAACCGCCGCTTTGCCAACCGTTACCCGCATGAGTTTTCCGGCGGGCAGCGGCAGCGCATCGGGATTGCCCGCGCGCTGGCGCTGAACCCGAAATTCATCGTTTGCGATGAACCCATAGCCGCGCTGGACGTGTCGATTCAGGCGCAGGTGGTGAACCTGCTGGAGGATTTGCAGGACAGGCTGGGGCTGACCTATCTGTTCATCAGCCATGACCTTTCCATGGTGCGCCATATCGCGGACCGGGTGGCGGTGATGTATCTGGGCCAGATCGCGGAACTGTCGCCGCGCGAGGCGCTGTATGCGCGCCCGCTGCACCCCTATGCCAAGGCGCTGCTGTCAGCGGTGCCCGAGGCCGACCCCACGCTGGAGGCGACGCGCCAGCGCATCATCCTGACGGGGGATGTGCCATCGCCGGCCAACCCGCCCAAAGGATGCAATTTCTGCACGCGCTGCCCGGTCGTGATGCCGGTCTGCCGCGATGTCGAACCGAAGCTGATCGAGGTGGAAGCCGGGCGCTTTGTCGCCTGCCATCTGGTCAGCCCGAACAATGCCGGGGGGCACGCATCCCCCGGTGCCGAGGTGCGTGAGCACAACCAACAAGGAGAAGTGAAATGAAATTCAGAACCGCCCTTCTGGGCGCTGCGGCGGCCTTTGCGCTGGCCCCGGCGGCCCATGCCGAACGGGGCGCCGATGGCGAGGTCAAGGTATTCTATTACCAGGCCGTCTCGGTGCTGAATGCCTATCTGTCGTCCGGGACCAAGGACGTCGAGGCCGGGTCGCTGGTGCTGGAGCCGCTGGCCGGTTTCGATCAGGACGGCAAGATGTTCCCGCGCCTTGCGGCGGATATTCCGACGGTCGAGAATGGCGGCGTTTCGGCTGACCTGACCTCGATCACCTGGAAGCTGAAGGAAGGCCTGGTTTGGTCGGATGGCACGCCCGTCACCTCGGCTGACGTGAAATTCACCTGGGAATATTGCACCCATCCCGAAGGCGGCTGCGCGCAGGGCGCGAAGTACGAAGGCATCGCGTCGATCGACACGCCCGATGACCTGACCGTCGTCGTCAAATTCGAAGGGCCGAAGCCCTATCCCTATCAGCCGTTCACGGGCGGCACCGCGCCGATCCTGCAAAAGGCGCAGTTCGAGGCCTGCCTTGGCGCTGCGGCGGCATCCTGCACCGAGCAGAATTCCAAGCCCATCGGCACCGGCCCCTTCATCGTCACCGATTTCAAGGTGAATGACGTGGTCACGCTGGAAGCCAACCCGAATTACCGCGATCCGGCGAAGCCTGCCTTTGCCAAGGTCACGCTGAAAGGCGGCGGCGATGCGCTGGCGGCGGCCTCGGCCGTGATGGAAACCGGCGAATTCGATTACGCCTGGAACACCCAGATCAACCCCGAGCAGCAGGCCCAGATGGAAGCCGGCGGCAAGGGCACCTTTGTCAACGCTTTCGGCACGCTGGTGGAGCGGATCGAGATCAACATGACCAACCCCGATCCGGCCCTGCCGGAAGGCGAGCGGTCCACGGTCAAGCATCCGCACCCGATCCTGAGCGATGCGAATGTCCGCAAGGCGCTGTCGATGGCGATTGACCGCCAGACGCTGGTGGATGTGGGCTATGGCGGCGCGGGCCGCCCGACCTGCAACCTGGTGCCGGCCCCGGCGTTCCAGGCATCGGACAACACCGAATGCCTGACCCAGGACATGGAAGGTGCCAAGGCCCTGCTGGAAGGCGCGGGCTGGACCGACAGCGATGGCGACGGCATCCGCGACAAGGACGGCAAGAAGCTGTCTCTCGTGTACCAGACCACCGTCAACCCCGTGCGTCAGGATTTCCAGGCGCTGGTCAAGGGCTGGTGGAATGAGCTGGGCGTGGAAGTCGAGCTGAAGGCGATTGACCCGTCGGTGTTCTTTGGTGGGGATGCGGCGTCGCCCGACACCTTCCAGAAGTTCTACGCGGACGTGGAAATGTACGCCAACAACTTCGATGGCACCGATGCCGAGCCCTACATGGCGCAGTATCTGTGCGACAAGATCCCGGGTCCGGACAACCAGTGGCAGGGCGAGAACATCAACCGCTTCTGCGACCCGGCCTATGACGTGCTGCTGAAGGAACTGTCGGGCACGTCCGGGATCGAGGCACGCGGTGCGTTGGTCATGAAAATGAACGACATGCTGACCAAGGACACGAATGTGATCATCCCGCTGGTGGATCGCGGCCGCTTCTCGGCCAAGTCCAACACGCTGGACGGGTTCATCATGAATTCGTGGGATACCGAACTGTGGAACGCGCAGGACTGGACCCGCGTGAAATAAGCGGATCATGAGTTGGGGCGCGGTGGGGGTCTTCCCTGCCGCGCCCTTCGCTTACCTTGCGTTCCCTCGGGCACATCCCTTGCGTTCATTGCGGACAGGACGTTCATGCTTTCATTCACCATCCGGCGATTGCTTGCGGCGATACCCACGCTGCTGTTGATCAGCCTTGTGATCTTTCTGCTGGTCGATCTGGCCCCGGGGAGCCCGCTTTCCGAGATACCGCTGACGGTTCCCCCTGAGGTGCGGCAGAAGATGCTGGCCGCAATGGGCGCGGATCAGCCGGTGATGGTGCGCTATGTGCTGTGGTTGAAGCAGTTCTTCTGGATCGAGCCGCTTTATGGCATCGACGCGCTGTTCGGCACCGATTTCGCCCAAGGCGCGCAGCGGATCATCAGTTGGCAATCCAAGGTGCCGGTGTTCCAGATCATCGGGGAACGCCTGCCCCAGACGCTGACGGTGGTGGGTACCGCCTATCTGATCGGGGTGCTGATCGCGCTGCCCATCGGCATCTATTCGGCCTATCGCCAGTATTCCTGGTTCGATCAGGCCGGCACTTTCTTTGCCATGGCGGGGTTTTCCGTCCCCACCTTCTTTACCGGCAATATCCTGATCCTGATTTTCGCGGTGAACCTTGGCTGGTTCCCGACGATCTATGACACCAATCTTGAGGTGGTCGACTGGGCCACGTTCAAGACGATGATGTTGCAGATGGCGCTGCCGGTCACCGTGCTGGCGCTGTTCAACGCGGCCGAGATCAGCCGCTATACCCGGTCTTCGGTGCTGGAAAACCTTGGGCAGGATTATGTGCGCACGGCACGGGCCAAGGGGATGGGCGAAGGCAAGGTCGTGATGAAGCACGTGCTGCGCAATTCGCTAATCCCGGTGGTGACGGTGATTGCGCTGGGTCTGCCCACGGTGTTTGGCGGGGCCATCGTGACCGAGCAGATCTTCAAGATCAACGGCATCGGGGCGGCACTGATCAATGCCATCCATGTATCCGACTTGCCCACCGTGCAAACCGTGACCTTCATCTTTGCGGTGCTGATCGTGATGTTCAACCTGATTGCCGATATCCTGTACGGCATCCTTGATCCGAGGATCCGCTATGACTGAGTCGGCCCCCGAAACGGCGAGCGCCACAGTGACACAGGCCGAGCGCGTGCGCGGCCCCTGGGCCGATGTCTGGGCGCAGTTCCGCAAGCACAAGGGCGCCATGACGGCGCTGGTCATGCTGGGCGCGCTGACGCTGTTCTGCCTTGTCGGGCCGCTGATCTGGCGGATCGATCCTAACTTCATCGAAAGCGACACGGTGAAGATGTTCAAGATGCGCAATCAGGGGCCATCCTTGGCGCATCCCTTGGGCACCGATCAGCTGGGCCGCGACATGCTGGCGCGGATGATGTTCGGGGGGCGCATATCCTTGGCCGTGGGGATGGTCGCGATGCTGGTCGCCATTTTCATCGGCACGGCGGTGGGGGTGATCGCGGGGTATTTCCGGCGGCTTGACGGGCTTTTGATGCGGTTGACGGACCTGTTTCTGGCGCTGCCGCTGCTGCCTTTGCTGCTGGTGATGATCTTTCTGTTCCGCGATCCCATCGCGGGTGTGCTGGGGCCGCGGCTGGGCACGTTCCTGCTGATCGTGATGGCGATTGGCCTGACAAGCTGGATGCAGGCGGCGCGCGTTGTGCGGGGCGAGGTGCTGGCGCTGAAGGAGCGGGAGTTCGTGCTGGCGGCGCGGTCCATCGGCACGCCGTCGCGCCGGATCATCACACGCCATATCCTGCCCAACGTCCTGTCGCCTGTGCTGGTGGCGGCGACGCTGGGGATTGCGGCGGCGATCATCACGGAGTCGGTGCTGTCCTTCCTTGGGCTTGGCTTTCCGCCGGATTTCCCGACCTGGGGGCGGCTGCTGTTTGACGGGATCGCCGAGATCCGCACCTATCCGGAACGGGTGATGTGGCCGGGGCTGGCGATTTCGCTGACGGTGCTGAGCGTGAACTATATCGGGGACGGTCTGCGCGATGCGCTGGACCCGCGCATTCGCGGGCGGTGATCATCACTCTGCGTGCAGGGCCGTGACGCGGCCCTGCCAATAGGGTTTGCGCCCTTGTGGCAGGATCCAGCTGACCTCGCCAGATGTCGGGACGACAAATCCGTTGCGGCGTTCATAGCCCCACCAACGCCCTTCCCAAGGCGTAGGGATCATGGCCCCCGCAACGGTACGACTGCGCGCCTCGGCCCGGATGGTGGTGATCAGATCATCAGGGCCGAAGGTGAAGGTCAGTTCAACTTTTACCGCCCCGTCGGTGACCATTGCCCGCGCGCTGTGATCATCGATCGCGGCCCAGGACACTGCACCACCCGGCAGCAGCGCCGTGGGGTACCACGGGGTTTCGGCAAGCCAACGCAACAACTCGCCTTCGGCAATCGCGCCGCCGCCTTCCAGCCGGGTAAGCGGGATCATCCCAAGGATGGCGGGAAGAAGCATGCCTTCGCCCGCCACATAGGCATCGATCACCCGCACTGGCAGGCCGGGAGCCATGGCAATGCGGCCATCCCAGACAAACCCGGGCCGCGCCACGGTAACACTTTGGGTGGAGGTGAAGGGTTTCCAGTTATCGGCCCCCTCGCCCATGTTGAAAAGCCCCTCATGCGCCATTTCAGCCCGGCGGATGCGTGGCTGGCCGGGGGTCAGCACCGCATGCAGATAGCGGGCGACGGGGGCAGGCAGGCCGTCAAGCTGCGCCGGATCATAGGCGGCGTCGGGAAGGTTCTGTTCTGCTGCCGCCAGCCTGCGCTGCATCTCGGCCATGCGTTGCGGCCAGAGCCATGCGCCCAGCAGGGCCAGACTGCCCCAGAGAAGCAGGACAGAGGCCAGACCAATTCCGATGAGTTTCACCCAGATCATGCGCGCGCCCCGGTTTCCAAGTGCGGCCATACTGGCGCAGCGGGTGGGGGCTGTCCTTGATCCTGAGCAAGCCTTGGGTGGTCAGTCGAAATGGTTGCGGATGCGGCGGACCATCAGCCAGACGCCGACAAGGACGATGGGCGTCAGGATGGCGAGCAGCGCGCCGTGGGACAGATGGACCTGATGCGCGAGCGGTTCCAGCGCATAGGCGGCGAGGTTCACGGCATAGTAGCTGATGGCCACCGTTGACAGGCCTTCGACCGTGCGTTGCAGGCGCAGTTGCAGATCGGCGCGTTTGTCCATGCTTTCCAGCAGCTTCTGGTTCTGCGCGCTGCGTTCCACATCGACGCGGGTGCGCAAGAGTTCCGCCGCACGTTGCGCCCGTTCGGCCATGCTTTTGAGCCGCGCCTCGGCGGATTTCACCGTGCGCATGGCGGGATCGTAGCGGCGCATCATGAATTCGCCAAAGGTCTGGCGGCCAAGGATGCGTTGTTCGCGCATCACCTCGATCCGCTGGTTGACGATGGCCTCATAGGCCGCGGTGGCGCCGAAACGGAAGGAAAACTGCACGGCGAGGCTTTCCAGTTCCGAAGAAATGGTCAGCAGTTCGTGCAAGGCCGCCTCGGGCGAGCGCTCAGACGTATCGAGGGCCGAAACGAGTTCCATCAGCTGCGGGTCAAGCGCGTTCAGGCGGCCTGTCAGTTGGCGCGCGCGCATCAGGCCCAGCATGGACATGGAGCGGTAGGTTTCCACCTCGCACAGGCGTTGCACGATGCGGCCCACGCGGCGCGAGCCGGTGCCGGGGCGGACGAAGACGGCAAAGCGCATGTGACCGGCGGGGTCGATGCGGAAATCGCCCGCGACGATGGCCGCGCCATCCACCACGCGGCTGACGGCGAGGCTTTCGGGAACGAACCAGTCTTCGAGCTTGGCCATGACGGCCTCGTCGTCTTCGGGCAGTTCCTCGACCCGGATCAGGACGGAACAGATGCGCTTGCCCGGCGCGGTGGCGAGCCAGTCATCGGGGAAGACCTCGGCCTCGGCCGGATCGAAGGGGCGGGTGGAAAGGCCGGGGCCGAAGGCGGAATAGGTGACGAACTCGGTATGGCTTTCCCATTTCAGATCGGAGCGCCCGATGGGGCCAGAGAAATGGGTGGCATCGGGCTGCGGATGGGCCGAGGCGTGGCGATCCAGCAGGGCCAGAAGGTGCGCGCGGTCGAGGCTGCGGTCACGGTTGGCGGCGTCGAGCGGTTCCTTGAAGGCCATGTAGACGGCGTGACAGGGCACCTCGAGCGCGGGGAAAGGCCGCGCGTGCAATTCATTCACAAGGGAATAGCGAAGCGGGTGGTCCGATACGGTGGGCATGTGTGTCCTGTCAGGCTTTCCAGCGAGGTAGGATGGCGGGGGCGACGCTTCCAGAGAATTGAAGGAATACCGGGGTATGCAAGGCGGATGTTGCAGAAAAGCCCGAAGGTTGTGCGCGGTTGCGCGGGATTGGGGCAGATGAAAACCGGTTTCGGGCTTGATCCGGGGCTTTTTGCCGGGCCGGGCCTCTGGCGGTGATGGCCTTGAAAGGCAAAAGGCCCCGGTCCTGCGACCGGGGCCTTTGGGTGGTTCGTTGAAGCGCAGCGCCTGTTAGTCGATCATCGGCAGCAGCGCGTCGATGCTCTTTTTGGCGTCGCCGTAGAACATCCGCGTGTTTTCCTTGAAGAACAGCGGGTTCTCGATCCCGGAATAGCCGGTGCCCTGCCCGCGCTTGGAGACAAACACCTGCTTCGCCTTCCAGCATTCGAGCACCGGCATCCCGGCGATGGGGCTGTTGGGGTCTTCCTGCGCGGCGGGGTTCACGATGTCATTCGAGCCGATGACGATGGCGACATCGGTTTCGGGGAAGTCATCGTTGATCTCGTCCATTTCCAGAACGATGTCATAGGGAACCTTCGCCTCGGCCAGCAGCACGTTCATGTGGCCCGGCAGACGGCCCGCCACCGGGTGGATGGCGAAGCGGACGTTCTTGCCCTTGGCGCGGAGCTTGCGGGTCAGTTCCGACACCGATTGCTGTGCCTGTGCCACGGCCATGCCATAGCCCGGGATGATGATGACGGAGTCGGCATCGTTCAGCGCTGCGGCCACACCTTCGGCATCAATGGCGATCTGTTCGCCCGTCACCTCCATCGCGGGGCCGGTGGTGCCACCGAAACCGCCGAGGATGACGCTGATGAACGACCGGTTCATCGCCTTGCACATAATGTAAGACAGGATCGCACCCGAAGAGCCGACCAGCGCGCCCACAACGATGAGCAAGTCATTGGAAAGCGAGAAGCCGATCGCCGCCGCTGCCCAGCCGGAATAGCTGTTGAGCATCGACACCACGACGGGCATGTCCGCGCCGCCGATGCCCATGATCAGGTGATAGCCGATGAAGAAGGCGGCCAGCGTCATCAGGATCAGCGCCCAAGTGCCGGCACCTTGCATGTAAAGCACAAGGAGCAGCACCGACAGGATCGCCGCGCCCGCGTTCAGCGCGTGGCCACCTGGCAGTTTCTTGGCCTTGCCATCCACTTTGCCGGCCAGTTTGCCATAGGCGATGACCGACCCGGTGAAGGTGACCGCGCCGATGAAGACGCCGAGGAAAACCTCGATCTTCAGGATGTTGATTTCAGTCGCCGATTTTTCGGCCACTTTCTGGGCAAAGCCGGTCAGGGCGTTCAGGCCATCGGCATCACCTGCGGCGATGAGCGAGGCGATGCGGACCATTTCAATTTCGGCGTTGAAGCCGATGAAAACGGCGGCAAGACCGACGAGGGAGTGCATGGCCGCCACAAGTTGCGGCATTTCGGTCATCTGCACGCGCTGTGCGACGACCCAGCCGATGGCGCCGCCTGCCGCGATCATCACGACAGAGATCAGCCAGTTGCCTGCACCGGGGCCCATGAGCGTGGCGACGACCGCCAGACCCATGCCAAAGATGCCATACCAGACGGCGCGCTTGGCGCTTTCCTGACCCGACAACCCGCCCAGGGATTGGATGATGAGAACAGCCGCAACAACATAGGCGGCGGTGGTGAATCCGTATTCCATCGCGCGCTACTCCTTACGACTTCTGGAACATGGCGAGCATGCGCCGGGTGACCATGAAGCCACCGAAAATGTTGATCCCCGCCATAAAGACCGACAGCGCGGCAAGGATGACGACAAGCCAGTTGCCCGACCCGATCTGCATCAGCGCGCCAAGGATGATGATGGAAGAGATCGCGTTGGTGATCGCCATCAGCGGCGTGTGCAGCGAATGCGAGACGTTCCAGATCACCTGAACACCGACATAGACCGACAGCACGAAGACGATGAAATGCGACATGAAGCTGGCGGGGGTGTAGATGCCCGCGAGCAGGATCAGCGCGCCGCCGCCCAGAAGCATGCCCACCTGATTGCGGGTCTGGGTCTTGAAGGCAGCAACTTCTTTGGCCCGCTTTTCCTCGGGCGTGAGTTCCTTGACCTTTTCCTTGGGCTTGGCTGCCGCGATGGCCGCAATCTTGGGCGGCGGTGGCGGGTAAGTGACTGCGCCGTCATGCGCCACGGTCGCGCCACGGATCACGTCGTCTTCCATGTTGTGGAAGATCACGCCGTCCTTTTTGGGTGTCAGGTCCGTCAGCATGTGGCGGATGTTGGTGGCGTAAAGCGTCGAGGACTGGGTCGCCATCCGGCTGGGGAAATCGGTGTAACCCACGATGGTGACGCCGTTTTCCGTGACGATCTTCTGATCGGCCACCGTCAGGTCGCAGTTGCCGCCGCGTTCGGCCGCAAGGTCGATGATGACAGAGCCGGGCTTCATCATCGCGACCATGTCCGCCGTCCAGAGCTTGGGCGCGGGGCGGCCCGGGATCAGGGCGGTGGTGATGACGATGTCCATTTCCGGCGCAAGTTCGCGGAATTTGGCCAGCTGTTTGGCGGCAAAGGCCGGGCTGGAGGGCGCGGCATAGCCGCCCGTCGCGGCCCCGTCAGGCAGTTCAGAGGCATCAAATTCCAGATAGACGAAGCTGGCGCCCATCGATTCGATCTGTTCGGCCACTTCGGGGCGCACGTCGAAGGCGTTGACGATGGCACCGAGCGAAACTGAGGTGCCGATGGCGGCAAGTCCCGCAACGCCTGCACCAACGATCAGAACCTTGGCCGGGGGCACCTTGCCCGCTGCCGTGACCTGACCGGTGAAGAAGCGGCCAAAGTTGTTCCCGGCCTCGATCACCGCGCGGTAGCCCGCGATATTGGCCATCGACGACAGGGCATCCATCTTTTGCGCGCGGGAAATGCGCGGCACCATGTCCATCGCGACGACCGTGGCGCCTGCGTCGGCAACCTGCTTCAGAAGCGCCTCATTCTGGGCGGGCCAGAAGAAGCTGATCAGGGTCTGGCCGCGCTTGAGCAGCGCCGCCTCTGAAGGTTCGGGACCGCGCACCTTGACCACCACATCGGCAGCGTCAAAGACGGCCTTGGCGTCGGGCAGAACCTCGGCCCCGGCGGCCGCATAGGCGGCGTCGGAAAAGCCGGCCTTGGCCCCTGCCCCGGATTGAACCACGGATGTATGGCCCAGCTTGGCCAGTGCGATCACGGAATCGGGGGTCATTGCCACCCGGTTCTCGCCCTCAAAAATCTCTCTCGGTGCCCCGATCTTCACGCTTTTTCCCCCGTCTGTCGCTGCCAATGCAGCATCCGGTTGCTCAACCTTGCGCCATCTATCACCGCGCAAGAATATTTCAAAGCCCCCGCTGCAACTTTTCCGACTGTTGCCGGAAATTCCATCGGGGGCCTTACAGCCAGCGCCGCACGCGGGCGGACCAATCGTCGAACGCCGCGCCAAAGCCGGCGCGGAGGCGCGCTTCTTCCTGCCTTATGAACCGGTTGCGGATCAGAAGCATGAAGGCGGGCACCAGCGGCAGCGCCTGCGGGACATCCCACCACAGGATCGCCGCCAAGAGAAAGGCCGCATCGCCCAGATAGATCGGGTTGCGGCTGAGGCGGAAGACGCCTGATGTGACAAGCGCCTGCGGGATGCGGTGCGGGATCACGGTCGTCTTGGCCCGCGCCATGGCCCTGATCGCGCCACCGAACAGCCCCGCGCCGACCAGTGCCAGCCCCGCTGCCAGCATATCGCCCAGCGCGCCGAAGAGGTTGAACGGCAGGAGCCGGTCAATCCCCCAGACCGCCGCCAGAAAGGCGGCAAGCCAGATCGGTGGCAGGTCGATCAGTTTCGACACGGGCGGTTCGCCTTTCACGGTGTTGCGCGATTTGTTCCGTTCCGCGCCGGGAATGGCAAGCCCCCAAGGGCCGGTTTTCGACGCATGGCCGCGTGAATGCGGCACTGTGGCCGCCATGGGGGCGGGTTGTGCCTAAGGCTTGGACAGGTCATTCTGCGCGCAATGAGAGGGAGAGTTCCATGACCACCGATTTCGCCGCCACGCGGGCGGCTTTTGTGCTGCCTGAGGGGATCATTTATCTGGACGGTAATTCGCTGGGGCCGTTGCCCAGGGCCGCCGCTGCGCGTGTGACGCAGGCGGTAGAGGCGGAATGGGGCCAGATGCTGATCACCGGGTGGAACAAGGCCGGGTGGATGGAACAGCCCGCCCGCGTGGGCGACCGGATTGCGCGGCTGATCGGGGCAGAACCCGGCACGGTGGTGATGGGGGATACGCTGTCGATCAAGGTGTATCAGGCACTGGCCTCGGCGCTTGAGATGAACCCGACGCGGCGGGTGATCCTGTCGGATACCGGGAACTTCCCGTCTGATCTGTATATGGCCGATGGGTTGGTGCGGACTTTGGGCGATGGGTATTCGTTGCGGACGGTTGCGCCGGAAGAGGTGCTGGATGCGATTGATGAGACTGTCGCCGTCACGTTGATCACCGAGGTGGATTACCGCACGGGCCGCAAGCATGACATGGCGGCGATCACGGCGCGTGCCCATGCGATGGGGGCGTTGACGATCTGGGATCTGGCGCATTCGGCGGGCGCGCTGCCTGTGGATCTGGCCGGGGTGGGCGCGGATTTCGCGGTGGGCTGCACATACAAGTATCTGAATTCCGGCCCCGGTGGCCCGGCTTTCATCTATGTGGCCCCGCGTCATGCCGAAGTGGCGCGACCGGCGCTTTCGGGTTGGTTGGGGCATGAATCCCCCTTTGCCTTTGACCTTGGCTATCGCCCCGGTCGCGGGGTGGAGCGGATGCGCGTCGGCACGCCGCCCGTACTGCAACTGGCCGCGCTGGAAGCGGCGCTCGATGTCTGGGACATGACCAGCATGGCCGACGTGCGCGCGCGGTCGATCGAATTGACCGAAGCCTTCATCAAAGGGGTAGAGGCCGCCTGCCCCACCCTGACATTGGCCAGCCCGCGCGATCCGGCCTTGCGCGGATCGCAGGTCAGTTTCCGCCACTCGGAGGGCTATGCCATCATGCAGGCACTGATTGCGCGCGGTGTGATCGGTGATTTCCGCGCGCCTGATATCCTGCGGTTCGGCTTCACGCCGCTTTACACCACGTTTGACGATGTCAGCGCCGCCGTTCGGATACTGGCCGAAGTGATGGACAAGGCGCTTTGGGACAGGACAGATTACAAGACCAAGGCCCGCGTCACCTGACGCATAACAACGGGCCGCGTCACTGACGCTTGGGAGGACCGCCATGACCACCATTCGCCGCTGGAACCCCGAAGGCATTGCCGCGCCTGCGTCGCGCTATGCCCATGCTGTACTGGTCGAGGGGGCGGCGCGCTGGCTGCATCTGGCAGGTCAGATCGGCACCCTTCCCGATGGGCGGGTGGCCGAAGGGTTGGCGGCGCAGTTGGATGCCTGTTTTGCCAATGTCGATGCGGGGCTGGCGTCGGCCGGAATGACACGGGAGCATCTGGTGAAAGTGACGGTCTATCTGACCCAGAACACGCCCGAGGCCGTGGCCACCTATCGCGCCCGCCGGGATGCCTGGATCGGAGATGGCCCATTGCCTGCGGCGACGCTGTTGATCGTGGCAGGCCTTGCCTCACCGGCGCTGCTGGCCGAGGTGGATATCCATGCGGCCAGCTAGGCGCGGCGCGGCGCTTGCGGCATTGCTGCTGCTGGGCGCGATGCGCCCGGTGGCGGCAGAGACGCCCGATCTGGCGCGGGGGCTGAACCTTGAGATCTGGGTGGAGTGGCTGGCTGTTGATGACATGCTGGCGCGTGAGGGGTTTCTGACGCCCTTTCCCGACTGGCGCCGCTTTGTCGGGAAGGAAGAGTTTGAACGCTATCGCGCCGACGGGTTCGATTTCCTGCGGATGCCGTTTGACCCCGGCCCGATGCTGGCGCTTGGTCCCGGTCCGGCGCAGGACGCGCTGATCGCGGACATCCGCGCGGCGGCCGAGATGGGGCATGAGGCGGGGCTGACGGTGATCGTGGACCTGCATTCCATCCCCCGCCCGGATGAGGTTTGGGGCACCGATGATGTGGTGGGCCGCCTGTGGCCGGACTATCTGCCGCTGGTGGGGCGGGTTGCGGCGGCGCTGGACGGATTGCCGCCCGAGCGGACATTGTTCGAGCCGCTGAACGAACCCACGCTGGATTGCGATGCCATCTGGGATGACAGCGCCGATGCGCCGCCCGAACGCTGGCCCGACATGCTGGCGCAGATGCATGCCGTGGCGCGGGCGGGGGCGCCGGACCTGCCGCTGGTTCTGTCTGGGGCGTGCTGGGGCGGGATTGACGGGTTGGAGCGCGTCGATCCGGAGCGGATCGGCGATGAGAACGTCATCTGGTCCTATCACAGCTATGACCCGTTTCCCTTTACCCATCAGTCGGCGAACTGGACAGGATCACCGCTGAAATACATCTCGCGCCTGCCCTATCCGCCGTCATCGCTGGATGATGTGACGGCGATGGAGCGGGCGGCGGCGGCGGCGCTGCGGATGCAGGCGGCAGAGGGGGCGGCGGACCCAGCAGCGATTGCCGCCGAGATTGCCGCCTATCGCGCGATGCCCGATGACATCGGCCCTGCGGTCAGCGCCCGCGCGGCGGAGTGGGCGGCACGGCATGGTATCCCGGCGCGGCGGCTGATCCTCGGGGAGTTCGGGGCGATCCATACCGATCAGGAGGGCCGTTTTCCGGGCGATGACGCCCTGCGCTATATCGCCGATCAGCGGGCCGGGGCCGAGCAGCAGGGCATTGCCTGGGCGGTCTGGTCGCTGACCGGCGAGATGGCGGTCACCCTGCCCGATGATCCTGCGCGCGTGATGGACCCGGCGGTTTGCGACGCCCTTGGCCTTGCGGGCTGCGCGCCATGACGCCCCCGCTGCACTGCCCCTTGCCACCCGTCTGCCGCCCGCAGGGATGGGCCGCGCTGTGGCGGCGCATGGGCAATCTTTCGGTTCTGAATTGCAGAAAGGCCTTCTCGTCCTGAACCCTTTTCCCGAACAGGAGACCGAGACATGACCACCTGCCCTTTCAACCCATCCGACGACGGCGCGCAAATGTCCTTTGACGGGCGCATGTCCTATGGCGACTACCTTCAGATCGACAAGATCCTGAACGCACAGAATTGCCTGACAGAGGCGCATGACGAGATGCTGTTCATCATCCAGCACCAGACATCCGAGTTGTGGATGCGGCTGGCGCTGCATGAGTTGGACGCCGCGCGGCGGATGATCAGCGCCGACCGGGCGCGGGAGGCCTTCAAGATGCTGGCGCGGGTGTCGCGCATCTTTGAACAGCTCAATTCCGCGTGGGATGTGCTGCGCACCATGACGCCGTCGGACTATTCCACGTTCCGTGATGATCTTGGGCAATCATCGGGGTTTCAAAGCTGGCAATACCGGCTGATCGAATATGCGGTGGGCAATCGCAATGGGGCCATGCTGCGGCCCCATGCGCACCGGCCCGATCTGATGGCGAAGTTGCAGGCCGAACTGGCGCGGCCGTCGCTCTATGATGCCGCGCTGGCCCATGTGGCGCGGCTGGGGCTGCCAGTGCCGGAGGCGGTGCTGACGCGCGACATTGCCGCGCCGTGGGTGGCCGATGATGGCGTGCGGGCGATGTGGGAAATGGTCTATCGCGACCCGGAGCAGCATTGGCAGGCCTATGAGCTTGCCGAAAAGCTGGTGGATTTCGAGGATTACTTCCGCCGTTGGCGATTCAACCATGTGACCACGGTGGAACGGGTGATCGGGTTCAAGCGCGGCACCGGGGGCACATCAGGTGTGGCCTATCTGCGACGCATGCTGGAGGTTCAGCTGTTCCCCGAGCTTTGGCAGGTGCGGACGACGCTTTGATTCTTTGACGCAAGCAACTGCAGCGGATAGATTAACGGGCGGAAACACGCGCAGGCGCTGCTCGCCCTTCGCGAAACATATGGACCGATAGATTGATGCGCCTTCGATTTCACAGCCTTGTCCGCGTTCTGATTGTCGGCGCTTTTGCCGGGTTGATGTCTGCCTGCGTGCCGCATGGCGAAGGCATGTCCACATCGGGCGCGGCCAAGCCCGGCGTCGCGAAAGAGATCGAGGGGGCCTATCTGGCCACCAAAGATGCCAATATCGACATCCCTGCCCTGCCGGTTGAAGAAATCCCGCAGCAATTCCGCCGCCAGTCTGTCTATTTCGAGACAAACGAAGCGCCGGGGACGATCATCGTCAACCCGTCGCAGCGCGTGTTGCACTATGTGACGGGCAAGAACCAGGCGATCCGCTATGGCATCTCTGTGGGCCGCGCCGGGTTTGAATGGGCGGGCACCGCGATTGTCAGCGAAAAGAAGCCCTGGCCGACCTGGACCCCGCCCGCCGAAATGATCGCCCGCGATCCGAAGCTGGCGAAGTGGAAGGACGGGCAGCCGGGCGGACCGTCGAACCCGCTGGGCGCGCGCGCGATCTATCTGACGACGAATGGTGTGGATTACGGCTATCGTATCCACGGCACGCCGGAATGGCGGTCGATCGGGCGGAATGCCTCATCTGGGTGTATCCGCATGATCAATCAGGATGTGATGGATCTGTATAACCGCCTGAAGGGCGGCGAAAAGGTCGTCGTGCTGACGCGGGACGGGCAATACCCCACCCGTCTGGTCCTGCCGCCGCCCGCGCCGAAGCCCAAGGCCGCTGCCGCGCCTGCGGTGGTGCCAGAGCCGGTGATGCCGGCCCTGCCGGCCCCGGTTCCGCTGGACCCCGAGTTGATTGCGCCTTTGCCAGTCTGACAGGACACCTTTGACAGATTGAGAAAGGGGCGCGACGGGTAACCGTCGCGCCCCTTCTCAATTTTCAGCCCGTGATCAGGCGAGCCAGCGGTCGTAATCCGCGACCAGCAGATGGGTGGGAGCGACGTCTTCTTCAATCTGCGAGAAGCGGCCGATCTTTTGCGACACAAAGACATTGTCGGTGACGTCGTCATTCACGGTCGACACTTCGCCGATCAGCACATCGCCGCCTTCGCCCCAGAAGGCGTGCCAGTCGCCCGGCAGGAGCGTGACGCTTTCCCCCGGTGACAGCAGGATCACCTCGCCGCCCGTGAAGGGGCGCGGGACGCCATCACAATAGACCACCCCGCCCTGGGTTTCGGAAAAGCTGCCATCGGGGTTTGATCCGTTCAGCCGTACGGCCAGTTTTGCGCCGCCCCGGTTGATGATGTCTTCGGCCTTGATCACATGGGTGTGGCAGGGCGAATGCTGATCCTTGCGCGAGATCAACAGCTTTTCGGCATAGCACATGCCGCCGCCGCGTTGCAGATCGGCCAGTTTGCCGTTGCGCAGGGTGAACAGGAACAGGCCCAGTTCATCAAACGCGCCCTGCCCGTAATCGGTGATGTCCCAGCCCATGCGCGCAGTGATGATCGCCTGCGCGTCGGCCTTGCGCGCCTTGAACTGGTCCGGGCTCCAATAGGCGAAGGGTGGCAGGACAAAGCCGTAATGGCGGATCATGTCATCCGCTGCTGCCATGATGTCGTTGATGCGCGACCGTTTCATCCGCCCCTCCCCCGTTGCGTGACCGTGGGCGTATCTAGTCTGATGGTGTTTGCGCCAACAAGTGCGTTTTGCGCTGGAAGCGCCATGTCAGTGCCGCACCTGCCCCCGCCAGCGCCACAATGAACCCCGCCCAGATGCCCGCCGGGCCAAGGCCCAGATGATGCGCAAAGACATAGCCCAGCGGCAGCGACACCGCCCAATAGGCGATGGCTGACACGGCGGCGGGCCACATCGTATCGGACAGGCCGCGCAGTGCGCCCAGCATCGCCGATTGCACCCCGTCAGAGATTTGCATCGGCGCGAAGGCGAGGAAGATTGCCGCCGCGACGGTGACCACCTCAGGATCATCGGTGATGAGCCGCGCGATGGCCGTGCCTTGCGTGGCCAGCACCAGCGCCGCGCCCACCAGCCAGATCATCGCCACCGACAGCGCGGCATAGGCGATGGGGCGCAGGGCGGTGACATTGCCCGCGCCACGTTCCTGCGCGACACGGATCGCCACTGCCCCCGCAACGCCCAAAGGCAGCATGTAGAGCAGGCCGCCCACGGATTGCGCCACCTGATTGCCCGCCAGCGCGACCGTGCCGAAGGCCCCGATCATCAGCGTGGCCACCCCCACCGCGGCGGTTTCCACCACATACATCATGCCAAGCGGCGCACCTTCGCGGGCGGTGGCCTGCATATCGGCCAGCGCCACCTTGCGGCGCAACCGCAGCCGCCGCATAGACGGCGCATAGCGCCACCACATAAAGGCCGCGACCAGTGCGAGGGATTCGGCCAGGAACGAGGCCAGCCCTGCCCCGGTCAGCCCCAACATCGGCAAGGGGCCGATGCCCCAGATCAGCGCATAGTTCAGCGGCACGTTGATGAGCACCGCCAGAAAGGCAAAGGCGGTGCCGAGCCAGGGTTTTTCCACTGCCTCGAATGCGGATTTGAAGGCGGTCAGGATCGAGAAGGGAACCATGAAGGCCGCCATGAAACCCCAATAGGCGGGCATGGCCTCTAGCACCTCGGCGGGTTGGCCCAGCATGGGAAGAAGCGGCCAGATCGCCACCATGATCACGGCAGCACAGACCCCAACCACCGCGCCTAGCGCGAGACCCGACCGCAGGATCACCGGGATATCGCGCCCCGCGCCCGCCCCGTGGGCGGCGCCGATGCGCACCGAAAGGGCCGACAGAAGGCCATAGATCGCGGCATAGAACAGCACCGCCACTGCCCCCGTCAGCCCGACCGCCGCCAGCGGCACTGCGCCCAGCGGTGCCAGCATCAGCGAATCCGTCACCCCGATCAGCGTTGATGCGGCCAGCCCGATGACGATGGGCAGCGCCAGCCCCACCAGGGCCGGCACCTGATGCCAGATCGCGCTGATCCTGTCCCGCCGCAGCACTTGCCACCTGTTCGAATTTGACATACGGTTCGTATGTGGAAATCCTTAACTCGGATACGGGTCGTATGTCAACCGGATCGCAGACTGTCAGTCCCCAACCGCGCCCCATCCCACGCGCCGAAGCGGCGGAGCTGACCGCCGCGCGGCTGATCGCCACCGCGCGGCGTGCCTTTGCCGAACAGGGCTTTGCGCAGGTGTCGCTGGATGCGCTGGCGGCCGAGGCGGGGGTGACGCGCGGCGCACTGCATCACCATTTCACCAACAAATCCGGGCTGTTCGAGGCTGTCTTTCGCGCGGTGGACGCGGAGATCGGGCTTGAACTGGACCTAATCTATGATGCCGAACCTGACCCGTGGCGTGCTTTGCGCGCCTGCTATCATGCCTATCTTGACCTAGCGCTGCGCCCGGATCGGGCGCGCATCCTGCTGCGCGACGCGCCGGCTGTGATGGGGGCGCGCGCGATGGAGATTCTGATGGCGTCGGGCTTTGCGACGATTGTCGAAGATCTGGATCACCTGATCTCGGCGGGCAGGATTTCGACCCTGAACCCTGAATCGGTGGCCCATATGCTGAACGGGGCGGTGATGGCGCAGGTGCTGTGGCTGGCGGATGGGGATCGCCCCGATCCGGCACGGTTGCGCGCGGCCCATGCTGTGCTGGACGCGGTGTTTGACGGGTTGAGCGCGGGTTAGGCCGATCAGGCCCGGCGGGCCACGGCAACCGGGGCGCCGCGACGGGCAGCGGCAAAACCGGCCACGGCATCGCCAAAGGCTGTGAACAGCGGGCGCGAGACGGGATCACCCGCCGCGTTCCATTCCGGGTGCCATTGCACCGAAAGGGTGAATCCGGGCGCGTCCTTGACATAGATCGCCTCGGGCGTGCCATCGGGGGCTTCGCCATCAATCACGATGCGCGGGCCGGGGCGTGCGATGCCCTGACCGTGCAGGGTGTTGGTCATCACCTCATCCGCGCCCATCAGGCGATGGAACACGCCGCCCTTGGCAAATCGGACGGGATGGCGCAGGGCGAACTTCTCTTCGATCGTGCCGTCGGGGGGCATGCGGTGGTTCATCCGCCCGGGAAGATCGCGAATCTCTGGGTAGAGTGTGCCACCCATGGCGACGTTGACCTCTTGAAACCCGCGGCAGATGCCAAGGAAGGGCTGGCCACGTTCGACGCAGGCACGGATCAGGGGCAGCACGATGGCATCACGGCAGCGGTCAAAGCAGCCATGGGCAGGGGTTTCATCTTCGCCATATTCGCTGGGGTGGACATTGGGGCGGCCCCCGGTCAGCAGAAAGCCATCGCACAGATCCAGAAGTTCATCGACCGTCACGAAGCGCGGGTCAGAAGGGATGATGAGCGGCAGGCATCCGGCGACACCGGCCACAGCTTCGGAATTCATCGTGCCGCCGGCATGGACCGGGTATTCCTGATTGATCAGGTTCATGTTGCCGATGATCCCGACCACCGGTCGGCGGGGGGCGCATGTTGGGGCGCGTGTCATGGGTCCGTCATTCCTTGGTTACGATAAGGATAGGCGGCCTTGCTGCACAAGCAAAGGGGATAAGCACGCAATCGCTGTGCAGAGGTGCAGGCTTTGGGTGCCGTTCGGGCAGAGCCGGGCCTGTTTGCCTGCAAATGATCCATCCAGAAACTCGCGCGACCGTGACTTGCCTTCCGGCAGCCGGAAGGTTGGACAGTGCGATCAAACAGCCTGTCCGGAACGGAGAATCTTATGAAATACCCCGCCCTTGCCGCCAGCCTTGCCCTGATGCTGGCCCTGCCCCTAACCGCCATGGCGCAAGAGACCGGCCATGATGCCCATGCCGGACATGCCATGTCGGGCAGCGAATCCGCGGCCACGATGGCCTATATGGAGGCCAACGCGAAGATGCATGCCGGGATGGACATCCCCTTTTCCGGCGATGCCGATGTGGATTTCATCCGCGGCATGATCGCCCATCATCAGGGCGCCATCGACATGGCCCGGGTCGTGCTGGAACATGGCAAGGATGCCGAGGTGAAGAAACTCGCCGAAGAAATCATCGCCGCGCAGGAAAGCGAGATCGCCTGGATGACCGACTGGCTGGCCAAGAACGGCGGTTAAGCCGCGCCTTTGCCCACCACAGCGGCGGCGGCGGCAAGGCCGCCCGCGCCAAAGGGTATGGACAGCGCGACCATCCCCGCCTCCATCACCGCCAGCGCGCCCAGCGTCATATGGGCATTCACATGCCCCATATGCGCCACGCGCAGAAAACCGTGATAGGCCGGATCACCGGGCGGGGCCATGCCAAGGCCGATGCCCAGCGTGACCCCTGCCTTGTGTTCGGTCCAATCGCGCAAGCGGGTCGCATGAGGCGCGCCAAAGCGCGCTGCCGTCACCGACCTGCCGCGATGGGCGGGATCGGCGACATTCAGCGCGATGTCGGGGTTGCCGGCTGACCAGCAGTCGAAAGCTGCCCAGACGGCCTGTGCCAGCACCTCATGCCGGGCCCAGACGGCGGGCAGACCCTCCTCATCCAGCAGCATGGTCAGGCTTTCGCGCAGGCCGAACAGGTGGTGGGTGGGCGCGGTGCCGTTCCAGTATTGCCAGAATTCGGTGCCATCCGCGCGCGGCGTCCAATCCCAGTACGGGGTGCGCAGGTCCGAGGGGCGGCACCGTTCGCGCGCTTTTTCCGAGAACCAGACAAAGCCCACGCCGGGCGGCACCATCAGCCCCTTCTGGCTGGCGGCCACCATCACATCGACGCCCCAGGCATCCATGTGAAATTCGTCACACCCGAGCGAGGCGATGCAATCCACCGCCAGAAGCGCGGGATGACCCACGGCATCCATCACCGCGCGCAGGGCGGGCACATCGGTGCGGATCGTGCTGGCCGTATCGACATGGGTGGTCAGCACGGCTTTGTAGGTATGGGCCTTGTCGGCGCGCAGCGCCGCATCGACCCGCGCGAAATCGACGGGAGTGGAGCGGCCAAAATCCAGCACCTCTACCTCAACCCCCAAAGCGCGCACGCTTTCGGCCCAGGACAGGCCGAAACGCCCAGTAGCCAGAACCAGCGCGCGGTCCCCGCGTGAAAACAGGTTCATGTTGGCCGCTTCCCAGACGCCATGCCCGTTGGCGATGTAAAGCGCCACATTCTGCGTCGTGCCCGCCACCCGGCGCAGATCGGGCCAGAGCGTTTCCACCATTGCCGGAAGCGCGCCGTCATAGATGTTCGGCGCGGCCCGGTGCATGGCCGACAGGACCCTGTCGGGCATGACCGACGGGCCGGGGATGGCAAGGTAAGGGCGGCCATTGGCAAGCGTCATCGTCATCTCCGCTGGGGTTCGCCCCAATGGCTATGCCTGCCCGACGGCAAGGTCAACCAGACGACCGGGCGGGCGGGTCGCTTGCCCATGGGGCGCAATCGCGCTAGTCAACAGGTGTAACTGGCCCTGCTGCGGGGCCCGCCAAGCAAAGGCCGCCCTGCCCCGTGCCCGATCCGCACCCCGATCCGCAGATTGCAACCGCCAAGGCGCATGTCAGCCAACCGATCGACCGCACGGGCGATGGGGATGCGGCCTATGCCTCGCGCCCGCTGTTCGGGCGGCTGTGGTCGGGCTATTTGCGCCCGCATGTCTGGCTGATGGCGGCGGCCTTTGTCGTGATGTCCATCGAGGGCAGCACGCTGGGCTTGCTTTCGTGGATGATAAAGCCGCTGTTCGATTCCGTCTTTGCCGCCGGGGGCGAGGCGTCGCTGATCTGGGTCGGCGTGGCGATCCTGAGCCTGTTCCTGTTGCGGGCGGTGACTACGGTCGTGTCGCGGTCGCTGCTGACGATCATCTCGATCCGCATCGCATCGGCTATGCAGGTGGATATGCTGCGCCATATCCTGAAACAGGATGGCGGCTTCTTTCAGCGCAACCCGCCCGGAGCCTTGATGGACCGGGTGCAGGGCGATACCGGCGCGGTTCAGGGCATCTGGCAGACGGTGATCGTGGCGGCGGGGCGCGATATGGTGGCGCTGATCGGGTTGTTCGCAGTGGCGCTGTCAATCGACTGGCGCTGGACGCTGGCCGCGCTGGTGGGGGCGCCGCTGCTGATCGTGCCATCGGTGATCTTGCAGCGCTATCTGCGGCGGAAGTCGGCGCAGATGCGCGATGCGGCGGCGGCGCGATCCACCCGGCTGGACGAAATCTTTCACGGCGTGAACGCGATCAAGCTGAACCGGCAAGAGGCCTATCAGACCGGCCGTTTCATGCAGATCGTGCGGCTGCTGAACCGCACCTATACCAAGGCCGTGGTCGCGGCGCAGACCATGCCCGCGATGATCGACATCGTCACCGGGGTGGGCTTTTTCGCCGTGCTGATGCTGGGCGGGCGTGAGGTGGCGTCGGGCGAGCGGACGGTGGGGGAGTTCATGTCGTTCTTCACCGCCATGACGCTGACCTTTCAGCCGATCCGCCGTCTGGGTGAATTGGCAGGGACTTGGCAGATCGCGGCGGCGAGCCTTGAGCGGATTTTCCGCCTGCTGGACACCGACACCTCCGAGGATCGGCCTGTCGTGGGTGCGTCACTGCCCGAGGGCGTGCCGGGGATCGAGTTGTCGGATGTGCAATTCGCCTATCCAGGTGTGCCGGTTCTGAACGGGCTGAGCTTTTCCGCCGAGGCGGGCAAGATGACCGCCATCGTTGGCCCGTCGGGCGCGGGGAAAAGCACGGTGTTCCATCTGCTGACAGGGCTGGCGGAACCCGATGCCGGGGTTATCCGCATCGGCGGGCAGGATGTGCGGGGCTTTACCCTGCCCGATCAGCGCGCGCTGTTTGCCACCGTATCGCAGGATACGGCGCTGTTTGACGAGTCCCTGCGCGAAAACATCGTGATGGGCCGCGACGGTGTGTCGGCGGATCACCTGTCCGATGTGGTGCGGGCGGCGCATTTGTCGGATGTGGTGGCAGCGATGCCGGGCGGGTTGGATAGCCCCGCCGGACCGCGCGGATCGGCCTTGTCGGGCGGCCAGCGGCAGCGCGTGGCGATTGCGCGCGCGCTGATCGCCGATGCGCCGGTGCTGCTGCTGGATGAGGCGACATCGGCGCTGGATGCCCAATCCGAGGCGGCGGTGGCGGCGGCTTTGGCGACGCTGGCCAAGGGGCGTACGACACTGGTCATCGCGCATCGCCTGTCGACCGTGCGCGAGGCGGACAAGATCGTGGTCATGGACCGGGGTCGCGTGGTGGAACAGGGCCGGCATGAGGAATTGATCGCGCGCGGCGGGCTCTATGCGGGGCTGCACGCGTTGCAGTTCAAGGATTGACGCCTATCTTGGGGCGGCAGGAGGCGGCGATGACAGGCAAGATGGCGACAGGCGAGGCGGCATTAGATCGGCGGGTGATGGCGGTGACCGGCGCGGATGCGCTGCCGTTCTTGCAGGGGCTGGTGTCGAATGATGTGCTGCCGCTTGGCAAGGGGCCGGGGATTGTCTGGGCCGCACTGCTGACGCCGCAGGGCAAGTATCTGGCGGATTTCTTTCTGGTGCGCAGGGGCGATGCTTTGCTGCTAGACCTGCCCGAGGTGCTGGCAGATGCCACCTTGCGGCGGCTGGGCATGTATCGCCTGCGCGCCGATGTGCAATGGGCCCACGCCGCCCTGCATGTGCAGCGCGGGCTGGGCGAGCTACCTGCGGATGCTCTGGCCGATCCGCGCCATCCGGCGCTGGGATGGCGGGCCTATCGGGCCGAGCCGGGGCTGACACCAGTGATCGACTGGGATGCGATCCGTGTGGCGCATGTGATCCCCGAGACGGCGCGGGAACTGGTGGTCGATGACAGCTATATCCTTGAATCGGGGTTCGAGCGCTTGCATGGCGTGGATTTCCGCAAGGGTTGCTATGTCGGGCAAGAGGTCACCGCGCGGATGAAGCACAAGACAGAGCTTCGCAAGGGGCTGGTCCGGGTGCAGGTGACAGGCAGCGCGGGCTTTGGGGATGAGATCACGGCGGGCGGCAAGCCTGCGGGGACGCTGTTCACCCGATCAGGGGACCACGCGATTGCCTATCTGCGGCTGGACCGGGCGACGGGGCCGATGCAGGCGGGTGACGCGGTGGTGACGCTGGACGCGGATCAGCCGGGTTAAGAGCGGCGCTTCAGGCCTTGGCCATCGTCCAGCCGTAGGTTTCGGCGAAATGCGCCTCAAGCGCGGCGACGACGGCACCATTGCCGCCTTCGCGGTTGAAGGCCCGCCAAAGGCTGGGGCCGCCCTTGGCCACTTCGGGCAGGGCCTCCCCCTGCCCCACCACCTGCGCCAGAACGCCCGCCCGGGCCATGTGCCAGCGCAGCCAGAGGTCATCTGCCGTGGGGGCGATGGTTTGTGCGGTGGCGATATCCAGCAGATCGGGCGGAAAATCGCGCCCGGAATAGAGCACCCCATCCTTGCCGATGGGCAGCAGATGCAGCGCGGGGCCGTCCGGCAGGGGCGCGCCGAACCAGCGGCCATAGCCCGCCACACGCGCGCCTTTCAGAACGATTGCGTGCCCGCTCCAGGCCGTGACGGCGCCTGTGGCTTGCCGCGCCGATACGAGCCGCGCCAGCCAATCGGGGGGATAGAGCGTGTCGTCATCCGCCGTGATGACCCAGCGATCGGTGCCCGCATGTTGCGCCGCCCAAGGCAGGATCTTGCGATAGGGGCCGGTGTTTTCAACCCAGACCACCTGCACGCGCGTGCCATCGACCAGTGCGGCCAGATCGGCGGGCAGGTCGGTGATGCCCTGATCCAGCAGATAAGGCGTGCGCGACAGGTGGATCAGCACCCGCGCGGGCGGCATGTCCTGCGCGAGGATTGACCGGATCACGGGGGCCAGGCGGGCGATGCGGGGGCTGATCGTGGTCAGGCTGACGTCGATATCCGGCACCACAGGCATACCCCTTCACTTGCCCGCCGATCATGCCAAAGGCGGCACCAAAGGAAAAGGCCGGTCACGAGAACCGGCCTTGCCACCTACCACAGCCGTTCAGGCGCGTTCGGAATATTCCATCAGTTCGGTATGAACGATGATTTCCTCATCCTGACCGATGAAGGGCGGGATCATGATGCGCACGCCGTTATCGAGGATCGCGGGCTTGAAGCTGTTCGCTGCCGTCTGCCCCTTGACCACCGGTTCGGTTTCCACGATCCGGCAGCGCACCTTTTGCGGCAGGGTGACGGCCAGCGCCTCATCGCCATAATAGCGGATGGTCGCGGTCATGCCGTCCTGCAGGAAAGGGCGGCGGTCGCCCAGCAGTTCGGCATCCAGTTCGATCTGTTCATAGGTTTCCGAATCCATGAACACGAGGCGGCCATCGGTTTCGTACAGAAACTGCTGGTCCTTGTTTTCGAGTTTAACCTCTTCGACCTTGTCTTCAGACCGGAAGCGTTCGTTCAGTTTGCGGCCGTCACGCAGGTTCTTCAGTTCCACCTGCGCGAAGGCCCCGCCCTTGCCGGGTTTGACATGGTTCGCCTTGACTGCCGCCCAGAGGCCACCGTCATGTTCCAGCACCATGCCGGGTTTGATTTCGTTACCGTTGATCTTGGGCATGTCGGTGGGTGTCCGGATTATGGCGGAAATGGTTGAAGAATTCTGAACGTGGCCTATATCTTGCAGGCACATCCAAGGCAAGCCGACGATATATTGTACCGATACAGGAAAGACATGCGGCAAATGCATGGCAGTCCTGTTAAAAGAACAATACCGAATCGTGACCAAATGGTCATATTCGCCGGACGCCAGAAAAGACAAGACAAGAACAGGAAACGACGAGATGCTCGATTTCGTTGATGGCACCGCCTTCAATTACGAACAAGGCCAGCGGGCGCGCAAGCTTTTCGCTGCCGTGGTCCTTGCTGCGCTCGATGATGCGATTGCAGATGACAAGAAGTACGGCAACGGGCCGGAACAGATCGCCCGTTGGGCGCGGTCGCGTGACGGGCGTGAAGTGCTGTCCTGCGCCGGGATCGACCCGAATGAGCGGGTGGTGAAGGGCCTTATGGATTTCGTCGCCAAGGGCGTGCGTACGTCGGTCGCGCTGTCGCGCGAAGAATCCGAACGCCGCCACGCGCTTGAGGCGGATCAGGCCGAAGCCGCCTGATCACTGCCCCGTCGGCAGAATAGAAAACGCGCCCCAAGGGGCGCGTTTTTCGTTGCGGTGTTCCGTGAAGGTCGGGGCGCAAAGGCCCCGCAGGCCGCGCTTATTCGAAATCGCGCACAGCCAGCGCGCGGGCGATTTCGGCCCGGACCAACTTGCGCACATTGCGGGTGATCCGTTCGCCCAAGGCACCCTGCAATTCTTCGCGGATGATGTCGCGCACCAGATCGCGCAGCATATCCTCGTCAAAGGCGCGGTCATCCAGATCATCATCGGCAAAGCGGGCGAAGGCGGAGGCTGTCACCTCATCCTCAAGCTCGCGCCGGATTTCCGCTTCGGCAGCATCTGCCCAGCGGGGATCGGTGCTGCCTTGATGCGCGGCGGCGGCCGGGGTGACGGGCGGTCCGATTTCAACAGGGTCGGCATCGACCGGCTCTGTCTCCATGCGGGCCCAATCCGGCAGATCGGCGGGATCGTCCTTGTCTGTCATCGCGGGCTCCTCGGCCATGGCGACGGGCTGACTGTCGATGGTCGCGGCCTCGGGTTCGGGCCAGCCTGCATCATCGGGCGCGTCTTGCGCGTCCACGTCAAGCAGGATGTCCGGCTCACCCGCTGCGGCCCAATCCTGAACGGGCCAGGCATCGGCAAGGGCATCGCTGGTCATGTCACTGGTTACATCACGGGGGTCGTCGATCACCTGATCCAGCGCATCCATTGCCGGGATCGGATCTGCTTCAAACGGCGCAACGTCAGCGATATCGGCGATCGGATCGGTGCCGAGCACGGCCTCGACCTCGAAATCGCTGTCGAGATCGACAAAGGGCGCTTCGCTTTCGGACACGGTCCAGATGTCTTCGGCCAGCTGCGGATCGCGCAGCGTCAGCGGTTCTGGCATCAGCGGCTCTGGCGCATCGGCCACCGCGTCATCATTTGCGGGCGCCTGCGCAGGCTCTGCCTCTGCCCAATCGGATTCGAACCGCGCGGGCGGCTCTGCCGCCGTTTCCCAATCGCCCGGTCCGGATTCCAGCCCGCGCGCGACCTGCCCCATCACCGCGTCCAGCCGGGCCGCGCCGCGTTCGAGGCGGATGGAATGGAAGGACATGACAGGTTCAGAGGGCGCAGCCTCTTGCATGGGGGGCTGAACGGTGGGCTGAACCGGGGCCGGCGCGGCCTCGGGCTCTGCCATGGGCGCGGGTTCGTCCGGTTCGGGCGCGATGCGCAGGGCGGGGGTCAGGATCAGCTTGTCCGCCTGTGGTGGTTCCACCGGTGCGGCAGGCGGCACGGTGCCCTTTGCGGCAGGGCGCAGATCGTCAGACACCAGACGGCGGATGGATGACAGCACGTCTTCGATATCGACGGAATTCAACCGCTCGGACATTTCGGGTCGAACCTCCTCGGCAATTGGCCGTTTCCAGACGAATCTATTGCCCACAACCAAGGCGAGATCAAGGAACACGCAGCATCAGACAACGCTTCGCGCCCTGCCGTTGCCCGGCTGCACGCCGGATCAATCGTCGATGCGGTCAAGGATGCGTTGCAGTTTCTTGCCCTGCGGGCTGGTCACAGGCGCATTCTTGACCGCGTTATAGTACAGCGCGGGGTCATAGGTCGGCACGCCAAGGTTCAGGTGTTCGACCGACAACAGCCCCATCGCCGCCAGCAGGTTGTAGACACCGACATAACGCTGCGCTTCGGCCTGAAGCTTTGTCGCGCGGGCATCCAGCAGTTCCTGTTCAGCGTTCAGCACATCCAGTGTGGTCCGCGCGCCCAAGGTTGCCTCTTCACGCACCCCGTCAAAGGCCGTTTGCGCCGCCTGCACCTGCAGGCTGCTTGCCTGAATGGAGGCCGCCGCAACTTCGAGTGCGGTCCAGGCGTTGCCGACATTTTCGCCAACCGTGATGGTGGTATTCAGCAGATTCGCCTCGAACGCCTCTTTGTTGGCCAGCGCCGCACGATGTGCCGAGGACAAGCGGCCCCCGGCATAGAGCGTCTGGTTGAAAGACAGGGACAGGCTGTCGCGGCGGACGTCCTGATCAAGGCCCTGCGCGATACTGGCGTTCAGGTCGATTGACGGGCGCATCCCGGCCTTGGCCGCCTCTACCCCGAGTTGGGCGACGGTAACCTGACGCTGGGCCTGCAAGATATCGGGATTGCTGCGCAGACCGATCATCCGCGCCTCTTCCATCGACCGCGCGGTCTTGGGCAGCGGGGGAAGTCCGGCCAGATTGCCCGGATAGGCCCCGGTCACGGCACGATAGCGTTCGCGGGCCACCTGAAAATCACCCTGCGCGGCGGCAAGACCCGACCGGGCAGCCGCTTGCCGCGCTTCGGCGATGGCCACATCGGTGCGCGTCACCTCGCCCACTTCGAACCGGTCCTGCGCGGCGCGCAGTTCCTGCGTGATGAGCCGGACGTTGGATTGGCGCAGGGCCACAATCTCGGCCTGAAGGCGCACCTCGACATAGGCACTGACGGCGGACTGCAGAACCTGCGCCTCAATATCCTTCAGCGCCTCGCGCGTGGCGAGGACGGTTTCCTTGGCAATTTCGACACCCAGCCGCCCGCGCCCGAAATCAAACACCGTCCATTCTGCGGCCAGCGACAGGGTGGATTGCAGGCTGTCATTGCCGGCGACATCGGGGGTGTTGTTGGTGTTCTCCGACTGCGCCACGAAATTGACCACAGGCCGCAGCTTTGCCACGGCATCCGCCACGTCTTCATCGGCGGCGCGCAGCAAGGCCTCGTTCTGATCGAGGAGTTTTGAGTTCTTGTAGGCCGAGGCCAGCGCATCGGCGAGCGTTTCGGCCTGCACCGCCGGGGCGGACATGCCCAGAACGGAGACCGCAACTGCTGCAAGGAAACCACGCATCATAATCCTGCCTATCCGACTTGGGCGATCCGGCCGCCTTTATTGCCTTGCATCCGCGCGCGCCAGAACAGGGCCGGCGCAGATCCCATCCGTCATGTCAGAGCACGAAACCGCGCGCTGCCGAAAACCCCGGCAGCACAGGGGCCGCCGCGTTGAAAACCTGCCGCCAGGACACAACGCCATCAATCTTGTAGCCGATGCGGGCCGTGCCAAGGGCACCTTCCATGAAAACGGCGCCGATGCGACCGCCTTCCTTGAGCTGCGCCAGCAATGCCTCTGGCACCACCTCGACCCCGCCCTGAATGGTAATCACGTCGAACGGCGCATGGCGGGCATCGCCTGCGGCGAGCGGTCCGACAACAACGGCGGCGTTGTCCACACCTTCGGCAGACAGCGTGCGCTGCGCCTCGGCGGCCAGAGATTCGTCTTCTTCAACGGCCACCACGGCATCAGCCAGCCGCGCGATGACGGCGGTCGAATAGCCCAGCCCGCAGCCCAGATCGAGCACCAGTTCCCCAGGCTGCACATCCAGCGCATCGAGCAGTTTTGCCAGCGTGCGGGGCTCCAGAACCACCCGCCCCGGCGCGATGTCGAGGTTTTCGCCAACATAGGCCGCTTCGCGCCGTGCGGAGGGGACAAACACCTCACGCGGGACGGCGAGCATGGCTTCGATGATCGGGAACTTGGTCACGTCTGACGGACGCACCTGCGTGTCTACCATCATCACCCGCCGGGTTGCGAAGTCGCTCATCATCCGAACTCATCTGTATGGTCGCGTTCAATAACTCTCTGCCACACTTCCCGCAGAGGGGCAACGGCCCATGGGCAGACGCGCCGCAAAGTGAAGGCCCTTGTCGTGGCGATGCAACGCTTTGCGAGGGATCCCAGAGGCCGCGGTGAAGCGCCAGTCGGGGGGTTGCAAATGCCCCGGCTTCGGGGTTCCCTGCCCCGGCTGAAACGGGAGGATGGCATGAAACTGTTGCGCGTGGGGAATGCGGGGGCCGAGGTTCCGGCGATGGTCGATGCAGGCGGCGCGATCCGCAGTCTGGCCGGGATCGTTCCCGATATCGCGGGCGATGTGCTGACGCCCGAAGGTCTGGCCCGCATCCGCGCGATCGACCCGGCCACCCTGCCCGTACTGGATGCCGCATCGCGCATCGGCCCCTGCGTCGGGCAGGTGGGCAAGTTCATCTGCATCGGCCTGAACTATGCCGATCACGCGGCAGAATCGGGCCTGCCCGTGCCGAAAGAGCCGGTGATCTTTCTGAAAGCCAATTCCGCCATCGTCGGCCCGAATGACGAGGTGCTGATCCCGCGCGGATCGGTCAAGACGGATTGGGAGGTGGAGCTTGGCGTGGTGATCGGCAAGCGCGCGTCTTATGTCAGCGAGGCAGAGGCAATGGATCATGTCGCGGGCTATTGCGTGATCAATGACGTGTCCGAGCGCGAGTTTCAGATCGAACGCGGCGGCACCTGGGACAAGGGCAAGGGCTGCGATACCTTTGGCCCGCTTGGCCCCTGGCTGGTGACGGCGGATGAGGTGGCTGATCCGCAGGATCTGGGTATGTGGCTGGAGGTGGACGGGCACCGCTATCAGAACGGATCGACCCGGACGATGGTCTTTGGCGTGCGCCATCTGGTGCATTACGTGAGCCAGTTCATGACCCTGCATCCCGGTGATGTGATTTCCACCGGTACCCCGCCCGGCGTGGGCATGGGGCAGAAACCTGCGCCGGTCTATCTGAAAGGTGGCGAGGTGATGCGGCTGGGGATCGACGGGCTGGGCGTGCAGACCCAGCGCGTCGGGCGGGCCTGAGACGCCGCCAACAATTTTTCTGCGAAAAATCAGGCGCCGGACGCCCCTGAATTTTCGCAGGAAATTCGTTGGGGCGGGATCAGACGATCCGCAGACCCGGTCTTGCGACGGTTTCCGCACGGCCAAGGGCTGCGCGCACGGTCATTGCGATATCTGCCGCCGACAATCCGGCCCATTGATACATTTGCGCGGGGCTGGCCTGATCGATGAAGCGATCCGGCAAGGTCATGGTGCGGATCGCGCGGCCCTTTTCCAGCCCACCGGTATTGGCCAGATGGTGCAGGACCAGCGCGCCAAAGCCGCCTGTGGCCCCCGTTTCCAGCGTGATCAATGCCCGGTGATCTTCGACCAGCATGTCGATCAGCCGGGTATCCAGTGGCTTGGCAAAGCGGGCATCGGCCACGGTGATGGAAATCCCCTCGGCCTCGAGCAGTTCCGCCGCGGCCAGGGCTTCGGACAGATGTGCGCCATAGGACAGGATGGCGGCATCCGACCCCACCTTCATCACCCGACCCTTGCCGATCTCCAGCGGCACGCCGCGGACGGGCATGTCGACGCCCATCCCTTCGCCGCGCGGATAGCGGAAGGCGATGGGGCCTTCGTCATGCGCAATGGCGGTGGCGACCATGTGGACAAGCTCTGCCTCATCCCCCGCCGCCATGACGGTAAAGCCCGGCAGATTGGCGAGGAAGCCGATGTCGAAGGCCCCGGCATGGGTGGCCCCGTCCTGCCCCACCAGACCGGCGCGGTCGATGGCAAAGCGCACCGGCAGGCCTTGGAGCGCCACGTCATGGACGATCTGGTCATAGCCGCGCTGCAGGAAGGTGGAGTAGATGGCGCAGACGGGTTTCAGCCCTGCCGCCGCCATGCCGGCGGCAAATGTCACGCCGTGCTGTTCGGCAATGCCCACATCGAAAACGCGGCTCGCAAAGCGTTTCGCCATGATATCTAGCCCGGTGCCCGACGGCATGGCCGCCGTGATCGCCACCACCTTGGGATCGCGCGCGGCCTCGTCCGTCAGGGCATTGCCGAAGACGGTGGTATAGGCAGGGGCGTTGGATTTGGCCTTGGCCTGTTCGCCGGTGACCCGGTCGAATTTCGACACGCCGTGGTATTTGTCGGCCGCGCTTTCCGCCGGGGCAAAGCCCTTGCCCTTGACGGTGACAGCGTGGATCAGCACCGGCCCTGTGGCCCGCGCCCGCGCGGCGCGCAGGGTTTGCAGAACCTGCCCCATGTCATGGCCATCGATCGGGCCGATATAGGAGAAGCCCAGTTCCTCGAACAATGTGCCGCCGCCGGGCATCCCGGTGACGAGTTGCCGCGCGCGGCGCGCGCCGTCGCGCATGGGGCCGGGCAGATGGGATTCGAACTCTTCCGCCGCCGCCTTGAACAGCGCAAGCGGCCCCTTGGCCGCGATTTCATTGAGGTATTTCGACAAGGCCCCCACCGGAGGCGCGATGCTCATGTCATTGTCGTTCAGGATCACGAACAGCCGCTTGCCCAGATGGCCTGCGTGGTTCATCGCCTCATAGGCCATGCCGGCTGTGATGGCCCCGTCGCCGATCACGGCGATGGTATCACCCACGGGCATGCCCATCTCGCGCCCCATGGCATAGCCCAGCGCGGCAGAGATGGAGGTGGAGCTGTGCGCCGCCCCGAACGGATCGAATTCGGATTCCGCGCGTTTGGTAAAGCCTGAAAGGCCGCCGCTTTGGCGCAGGGTGGACATGCGTTCCCGCCGCCCGGTCAGGATCTTGTGCGGATAGCATTGATGGCCCACGTCCCAGATCAGTTTGTCGCGCGGGGTGTCAAAGACGGCATGAATGGCGACGGTCAGTTCCACCACGCCCAGCGATGATCCCAGATGCCCCCCGGTCTGCGAGACGGTGTTGATCACCTCGCGCCGCACCTCATGGGCCAGACGCGCCAGATCGGTATCTGTCAGCGCCTTCATGTCGGCGGGGCCGGAGACACGGTCGAGAAGCGGGGTATCGGTCATCGTCATGCTCCGTGTGAAAAAAAGATGCCGTGTGAGCAAACCCACACGGCACCAGGTCCCTGTCGCCAACAGGAAGGGAACCGGGCAGTGGTTGCGCCCCGGATCCGGGCCGGCGTATGGCCCGAATGTAATGGCCCGGGCGGAGCGTTGGTCCCGCCCGGGCAAAGATTGTGTCAGGCCGTCTGCGTTTCCGCCGGGGCCGTGATCAGAAAGGCGTTGGGATCAGGGGCCTGCTTGCTTTCCTCGGGCAGCAGGAGGCCGATGCCCCAGACTGCCAGAAGGATCGCGCCTACCGAGAGGAGGAACAAAGCCGCCCATCCCGCACCCGCCAGCATCTGATAGAGCGCCCAGGAACGCAGGGCAGTGCCGGGTTTCTGTTCAAAGAAATTGTCTGACATGGTTATCCCCTCAATCCAGCGGCGCGTAGCCGTGGTCTTGCGCCCACACGAACCAGTTGTCGACGACTGTACCGGTCAGAAGGATACCGATACCGCCTGTCAGCGTGACCAGCACCGCAAACCACCAGGCCCAACGGTGAATGCCTTCCATCGTGGCATTGAAGCCCATGGTCCAGCGCCAGAAGAGCGCTGCACGTTCGGACGCGGTGCCACGATCGGCGATCTGTTCCAGTTCACGGTCGCCACCGAAGCGCGACACCGCAAGAATGGTGGCCCCGTGCATCGCAAACAAGAGGGCCGACCCGTAAAGGAAGACGATCGAGAGTGCGTGGAAGGGGTTGTAGAACAAGTTGCCGTAGGTCAGCGAGAAGTTGTTGGTCCAGTCGAGGTGGCTGAAGATGCCGTAGGGCACGGCTTCCGACCACGATCCCATCAGGATCGGGCGGAACAGGCCCAGCACGAGGAACAACCAGATGGCGCTGGCAAAGGCCCAGCTCACATGTTTGCCCATGCCCAGCGCTTCGGCGCGCAGATAGGTGCGCACCCACCAAGCCAGAACCGAGACCAGCAGGAAGAAGGACGCGATCAGCCACAGCCCGCCTTCGGCGATGGGCGCGAAGCCCAGGCCATAGTCGGACGACGGCGGTTCGAGCGAGAACCAGAACAGATCCCGCATGAAGACCGCCGGGTTGAAGCCGGCCTGATACCAGTACCAAGCCCCCACCAACATGAACCAGACCGCGCCGGACATCAGCGAGATCACCCCCATCGTGCCCAGATAGACGGGCCCGAGTTGGGCGTTTCCGAACCAGCCGGCCAGGGTGGAGAAACTTGCCCCCTTGGTCCGGTTGGAGAGTTCGACCGCTTCGACCATCCCCATTTCGGGGGAAGCCTGTACCTGCACTTGCGTGAAGATGTTCTGATACTCAGCCATTTACGCCTCCTGCGATATCAGCCCACCACGGCAGCTGCAGCCACCAATCCCACCAGACAACCCACTGGTCGAACCAGATGGTGCCAGAGATGATGATGCAGACCGCGCTCCAGAAGCCCGCATTCAGCGCCAAGAGAAGGCCAAGACGGTGGATCCCGAGGGTGCCAACGGAGTAACCGATCAGATCGCGGAAATAGGTGTCTTCATGGTCCGGCGTCCGCATTTCCTTGCCCTTTTCGGGGTTCGCTGCGGACAGGATCAAGGCGCCGTGCAGGGAAAGCGCGAGCGCGTTCGTGAAAAAGAACGACACGGCAATCATGTGGGCGGGGTTGTAGTGGAAGTTGCCGTATTGATAGCCCGTGTTCGACACCCAATCGAGGTGCGTCCAGATGCCATAGGGGAACGCATATCCCCAGGCACCCATCATCAGCGGGCGAAAGACGACAAGTGTGGAATAGGCAAGAATGGCCACGGCAAAGGCAAAGGGCACATGAAAGCCCATACCCAGCTTGCGGCAGATCTCTACCTCGCGCAGCGCCCATGAGATGAAGGCACCATGCGCGCAGATCGTGATGAGCTGCCACAGGCCCCCCTCCATCAGGGGTGCAAATCCCAGCCCATATTCGACGGGCGGCGGATCAATCGAAATGAGCCACGGGTTCCAGACGCCTTCCATGGCGGTGCCATAGAAAATCAGGATCGTGCCCAGCGCCGCGAAAAAGAACGTCGTGACGCCAAAGAAACCGACGAAGAAAGGCCCGACCCAGAAGTCGAACAAGTTCCCGCCGATCAGCGTGCCACCTGGCACGCGGTATTTTCGTTCGAAGCTGAGCAGTGCCATGCTTCCCTCTCCGCTGTGTTGCGCCCGGCGGTCGTCGCTGGTGCCGTCGGAATAACCCGTTCAGGGTCGCCGCGGGCGAAGGAGTATTGCCTCCGCCCGCAGCCAGTGCCTTGCGGCATCGTTACTCGGTCGCAACCACAGATGCGCCACCGGCGCTTGCTGCGGTTTGGAACCAGTTCAGCCCGTTGCTCAGAACCACGAGGTGGATCATCGCAGCGAGAAGGAACAGGAAGACGCCCTGAGCCACGAACACGCGGCGGGGGTCGAAGATCAGCCAGATTTTGTAGAATTTCGACATGGTATGATCCTCCTCAGAACCAGGGGCGCCAGATGTACGTGGCGATATGCGCGACAACGGCGATGGCAACGAAGAGCCAAAGCCCGCTCATATACACCGAGTGCAGTTCCTGCGCCTGCTCGTCGGTCAGACCTGTGAAACTCAGGTCGCTCTTATCAGCCATAACAATCCTCCGGATGGATTAGCTGAGCCGCAATCCCTGCGGCGGGGTTACGGTCGGGCGGAATGCCGTTCCGTTTTTTTCACCGCCCCACGATGGTCTGCGGGGCGGCGAAGCGGTGACGGGCTGGGCGCAACCCGGTGAAGTCGTCCGCCGTGTTACGGGCGGAAGATATTGGGCGTGATCGACCCCGCCTCGCGCCAAGCGCGGGCCAGGGGGCCATTCACGGGCAGCCGCCGTTCGGTGATCGTCTGCACGATCCAGGCGACGGCGGCGAAGGGGATCACCACCAGGAAGATGACGGCGAAGTAGGCGTAAAACTCGACGCGCGGCGCACGGTGGGCGTGATGGCCCTGTCCGTCTGCGGAATGATCGCTCATGCAGTTCCTCCCTTGGTGATTGTGCCGAACGCGCCACGCAGCGCTTCGACGGTTTCCTTGACCACCCGTTCGTCCCCTTGGTCGAGCGCGGCCTTTTCGGCTGCGTCGCGCAGAGAACGTGCCGCAGAAATGCGGGTCAGGATCGGATGTTCGGAAACGATCCGGTCCAGTTCTGCCTGTGCGTCGACATCCCAAGGGAAGTCACGGCGCAGGGTCGTGGGGGTGGCAGCGGCGCTGTCCATGTCCGTGCCAAGCGGCAGGATGTGGAAGAGCGCTTCGAACAGACCGTTGCAGACTTCCTGCAACAGCCAGACACAGCCGGCATAGCCCATGAAGGGCGTGCCGGTATGGCGGCGGATGGCGGCGCCGGGGAACGAGGCCGCGATGAAATGCGGCTGCGGTCCGTGGCCTGCCTTCAATTCGGCGAGGTACATCTTTTCGTTGATCGACCCCATCACCACCAGCGGGCGGTGTTGGCGGATCAGGGCGCGCACCTGTTCGTTGTTCGTCTTGGTCCCCGCCGTGCGTGCCACGGCAAAGGCGCAGGGCAGGCCCAGATCGGTTTCCAGATAGTTGCGGATGCCACGGGCATAGGTTTCATTCGCCACGATGGCAAAGTTCGCCGTGCCGAAGAAATCCTGCGTCACCGACCGCCACAGATCCCAGACGGGCTTGAGCGTGGAATGCTTTTCCTGGGCGATGAACGGTTCCGGGTCCAGACCCAGCAATTCACCCAGCTTGCGCAGGAATTTCGTCGTGCTGTCCAGCCCGACGGGGGCCTGAAGGTAGGGTTTGCCCAGCACCTCGGCCAGACCGCGGCCGAATTCGCGGTACATGACGATGTTGACATCGGCATTCACCAGATTGCGCATCTCGGCCAGATGGGCGCCCAGCGGCATAACCATGTTGACCGCGCCACCGATGCCTTCGACAAGGCGGCGGATTTCGTGCAGGTCCGACGCCATGTTGAAGACGCCGTACATCGGTCCAAGGATGTTCACGCGCGGCTTATCACCCGGTTCACGCTTTTTCTCGACCGGCATCCGGCCCTTGGTCTGGCCAAACTCGGTGAAGATCCACGTCATCGCGCGATCTGCGCATTGCCATTGATCCTCGTCGATGGTGCGGGGAAGGAAGCGCTGGATGTTGGTGCCCTGCGGCGTCACGCCGCCACCGATCATTTCCGAGATGGACCCCGTGACCACCACCGCGGGCAGCGCAGGATCCAGCGTTTTCCAGGCCCGCGCCATCGAGGCTTCGGTGCCGGATGTCATCTCATCCTCGCCCAGCCCGGTGACCACGATGGGCAATTCATGCGGCGGCAGCGCGTCGGTGTAATGCAGCACCGACGTTACCGGCAGGTTTTCACAGCCTACCGGGCCGTCGATGACAACCTGCAAACCCTTGACGGCGCAGAAGGCATAGATCGCCCCCCAATAGCCGCCTGCCCGATCATGATCCTGCACCAGCATCAGATCATCTCCTCGGCCTTGGCAGCTTTCGCCAGCTTGTCGAGCTTCTTCTGATGGGTGGCGCGGAAATCGGGGCGCAGGTTCGGGGCGCCTTCCCAGATGCCTGCGGTATCGCCGGTGCCGACACCTTCGAAGAATTCCTTCATGCCTTCCATGCGGCCCTTGTTGGCCATGGCGGCATTGACGACCTGCCCCAGGCTCCCTGCCCCGGCCGGCCCCATCAGCGGGCGCGCGGAAATCAGGTTGGTGAAATACAGCGCCGGGATCGCCAGTTCCTTGGCCTTTTGCACAACGGGCGTGGTGCCGATGGCCAGATCGGGGCGGAAGGCCTCCATCGCGGCGCAGTCATCTTCCAGGCTGGCGCGGTATTTCACCGCGACACCCTTGGATTCCAGCCAGGCGCGGTCGGGTTCGCTCCATTCATTTCTGGCGCAGGCGGTGCCGACATAGGCCACATCCGCGCCGCTTTCGATCAGCAGGCGCGCGACCAGCAGTTCCGAGCCTTCATAGCCCGACAGCGTGATCCGGCCCTTGATCGGATTGTCGGCCAAAGCCGCCTTGATTGCCGCGCCAAAGCCGTTCTGTGCAGCGGCGATGCGGTCTGCAGGAACGCCATAGGCCGCGCCAATGGCCGCCAGCCATTCCATTGTGCCGTCATGGCCCACAGGGGCGGAGCCCACGATCTTGCGGCCTGCCGCCTGAAACTCGCGGATTGCGGCGGTGTAGAAGGGATGGATCGCCGCCACCACACCGCAATCCAGCGCGGCATAGAGCTCGCGCCATTCGCGGCAAGGCACGACAGGCCCGGCAGCCAGCCCAAGCGGGGCCAGCATCGCGCCAATCATCATCGGATCGGCGGGGAACATCTCGCCCAGCAGGGCGACAGTCGGCCGGTCGGACCGCCCGCGTTCGGGGGCGGCGACGGGGCCTGCCTCGATCTCGGTGCGGGCATATTTCAGCATTGCACCCGCCAATACATCCTTGGCCTCGGCATGGGTCGGCACGCCAAAGCCCGGAACGTCGATGCCCACGATGCGCACACCGTTGATTTCATTGGGCAAGAGCTTCAGCGGAACGCCGCTGGCGGTGGGAACACAAAGGTTGGTCACCACAACCGCATCATAGCGGTCGGGATCGGCCAGTTCATGCACCGCGTCGCGGATATCTTCGAACAGCTTGCCGGTGACCAGCGATTCCGAATTGAAGGGCACATAACCCACCGACCGCCGCGCGCCATAGAAATGCGACACGAAGGTCAGGCCATAGACGCAGCAGGCAGAGCCCGACAGAACTGTCGCCACCCGCCGCATCCGCAGACCAACGCGCAGCGACCCGAAGGCGGGGCACATGCTTTGCGGTTTGTCATGCGGGCCTTGCGGATAGTCGGCGGCATATTGATCAAGGATTTCCGAATTGCCCGCCGCCCGTGCGGCGGCTTCCATCTCGGCAGCACCGGCATGGCACCCCATGCCGTCAACCGGCGCACCCGCCATGGCAGGCGCAGCCGCATCCCGGACCCCTTCGGTCACCGGGGTTTGGTCAGCCATGTCATAACGGGTTTCGCTGGTCATTACTTGGTGCCTTTCCGGGCGATGGCGCGCAGGGCTTCTTCCAGTTTTTCAAGAAGATGCAGGTCAAACATTGTCGTAGACCACTTCCAGTGACTTCACCTCGGCCGAGTATTTGCCGCGCATGTCGGCATCGGTTGCCGGGCTCAGTACGAAATCTGCACCGGTGGTTTCGGCATCGAACAGGCCCAGCAGGCCATCCTGCGTCAGCGGCTTGGGCCGCAGCGGCGGGGCTTCGGCGACGTTTTCGGCCAGCTCGGTGAACAGGCCACCCCATTGCGTGGCATGGGTGCCGACGATCTGGTAATTGGCCGATTTGCGGCGCAGGTCGTCATCCGCCGGGATGCTGGCCAGGATCGGGATATTGACCGCTGCGGCAAAGGCCGCAGCCTCGCCCGTGCCGTCATCCTTGTTGATGACCATGCCCGCCACGCCGACATTGCCGCCCAGCTTGCGGAAGTATTCCACCGCCGAGCAGACGTTGTTGGCGACATAGAGCGATTGCAGGTCGTTCGAGGCGACCACGATCACCTTTTGCGCCATGTCGCGGGCGATCGGCAGGCCAAAGCCGCCGCAGACCACATCGCCAAGGAAATCCAAGAGGACATAGTCAAAGTCCCAGTCGTGGAAGCCCAGCTTTTCGAGCAGTTCAAAGCCGTGGATGATCCCGCGACCCCCGCAGCCGCGGCCCACTTCCGGCCCGCCCAGTTCCATCGCGAAGACACCGCCGCGCTTGAAGCAGACATCGCCGATCTTGACCTCTTCACCCGCCAGTTTCTTGCGGGTCGAGGTCTCGATGATCGTGGGGCAGGCCTTGCCGCCGAACAGCAGGCTGGTCGTATCCGATTTCGGATCGCAGCCGATCAGCAGCACGCGCTTGCCGTTTTCGGCCATCATGTGGCTCAGGTTGGCCAGCGTGAAGGATTTGCCGATGCCGCCCTTGCCATAAATCGCGATGATCTGCGTTTTCTTGGTCGGCTCGCCCTGCGGCACTTCCAATGTGGGTTCTTCGTGGGCCTCGTCCCGAAGACGGGCGTCGAAGTCCTTCAGATTCGGAACGTCGTTCATGCGTGGCCCTTCCAGTCGAGAATCATTTTCAGGCAAGCCGCATCGTCGAATGCGGTTGCATAGGCTTCCGGGGCCGCTGACGCGGGCCGGGTGTGGGTGATCAGACCGGCCAGCGACAGCGCACCGCTTTCGATCAGCGCGCGGGTGGCGGTCAGGTCTTCGGCATTCCATTCCGAGGCGATGCGAATGCGCGCCTCTTTCATGAAGGCCGGGGGAAACACGAAGGAGACGGGTTCGGTATAGAACCCCGCCAGCACGACCTCGCCGCCCTTGGCCAGACGCATGATCAGCTGGTCTAGCAGGCCCTTGGCGCCGCTGGCATCGTAGATGGCTTTGTAATCGCGGCGCGGGTCGTCTTCCGGCGCGATGCAGGCATAGCCCGCCGCGCCGTCGCGCCGCGCCGCATTGGTTTCCCACACGGTCGGCGCAGGGGCACCAGCGGCCACGGTCAGGCGGGCCAGAAGACGGCCCAGCGTGCCATGACCCACGATCAGATCGGGCAGCGCGGTGTTGAAGCCAGCCAGCGCATGACGCGCGGTTGCGGCCAGCGCCAGAAGTGCGCCTTCGGCCCCCATGCCCCGGTCGATCCGGGCCACGCGATGCGCGGGCGTCACCAAATGGCGCGAGGCGCCACCGAAGAGGCCCTTCACATCACCGGTAAAGCAATTGGCGCCCGGCACGAACACATGATCGCCAACCTTGAAACCGCTGCCTGCGCCCGCCTCGACCACCTCGCCCGCAGCTTCATAGCCGGGGACAAGCGGGTAACCCATGCCAGGAAAGGGCGGCATGGTGCCGGAATAAAAAAGCTTTTCGGTGCCGGTGGAAATGCCGGAATGGGCGATCTCGACCACCAGATCCCCGTCGCCGGGGGCTGTCAGTCCCAGCACCTCAAGGGACAGATCCCTGGGTCCGGAAAGGATGACGGCGGTGGTTTGCAACTTGATCTCTCCCTGCGCCATCCTGCCCCGCTCTTTCGGGTCCATCACGGCTTGGTGTAAGTGTAGACTGACAGCGCGTAGTGTCAACTTAATTAGACACTTTTTGGAACAACTTAGGCAGCAGGCACCGTGGCTGTCACCACGGAGGTGACAAAAGGTCGGAAACCCTGAAGGATTATTGGGTCCGAAAAGCCTGCATTCCGCAGCATACGCGCAATCTCAGCCCCGGACCGGGTGCGCCCCGTCTGCATGGCCAGAGTGTAAACAGAAAAGTACACATCGGTTGCCCGGTCCGGAGAATCCCCCCCGGACATCGGCTCGGACACCACGACTCGGCCCCCTGGCGGGAGCGATGTGAACACGGCCCGTAACAGCGCCGTGATCGTGTCGTCGGCATGGTCGTAAAGCACCCGCACCAGCGAGATGGCATCGGCCCCTTGCGGCAGCGGATCATCGCGGAAAGACCCCGGCACGATGGTCACCCGATCCGACACCCCCGCCGACGCAAAGCGCGCGACGGCACCCGGCACCACGGCAGGCAGATCGAAAAGCGTCATGCGCAGGGCCGGATGTGCGGCCCCCACGGCGGCCAGAAAGGCCCCCGTCCCGCCGCCCACATCCATCAGATGCTGAACGCCCCGAAAATCCACCAGCCGCAGCGTATCGGCCGCCACCAGACCCTGGCTGTCGGCCATCAGATCGGAATAGCGCTGCGCCAGCGCCGGATCGGCCGCACCGCCCGCACCAAAGACATAGGGCCAGAACTGCGCCAGTTCGGGCTGTGTCTCGCCCCGGAAGAAGGCCACCGGATCGGCCAGATCGCGGTAGAGCACGGGGTGATGGCGCACCATCGCCTCCAGCCCCGGCACTGTCAGGAACGCCGCGCCGCGCACGGTCAGCCGCCAAATTCCGCGCCTCTGCGCAAGCAGGCCAAGCCCCGCCCCCGCCTGCAACAGCACCGCCATCCGCGCCGGCGGCACACCTGCCGGCCCCGCCAGTGCAGCCAGCGGTGCAGGCCCTTCGGCCAGCCGGTGCAGCACGCGCAATTCCACGAGCGCCAGCAGTGCCTGCGATTGCACGAAGCCGGAGACGACATCGAACAGCGCCTCGCCCTCGCGCCGCGCGATCAGACGCAGGCCGGGAACGCGGGCGCAAATGGCATGGAACCGCGCCGAAAGGCCCAGCCGCACCGCCAATGGCTGCCGCGCAGCCCGCACGGGGCGCAGACCCGGCCCGCTGGCCGCGTCTGTCATCCCCGCACCGGGTGCAGATCGACCGGGGTCATCCGTTCGGCATAGGCGCGCACCATGGCGGCCAGCATCGCTTCGCCGGGGCAGGATGGGATAGAGGCAATTGCCCCGCCCAGAATATCCTTCAGATGGCGCACCGCGCCTGCAACCCCCAGTTCCTGCACCGCCGAAGGCCGCGCATGGGCCGCATCCTGCCCCGCAGGCTTGCCCATTTCGGCCTCGGTCAGGAGCGCGTCTTTCAGGTCATCAGCCACCTGGAACGCCTCACCAATACGCGCGCCCAGTTCTTCCCACGGCTCGGGCTCTTGCCCTGCCGCGATGGCGCCCATCTGCGTGGCCGCGATGAACAGCGCCCCGGTCTTGGCACGGTGATAGGCCGACAGGTTCACCACAGGCTCGCTTTCCCAACCCTGCCCGGCGCAGATGCCACCGGGCATGCCGGTGCGCTGTGCCAGAACACGGATCAGGTCCACTGCCCGGCGCGGATGATCACCCGCCGCCCGCGCCAGCACCTCGAAGGCCAGCACGATCAGCGAATCCCCCGCCAGCACGGCCAGCGGCTCGCCATAGGCGCGGTGCACCGTGGCCTTGCCGCGCCGCGTATCGGCATCGTCGAAACAGGGCAGATCATCATGCACAAGGCTGGCGCAATGGATCAGTTCCAGCGCCGCCGCCGCTGCATCAGTGATCTGCGGGCGATCATCGCCGCAGGCCCGGGCAACCGACACAAGGATGGTGGGCCGGATCCGCGCACCACCCGGCAGCACGGCATGATCCAGCGCGCCGCGCAACCTGGCCGGGGCTTCGCCATGGGACGCAGGCCCCATGCCCAGCGACAGGGCCGCGGTGACAGCCGCCTCGATCCGCACGTCCATCCCGGCATTCAGACCCATGATGGCCCCTTTCGCATCCTGATTTCGATCAGTCTTGCACTGACGGCTTAAAGTGTAAACTAAATCTTACACCTTGATGTAATTCCGGATGGACATATCGCCGGACGCGTCTAAGACTTCCGCCATGGAACAGCCGCAGGCAAAAGACGCGCGCGACCGCGTCATCGTCATCGGTGCCGGGATGGGCGGCCTTGCCTCGGCCATCCGTCTGGCGGCGGCGGGGCTTGCGGTCACGGTGCTGGAACGGGCCGATGCGCCGGGTGGCAAGGCGCGCGCCCTGCCCTCAGCCGCCGGTCCGGTGGATACGGGGCCAACGGTCCTGACCATGCGGCATGTGTTTGACGCGCTGTTCGCGTTGAATGGCGAACGGATCGACGATCACCTGACGCTGATCCCCCAGCCCATCCTTGCGCGGCACTGGTGGCCGGGGTCTGATGCGCTGGACCTGACGCCGGACCGTGCGGCCAATGCCGATGCGATCCGCGCCTTTGCGGGCCCGCGCGAGGCAGAGGCCTTTTTGCGATTCGATGCGCTGACCGAATCCCTGTTCCGGGCCTTTGACGTGCCGGTGATGCAGGCCGCCCGTCCCGACCTGCCCGCCATCGCCCGCGCCGCGCTGAGCCAGCCGCGCCTGTGGCCTGCCCTGCGCCCCGGTCTGACGGTGGAAGGGCTGCTGCGGAAGCATTTCCGCGACCCGCGCCTGATCCAGCTTTTCGCGCGCTATGCAACCTATGTCGGCGGCAGGCCCGCCCATTCCCCGGCTGTCCTGTCGCTCATCTGGCGGGCCGAGGCGCGGGGGGTCTGGGCGGTTGAGGGGGGGATGCACCACCTTGCCGCTGCGCTGGCCGCACTGGCCGAACGCATGGGGGTGCAGTTCCGCTATGGCACATCCGCCACCCGCATCACCCGGCAAAGCGGGCGGGTGACGGGGGTGCAGATAGATGGCGGGCGCACCCTGCCCTGCGGTGCCTGCGTCTTCAACGGTGACCCTGCCGCGCTGACCACGGGGCTGTTGGGGGATGCCGCGCAATCCGCCCTGCCGGCCCGCGCGGCCGGCCCGCCCAGCCTGTCGGCGCTGGTCTGGGCCTTTGCCGCAACGCCGCAGGGGGAACGGGCGGCGGATCTGATCCATCACAACCTGTTCTTCACCGATGATCCTGCGGGTGAATTCGGCCCCATCGGCAAGGGGCAGATGCCGGAAGCCCCCACCCTTTACCTGTGCGCCGAGGACCGCGCCCGCGGTCCCGCCCCCGCCCACTCTTTCGCAAACACGCTCGAACGATTCGAGATCATCCTGAACGCCCCCGCTGGCCTGCCCGCGCGACCCGAGGATTTCACCCGATGCCGCCACATGACCTTCGATCACCTGTCCCGCATGGGGCTGACCTTTTCCCCGTTGCCCGACAGCGCGGGGTTGACCACGCCCGCACAGTTGAACCGTCTGTTTCCGGCGTCACAGGGGGCGATCTACGGGCGCTCGCCCGAAGGGATGATGGCGGCCTTCCAGCGCCCGCCCGCGCGAACAGCCTTGCCGGGCCTGTATCTGGCGGGGGGCGGGGCGCATCCGGGGGCGGGGGTGCCGATGGCAGCCCTCTCCGCGATGCACGCGGCCGCGGCGATCATGCAGGACCGGATTTCCGGGTCGAAGTCGGCCCCGATGGCTATGCCTGGTGGTATCTCGACGGTGTCTCGGATGACGGGCGGCGCGCGGTCTCGGTCATAGGGTTCATCGGATCGGTGTTTTCGCCTTGGTATGCCTGGTCCGGGCGGCGCGAGCCGCAGAACCATGTCTGCCTGAATGTCGCCACCTATGGCCCGGGCGGGCGCTTTACCATGACGGACCGGGGCCGCAGCGCCTTGCGCCAAAGCGCGGATACCCTGACGCTTGGCCCCAGCCGGATGCACTGGACAGGGCGGGAATTGGTGATTGATGTGGACGAGGTGTCATCCCCGCCCCTCATCAGCGCGGTGAAGGGCCGGATCGTGCTGACGCCCAGCGCGGTGACCGGGGTGGAACTGGCGCTGCATCCGCGCCATGTCTGGCGCCCGTTTGCGCCGCTGGCCCATATCTCGGTGAACCTGACGCAGGGCCATGTCTGGGAAGGCCATGGCTACTTCGACGCAAACTTCGGCACCGCTGCGCTGGAGGCGGATTTCGATTTCTGGACCTGGGGCCGGTTCCCGATGCAGGACCGGGCGCTGTGCATCTATGACGCGATCCGCCGCGACGGATCGCGCCTTGATTTCGGGCTGGAGGTTACTGCAGGGGGCGAGGCGCGCGAAGTGGCGCCGCCGCCCCGCACGGCCTTTGCCCGGTCGCGCTGGCAGGTCCGCCGCGAAACCCGTGCCGATGTGGGCACCACCCCGCGCGAGGTGATGTCGATGCTGGATGCACCTTTCTACAGCCGCAGCGTGGTGGAAACCCGGCTGGAGGGTGAGGTGACGCAAGGCGTGCATGAGGCGCTGGATCTGACCCGGTTCCGGTCTCCGCTGCTGAAACCGATGCTGGCCGTGCGCGTGCCACGGCGCAGCGGGTGGAGCTTCTGACCCAAATTCCTTGGAAGGAATTTGCAAAATTCTTCGAAGAATTTTGTCTGGCGTTTCTGTATGCCGTTGCGCGCGGCGGCCCTGGACCGTTCGCTCCGTGCATACGGCTTGCTGCACAGGTGTCTGCACCGCGCGCTGCACAGCCCGTTTCGGCATGTTCCGGCGATTTCCGTCGCTTTGAAGCTTACGCCGTCACTGGATTGCGCACCCAGACCGACCGGTTCAACGCCCCGGCAATCGACACCCAAAGCAGGTAGGGCGCGAACAACAGCCCAGCGATCCAGTCCACCTGCCAGAAGGCAAGCATCGTGGCGGCCACGGCCAGCCAGAGCAGGAAGATGATCACCAGCCCAGCGCCGAGCCTGCGAAGGCCGAAAAAGACGGGCGTCCACAAGGCGTTAAGGGCAATCTGTACCGACCACAGCGCCAGCGCCTGCCCTGTGCCGTCGATCATCGCGACCCGCGCCGCTGCCGTGGACATGCACAGATAAAGCACCGTCCAGGCCACCGGAAACAGCCAATCCGGCGGGGTCCAGCGCGGTTTGTTCAGGCTGCGATACCAGTCGCCGGGCTGAAACAGCGCTCCCGTGGCCGCCGCCGCCCCGCAGGCAGCGAGATAGGTCAGAAACAGGGTGAAGAATTCCATGACATCGCTCCCGGTTTCACCAGACACAGCGATGTAGCCCGTCTGGGCCTTGCGTCCAAGCGGAAACGGACAGAGGTGAAATTCACGGCTTTACAGGGGCTTGGCCATCAGGCCATGCCGCGGTCGCGCGCCTCGAGCTGGGCCAGCACGGACAAGAGCGTGTCACTGCGCGCGGGCCGGGTCGCGCCGCGTGTGGCGGCCTGCACCAGAAAGGCCACCTCCGGCGCGGGGGCGGCGTGCAGCACTGCAGGCCCCGGCTTCACCGTCGACACCGCCGCCCGCGCCGTCGCTGCCACCAGACAGGCCAGCTTTTGACCCCGGCCCGTCCGTGCCCGCGTCGTGACGCTGTCGCCGCGCACGCGGCGCAGATTGCCGCCGATCCCGTCATAGATCAGCCGCGCGGCGTAGATGCCGGGGCGACAGGCCAGTGGCAGGGAGGGCACCCCGGCCTCGGCCCGGCGATAGAGCCGATCCGCCGCATCCAGCAGGCGCAGGGTGGCGCGCGCGACGCCAGGATAGGCGCGCGGGTTGCGCAAAAAGGCATCGGGATCAATGCCTTCGTCCGAAAGCCAGGCTGTGGGCAGATAAAGCCTTCCGGCGCGGGCATCTTCGCCCACATCGCGGGCGATGTTCGTCAATTGCATCGCAAGGCCCAGATCGCAGGCCCGCGCCAACGCATCGCCATCGCGTACCCGCATCAGAACGCACATCATCGCGCCCACCGCCGCCGCAACGCGGGCGGAGTAGTCCAGCACGCCGGACAGATCGGCATAGCGCCGTTCGGTCGCATCCCAGGCAAAACCTTCCAGCAGCGCCTCGGGCAAGGCGCGGGGCATGTCGAACGCCTCGACCACGCCGGCAAAGGCCCGGTCGGCGGGCTGGTTCGCGGGCGTGCCGCGATAGACCATGTCCAGCCTGTCGCGCAACGACAGAACAGCGGCGGCCTTGTCACCGCCTTCATCCACCGCATCATCGGACATGCGGCAAAAGGCATAAAGCGCCAGTGCCGGATCGCGCACCCGTGTGGGCAACAGGCGCGACGCTGCGTGGAAGGACAGCGATCCGGTACGGATCGCCTCGCGGCAGTGGTCCATGTCGCGTGGGTCGATCATTCGGCGGCCATCCTCAGCTCGCGGATCTCGGCGAGGCGCCGCGGGGCATCGGGGACAAGCTTGCCCAGCACCTCGGCCGTGCCGACCACCCCCGGCAGCCCTGCCCCCGGATGGGTGCCTGCGCCCGCCAGATAGAGGCCAGGCAGTTCTTCGGATACGTTATGCGGCCGGAACCACGCCGATTGCAGGATGCGTGGCTCGATCGAGAAACCGGCGCCGAGCGGGGACAGATAACGGTCGCGAAAGGTTTCAGGCGTGAAGGTGATTTCTTCGGTGATCCGGTCCTGAAAACCGGGGATCAGCCGATCTTCCAGCATTTTCGCCATTTTGGCGCGGTAGAGCGGTTCTTCCTCGGCCCAGTTGACCCCGTTGGAAAAGCCCAGATGCGGCACGGGCGATAGGACGTAGAAGGTATCGTCGCCAGCAGGCGCGCAGGTGGGATCGGTCACGCTGGGGCGGTGGACGTAAAGGCTCATGTCATCGGCGAGCTTGCCGCGAATGAAGATGTCCTTGATATGGTCGCGATAGCGCGGCCCCACGACGATGGAATGGTGGCCCACGTCGCGCCACATGTCGCGCGTGCCTTTGGTGCCGAAATACCAGACATAAAGGCCCATCGACCAGCGCGAGCGTTTCAGTTTCGCATCGGTCCAGCGCTTGCGTGGCAGGTTGCGCAAAAGCCGGGTATAGGTATGCCCCGCATCGGCGTTGGACACGACCAGCCCCGCGCGGATCACCTCGCCCGATACAAGCCGCACACCTGCGGCGCGACCATCTTCGACGACGATCTCATCAACCTCGGTCTGCGAGACGACCTCGCCGCCCTGCGCGGCGACGACCTGCGCCATGCCTTCGGCAATCGCCTGCACGCCGCCCATGGCGTAATGCACGCCAAAGGCTTTTTCGAGGTGACTGACAAGGATATACATGGACGTCACGTTGAACGGATCGCCGCCGATAAACAGCGGATGGAAGGATAGCGCAAAGCGCAGGCGCGGATCAGAGACGCGCCCCGCCGCATGGGCATAGACGGACCGGTCCGCCCGCATGCGCACGAATGTCGGCAGCACCTTGATGAGATCCATCAGCTTGTTCATCGGGCGGCGGCCGAGGTCTTCGAACCCGAACCAATAGCGTTTTTCGCTGTCGTTCAGGAACTTCTGATACCCCTTCAGGTCGCCCGGAGAGAGACGCGCGACCTCGGCCTTCATGGCGGCCTCGTCCTGGCGCATGGTGAAGGTTGAACCGTCTTCCCAGCGGATTTCATAGAACGGGTCCATCGGCACAAGCCGAACATCCCGGTCAAAATCGCGCCCGCAGACAGCCCAGAGGTCGCGCAATCCTTGCGGCACGGTCACGATGGTGGGACCGAGGTCAAAGCGGTGGCCGCCCTGGGTGATCGACGATCCGCGCCCGCCCACGCGATCGAGCCGGTCGATCACTGTCACGCGCCAGCCTTTGGCACCCAACCGCATGGCCGAAGCCAGCCCCCCCAACCCGGCACCAATGACAATGGCATGGTTTGAGTCAGGCAGGTCCGGGACAGGGCGGGGTGGCGGTGTGTGCTTCATGGGAGGGATGATAGAGTGTCTAGTTTAATTTACAATATCTCTGTGAGCCGCGCATAAATCAGCGTTTTTTCTTTCCCTCTTCCGCAGATACTGTCAGAGTATGTTTACACTCTCTGCGCCGGAGGTTCGCGCCATTTCCGTTACCAGCCTCAGCCTTTTCCGGTTTGACGGGATCGGGTCACGCCTGTGGGTGATTGGCCAGATGGGGGCTGCACGGCTGTCGCTTCGACGGGAAACGCGGGCGAAGTTCTGGAAACTCTGCGGTTCCGGCACGGGTGAAGGGTTCACCCCCCGGCCCAACTGGGGCGTCTGGGCCATCCTTGCCGTCTGGCCGGATGAGGCGACGGCGCGCAGCGCCACGCGCGACAGCCCGGTCTGGCAACGCTGGCGATCCCGCGCCGATGAAAGCTGGACGGTGTTTCTGAATCCCTTGTCGGCGCGTGGCCGCTGGGCTGGCGAGAACCCGTTCATGCCGGATACAAACGCCACCGATTCGACAGGCCCGCTTGCCGCGCTGACCCGCGCCACGGTGCGGCCGGCCAAGGCCCTTCGCTTTTGGGATCGTGTGCCGTCGATTTCCGCCATGATCGGCAGCGACCCGAATGTCGCCTTCAAGATTGGCATCGGCGAACTGCCCCTGCTGCATCAGGTGACCTTCTCGATCTGGCCCGATACCGCCAGCATGGCGGCTTTTGCCCGTGGTGATGGCCCGCATGGCCGCGCCATCCGCGCCGTGCGCGAGGGCAACTGGTTCAACGAAGAGCTTTATGCCCGTTTTCACCTGCTGGGCAGTGTCGGCAGCTGGAACGGCACCGACCCGCTGACGGCCTTGCACCGGGCGGAGGCAGCATGAGACAGGAATTTTCTGCGAAAGTTCCTGTGAACGATCCAACTGCGAAGGATCGGACTGAATTCTCGCAGAAATTCCGCACTCTTACGGTGACCGCATGAAACACCCTTTCCCCTTCTCTGCCATCGTCGGCCAAGAGGCCATGAAGCAGGCCATGATCCTGACGGCGGTCGATCCCGGCATTGGCGGCGTCCTTGTCTTTGGCGACCGGGGCACCGGCAAATCCACCGCGGTGCGCGCGCTGGCTGCACTGCTGCCTGAGATCGACGCGGTCGAGGGTTGCCCTGTCAACGCCGCCACGCCGGAACAGGTGCCCGATTGGGCCGAAGGGGCGACGGGGCGGATGATCCGCAAACCCACGCCCGTGGTCGATCTGCCGCTGGGCGTGACCGAGGATCGTGTCGTTGGCGCGCTGGATATCGAGCGTGCGTTGACGCGTGGGGAAAAGGCGTTTGAACCCGGCCTGCTTGCGCGCGCCAATCGTGGCTACCTTTACATCGACGAGGTCAACCTTCTGGAAGATCATATCGTCGATCTGCTCTTGGACGTCGCCCAATCGGGCGAAAACGTGGTGGAACGCGAAGGCCTGTCGATCCGGCATCCGGCGCGCTTCGTGCTGGTCGGCTCGGGCAACCCGGAAGAAGGGGAACTGCGCCCGCAGCTTCTGGATCGATTCGGCCTGTCGGTCGAGGTGACATCGCCCCGCGATGTGGAAACGCGGGTAGAGGTGATCCGCAGGCGTGACGGATACGAATCCAACTATGGCGCTTTCATGGAGATGTGGCGGATGCAGGACGCGCTGCTGCGCGACCGCATCCTGCTGGCACGTGCGGCCCTGCCGCAGATGAAGACGCCGAACACCGTGCTGCATGACTGCGCCGAATTGTGCATCGCCATCGGATCGGACGGATTGCGCGGTGAACTGACGCTGCTGCGCGCGGCCCGTGCGCTTGCGGCTTTTGAAGGGGATGAGGCCGTGGGTCGCATCCACCTCAAGGCCGTGGCGCCGATGTGCCTTTCGCACCGCCTGCGGCGTGACCCGCTGGATGAGGCCGGATCGACCAGCCGCGTCATCCGCGCTGTGGCCGAGGTTCTGCCCTGACCCAGCTTGATGATCCCTGGGGCCGGGTTCAAGCCGCGCTCGCCTGTCTTGCCATTGATCCGGCGGGGTTAAGGGGGCTGTGGCTGCGCGCCCGCGCGGGCCCGGTGCGTGATCTGGTGACGGCGGGGCTTGCCGCCTTACCCCTGCCGCAGCGCCGGTTGCACCCGACCATCGCGGATGACGTTCTGTTCGGAGGGCTGGATCTGACCGCCACGCTGGCCACCGGCCAGCCAGTGATGACGGCGGGGCTGCTGGCCACGCCATCCGCGCTGATCCTGACCATGGCCGAACGCTGCCCGCCCGGCCTTGCGGCACGGCTGGCCCATGCGTTGGATACCAGCCATCACAGCCTGATCGCGCTGGATGAGGCGGCAGAACCGGATGAAGGCCTGCCCTCTGCCCTGACAGACAGGGTGGGACTGTTCCTTGACCTGAGCGACATGCCGCTGTCACAGACCGGGCCATTGGCGCTTGATCCGGCGTCACTTGCCGCTGCCCGCGCCCGCCTTGCGACGCTGACCCTGACCGCGGACGCGCTGGATGCCCTGACACGGGCCGCCGCCGAACTGGGCATCGGCTCGCTTCGTGCGCCGCTGTTGGCCGCCGCCTGTGCCCGGGCCCATGCGGCTTGGGCAGGGCGTGAGAGCGTGACTGATGATGACCTGACCGCTTCTACCGCGCTGGTCTATGGCCATCGCGCCGCGCCGGTGGCGGAAAGCGCCCCACCGCCCGAAGCAGACCCGCCCCCGCCGGAGGATAGCTCCGACACGGGCGAACACGAGGCTGAGGATCACCCACAGGGTATCCCGGATGAATTGCTGGTCGCAGCGGCGCTGGCCGCCCTGCCCCGTGATCTGCTTGAGGCGCTGGCAAAGGGCCGCGCTAGCCGCGCCGCGAAATCTGCCAGCGGATCGGGCGCGGAACGCGGCGGCAACCGCCGCGGGCGGCCCCTGCCCTCGCGCCCCGGTCGCCTTTGCCCCGGCGCACGGATCGACCTTGTGGCCACGCTGCGCGCTGCTGCCCCATGGCAACCCCTGCGCCGCGCCCAGACCGCGCGCCCCGACGCCGTGTTGCTTGTGCGCGCCGCCGATATCCGGCTGAAACGGTTCCGCGAAACATCGGACCGGGTTCTGATCTTTGCCGTCGACGCCTCTGGTTCCGCCGCCTTCGCCCGACTGGCCGAGGCGAAGGGCGCGATCGAGCTGCTGCTCGCGCAGGCCTATGCGCGGCGCGACCATGTTTCGCTGCTGACTTTCAAGGGCTTTCATGCCGAATTGATCCTGCCCCCCACCCGGTCGCTGGTGCAGACCAAGCGGCGGTTGGCGGGCGTGCCGGGGGGTGGGGGCACACCGCTTGCCTCGGGCCTGCAACTGGCGCTGGCCACGGCCGCGCAGGCGCGCGCGCGGGGGTTGACCCCCACCATCGCCTTGCTGACGGACGGGCGGGGCAATATCGCGCTGGATGGCACCCCCGACCGCCCCCGCGCCGAGGATGAGGCGTTTCGCCTTGCCCGCCAGATCCGCGCCTCGGGCACGCCCGCGCTGGTGATCGACGTGGCCAACCGGCCGCAACCTTCGCTGCGGACCTTGGCACAGCTGATGGATGCGCCCTACCTCGCCCTGCCGCGCGCGGATGCACGTCGCCTGTCTTCGGTTCTGGGCGAGGCGCTGGAAAGCTGACATGGCCGTCGATCGCATGCCCCCAGACTGGCCCCATCGCGACCGGGCCCGCCGCGTGGCCAGCCGCCCGCACAATTGGTGCGTGGTGGACGCGGGCGATGGCCCGGTCGTGCTGCTGCTGCATGGCGCGGGTGGATCCGGGCATAGCTTTCGCCATCTGATACCGCTCCTGAGCCCGCATTTCCGGGTGGTGGTCCCCGACCTCCCCGGTCAGGGATTTACCCGATCTGGCGCGCGCAGCCGCTATGGCATTGATCACATGGCCGAAGATCTGGCCCAGCTTTGCGCCACGATGGCCATCGCGCCGGTGGCGGTGATCGGCCATTCCGCCGGGGCAGCGCTGGCGCTGCGGCTCGCGGAATTGCTGCCGTTGCGCGCGGTTGTCGGGATCAATGCGGCGCTTGGGGCCTTTGACGGCGCGGCGGGCGTGATGTTTCCCATATTGGCCAAGGTGTTGGCCGTTACGCCCTTTATTCCGCATGTCGTCTCACGGCTTTGGGGCAATGCGGCAACGGTGGGCAAGCTGCTGGCGACCACCGGTTCCCCTCTGGATGCGGCAGGTCAGGCGCAGTACCTGACGCTCGTGAAGGACCCCGCGCATGTGGACGGCACGCTGGGGATGATGGCGCAGTGGCGTCTGGAATCCGTGATGCCCCGGCTGATTGCGCAGCACCTTCCGGTGCTGCTGATCGCCTCGACCGGTGACAAGGCCGTTCCCCCCCGCATCTCGCGCGATGCGGCGAAACAGATGCCGGACGGGCATTATGCCGAAATCGCGTCGCTCGGCCATCTGGTGCATGAAGAGGCGGCAGAACAGGTCGCCGCGCTGATCCTGCCTTGGCTCATGGCCCGCGTGCAGGCCTGACACCACCCAAAGCAGCTTCATCTTGGCCCAAATACCCAAACCCTGAGCCGAAGCGCGCCAGCGCGCAGGCGAGGCAAAAACAATGCGCGTCGGGCGACTGCCCGGCGCGCGCAATCGGATTGCCCCGATTAGCGCCCCGCGACGAGGCTGCCGAAGATGCGGTCCATATGCTCGGCCAGATAGATTCGCAGCCAGGGGGTAAATGTCTCGGGGCTGCGCAGCACCTCGGCGGACAGGTCATAAAGATCGACCCAGCGCACGGCGGCCACCTCGGCGGGGTTTGGGACCACGCTCAGCCCCTTGCCCGCCTCGGCCACGAAGATATCGACCAGTTCATGTTCCGTCAGCCCGCTGCCCACATCGGCGCGGTATTCCACCCGGTCGGCAAAGGCCGGGAACAGGTTGGTGATCCCCAGTTCTTCGCGCAGGCGGCGCACAGCGCAGGCGGCGGGGTCTTCGTCCCAGCGGGGATGTGTGCAGCAGGTGTTCGCCCAAAGCCCAGGGGTGTGATACTTGGTCAGCGCGCGCTGCTGGATCAGCACCTTTGTGCCATCCACCACAAAGACCGACACCGCCTTGTGGCGCAGCCCTTTGACATGCACCTCCAGCTTGCGCACCGGGCAAAGCCGCCCGTCGACCCAGGCGGGGATCATCTCTTCGAGCATGGCATCAGGGGCGAGTTGGGTGGTCATTGCAGCCTCAGGTCCAGACGGGAGAGACAAGACGCAAAAGATGCGCCATGTTCTTGATGCCGATCTTCACATGGGCCATGGGGCGTTTGGTGACCAGCTTCTTGTTCATATAGGCCTCGAAGGTCAGCTTCTGTACGTCGACATCGTGGCACAGGCTGACAAAGCGTTCGCGACGTTCGTCACTGCGATAATAGGCATCCTGCATCGACCGCAAGACCCGGAACACGGTGCCATGTTCGCGCATGAACAGCTTGCGCGCGATGCGCAGATCGGACGCGCGGCCCGAGGCCAGCGCCGCCTGTGCGGCTGTTGCCGCTGCCCGGCCCCCGGCCATGGCGTAGAAGATACCTTCGCCCGAGGAAGGAGCGACCACGCCTGCAGCATCGCCGGCCAGAACCACATCGCGGCCATTGTCCCAGCGGTCCATCGGGCGCAGCGGGATCGGTGCGCCTTCCTTGCGGATCGTTTCACATTCCGTCAGACCGGCCGCTGCGCGCAGATCGGCAGTGGCCTTCTTCAGATCCACCCCGTCCAGCCCGGTGCCCATGCCGACGCTGGCCTGTGCCCCATGCGGGAAGATCCAGCCATAGAAATCGGGGCTGATCTTGCCGTCATAGATCACGTCACAGCGCAGCGGGTCATAGTCGGGCGAAGGTTCGGGGGCGGCAATGATTTCATGGTAGGCAATGACATAGGGGATGCGGTCGCCACCCGGCACCTCGGCCCGCGCCACGTTGGAGCGCGCGCCATCCGCGCCGATGATCAACTTTGTCGCGCTACGCTTTTCTTCGCCCGTGGCCTTATCGCGCCAGACGACATGGCTGCCCGCGCTGTCGCGTTCGATCCGCAGGAAGGTGCCGGTCAAGGGCGCAGCACCGGCCTTTACGGCCCGATCGCGCAGATAGGCGTCGAAATGTTCGCGGTCGACCATGCCGACATAACCGTTCTCGATCGGGATATCGACCATGCGGCCCGTGGGGGAAATCATCCGGGCGGTGGTGATCTTGGCCACAATCTGCGAGTCCGGGATTGCGAAATCCTTGATGGCGCGCGGCGGTATGGCCCCGCCGCAGGGTTTGATCCGGCCGTCGCGGTCCAGCAGAGCCACACGCCTGCCCGCGCGGGCCAGATCCTCGGCCGCGGTAGCGCCCGACGGCCCGCCGCCCACAACAAAGACATCATAGGTCATGTGTCATTCCCCCGGTAAGAGTTGCGGGCCGGTAGCGCGGATTGCGCCACCCCGCCCTTCGATCACTTTTGCGGCGATCATGGCTGCGACGCAGAACAGCGCCGCTTCAAGCGCGAAGACCGCGCCAAAGGCATCGGGTGCATCGGTGAACAGCCGCAGCGCATCTGCCGCTGCTGCCCCAACCAGCCCGCCGAAGCCTGCGGCGACAGCCTGCGCTGCGCCCCACAGGCCCATGCGTGTGCCTTCACGCGCCGCACGCCCCTGCCCCGCCAGCGCCATCATCGACCCGATGGCCGCCACGGCGAACATGCCGTTGAAAAAGCCAAGCGCCACCACTGCGGGCAGCAGCCTGCCGCCCACTTGACCCAGCGCCGCGATCACCAAAAGTGCCGCCGCTGACCCGAGGCAACCGGCCATAACCCACATGCGCAGCGTACCAATTCGGAACCCCGTGGCCGCAATACCGACCAGCAGCATCCCCACGAAGACGCCACCATTCTGGGCACCCGAAAGCTGCGTGCTTTGACCCGGCGAAAAGCCGAAGACCAGCCCGGCATAGGGTTCCAAGATCAGTTCCTGCATGAAATAGGCGGTCATCGACAGAAAGATGAACAGGGTGAAGGCGCGCGCGCGGGGTTCGGACCAGACCTCGGCCATGCCTGCGCGGAAGGGAAGCGCCTCGGGCGCGCGGGTGGCGGTGACGCGCTTTTCGATGCCCCATATGGCGATGATGGTCAGCAGCACCGCGCTGCCCGTCACCACCGCGACGATTTCGAGCAACAGCACGGGCGTGTAGGGATCAAGAACCGCGCCGACGGTGCCTGCGGTGACGGCGATGCCAAGGATCATCATCAGCCAGGTGATGGTTGCCGCCGCCGCGCGCCGCGACGGATGAGTGGCCGTGGCAAGCAGCGCGAGCAGCGAGGTGCCCGAAGCCCCGACGCCCACGCCGATCAGCGCATAGGCCAGAACAGACAGGGCCAGACCGCCCGCAAAACCGGAAGGGAACAGCACCACGGCGACGGCGGCAAGGAACGCCCCCAGCGCCAGCGCGACCATGCCGCCGATTACGAAGACCGTGCGATTGCCTTTGGTATCTGACCGAAAGCCCCAATTGGGCCGGGTGATCTGAATCCCGTAGTGCAGCGCCACGAGCAGACCCGGCAGCACGGCAGGCAGCGCCAGTTCCACCACCATCAGGCGGTTCAGGGTGGAGGTCGTCAGCACCACCACCGCGCCAAGGCACATCTGCACCAGACCCAGCCGGAAGATCTGGACCCAGTTCAGCGTCATGCCAGACCCCGCAGGGCAAAGGCGGAAATCATCATCCCGGTGACATAAAGCACCACGCCGGTGCCGTTATACCAAGGCGCCTTGCCTTTGGGATCGCGGAACAGGACGCGCATCGCGGCGATTTGCAACAGAAGGACGGCAAAGACACCCAGCGCGTGCCACGGCTTGCCCCACAGGGCCAAGAGCGGGATCACCAGCGCCTGCGCCATGCCCATCACCGTGCAGGCGATCTTGGCCGCGACTTCGGGGCCAAGCATCACGGGCAAAGAGCGGACGCCATGCTGACGGTCGCCTTCCAGCGCCTTGAAGTCATTCAGCGTCATGATGCCATGTGCGCCGATGGAATAGAGAAGCGCGATGATCACGATTTCAAACCGTGGCGCGGCTTGCAGCAGGACCGCCGCCCCGGTGAACCAGGGCAGCCCTTCATAAGACAGGCCAACAAGCCCCGGCCCCCACCAGCCCGACCGTTTCAGCCGCACAGGTTCGGCGCTGTAGGCCCAGGCGGCGATGACGCCCACCACGGTGGCCCAGAACCCCCAGGTGCCGAGGAGCGAGCCAACCCAAAGGCTGAGCGCGGTCATGGCAAGGGCGATGTAAAGGCCCCAGCGGCCCGGAATGCGGCCTGACGGAATCGGGCGGTCAGGTTCGTTAACCGCATCGACATGGCGGTCGCACCAATCGTTGGCGGCCTGGCTCATGCCACAGACGATCGGCCCGGCAAGCACCATGCCCAAAAGGACCATCCCCCAGTTGCCGCCGAGCGGCACCCCGGCGGACACCGATCCGCAGAGATAGGCCCAGATCGGCGGGAACCACGTAATGGGCTTGATCAGCCGCAACATGGCGGCTGGTTCGGGGTAGCGGCGCGACTGTATCGAAATGCTGACACTCATTCGTCAACTACACCTTACATTGAGGAGTCGAGCAAGAGTTCAGTCGCCAATGTGTCAACTTTTTCTGACAGTCGGTGCTGAATTTTGGCGTCCACACCATGATCTGGCATTTGGATCGGGCGGAGCGGGCCTAGCCACGCGGCAAAATCTGAAACTGGCAGGCGGGATGGCCCATGGCGCAGCAGCCCACTTCGCGCACGGTGCATCCCGGCCAGACCAAGTCTGAGAACAGCTGTTCGAACACTGCGGCGTGCCAGTGGCAGATGGGATGTGCGGCGCGTTCATGGGCAACCAGTGGATTGGCCGCCACCTCGAAGGTCAGGGGATGCCAGCCTGTCACCCGGAAGCGGCCCGATCCGGCGAAAGTCCAGGCGTGACGCGAGATGGCGGCGGTCAAGACCCGCGCGCCAAGGGCGGCTGGCAACGCCCGGATGAGCGTCCGCGCCAAAGGTGGGATGCGATGGCGCAGGATGTAGCGGCCCGTTGCCAGACCTGCGAGGCGCAGAAGTGCCTCGGCCCGGTCGGGTGCGACCCGGCGCAGGGCGAGGTGAACAGCAGCGGCCTCAGTTTCGGGGATCATGCCCTTGGCGGGGTCGGGCACGGAGACCGCCGCCAGTGCCATCACCGCATCGCGCAGGCTGCGCCCTTCGGCCCGGTCCAGAATGGCAACCAGCTGAGTGATCGCGTTGGGCCCGATCCGCGCCTCTGGCGGGGCGGGTGAATAGCCCCCGTCCATTTCTTAGACCTCTTGCTCCATCTGCTGTTTGCCACCACCGCAGGCCGAAACCTCGGCGGGCATCCGGAAGGCGTTCCGCTCTTGCGCGCGCTCGGCCATCTGCTCCTTGACGGCGGCGCGGCGTTCGGCGGCCTTGGCGGCGCGGTCGGCACTCGCCTCCCAATCAGCCATCTGGGCGTCGGCGATCTTGCGGGTTTCATCAAAGTGGAAATCGACCTTGCCCTTGGTTTGCGGCCCCCAATAGCCCGCCTTGCCAAGATCATAGAAGGTGCGCCCTACCCCGGCCTTGAGGAAGGCCTTCAGGCAGCCCAGCAAATAGCGCCGCCGGAAGCCGGTTCCGCGCCATGGGTAATGGAACAGAGCCTTGCGCATATAGAAGCGGCGATAGTTCTTCATCACGCCATCCAGCAGTTCCCCGCGCGTCAAGGCCGCGGGTTTCATGATGGGGGTGACGAAATTGTATTTCGAATAATCAAAGACTTCGACCTGATCCCGGATTTCCTGAAACAGCGGCGTAAAGGGCCAGGGCGTATACATCGCCCAATTGGCCAGATCGGGCTGCCAGTCCCAGGCCATCTGGAAGGTTTCCTCCAGCGTTTCCTTGGTTTCATTGTCGAGACCCACGATGAACTGGGCTTCGACAAAGATATCAGCCTCACGCAGAAGGCGGATCGCCTCTTTGTTTTCGGCGACGGTGGTTTCCTTGTTGAACATGTCCAGCTTCAACTGGGCCGCTGCTTCAGTTCCAAGGCTGACATGGACAAGCCCGGCTTCGCGGTAGAATTTCAGCAGGTCACGGTCACGGTAGATGTCGGTGACGCGGGTGTTGATGCCCCATTTGATCCGCTTGTTCAGGCCGCGATCGATCAGTTCCTGACAGAATTCGACGAATTTCTTCTTGTTGATGGTTGGTTCTTCGTCGGCGAGGATGAAGAAGCCTACGCCATGATCGTTCACCAGCCTTTCGATTTCATCCGCAACCTTCTTGGGGTCGCGCACGCGGTAATCGCGCCAGAATTTCCATTGGCTGCAGAAGGAACAGGTAAAGGGGCATCCCCGCGCCATGTTGGGGATCGCCACTTTCACGCCCAGAGGCACGTAAATGTATTTGTCCCATTCCAGGATCGACCAATCGGGATCAATGGCGTCGAGATCCTTCACCGTGCTGGCGGCGGGGGTGGTCACGATCTGATCGCCGTCAAGGAAGGCGATGCCCTTGATCTTACGCCGCTCGGACGGCCATTTGCCATCGCGCAGGGCTTCCATGAGGGCCGTCATGATCTCTTCGCCCTCACCCCGGACGATGACATCGATCCAGGGCGCCTCATCCAGCACCTGACGGAACATGAAGGTGCCGTGGATTCCGCCCAGCACACGCAGGGCGTTGGGGGCGACCTCTTGCGCGATGCGCAGAACCTCTTCGGCCTCATAGATGGCGGGGGTGATTGCGGTGGTGCCGACCACATCGGGTTTGAGGGCGATCAGGCGTTTGCGCAGGTCATCGGGGCCGATGTGATGCGTCATCGCGTCAATGAAATGGATGTCGTCAAATCCCGCGCGGCGCAGGTGACCTGTCAGATAGGCCACCCAAGCGGGGGGCCAATTGCCTGCGATTTCGGCCCCGCCAGAGTGATAATTCGGGTGGATAAAGACGATCCGCATCACGGCCCCCTGATCAGTGTAAATCAGGGTTGACAGTTTTTAAGGGTGGCAGCCTTGACGTATGTCAAATCCACCAAATGCCGTGCGGGATTTCAGAAGATCATCCGGGGAAACCGGGGCGGAAAGGTGATCAATTCCGGTGCGCCAGAGACCCTGCGCAGGCCGGAAATGACGGGATTATTCGCCATCCTTGTTCAGCAAGCCGTATTTGCGCAGCTTCACGTAAAGCGACTGGCGGCTGAGGCTGAGCATTTCGGCAGCGGCAACACGGTTGTTGCGGGTGAGTTCCAACGCCGTTTCGATACACATCTTTTCGATCACGTCGGTCGTTTCCGACACGATATCCTTGAGCGTGCTGGACCCCACCAGTTCCATCACATTGCGCACGCCGTCATCGGGTTGGCCAAAGGCCGGGCGGCGCAGGGTTTCCACCCGGCTGGCATCGCGCACGACAAGCACCAGCACAGGGCTGGGCCGATCGTTGAGCCAAGTGGCCGAGATTTCCACGGCGATCTGGCCCATGAAATCGGTGGTCAGCCGCGTGGCATAAAGCCGAAGCTGGCCCGTGCGTTTGACGTTGTCGAGCAGGACGCGCAGGTCCACCGCGCCGCGCGCCAGAAAATCGGTCAGCGACCGGCCCCGCACAGCGGCAATGTTGGCGGTGTCGGTCAGATTGAGGAAGGCCTCGTTCGCGGCGCGGATGTTGCCATCGGCATCGGCGAAAACGATCCCGTCCACGCCTTCATGATACAAGCGGGCCAGATTGTCGCCCAGCTCATCGCCGCCAAGCGTGCCGCGTTCATTCGTATCCAGTTGGCACAGCAGAATGCGTTCACCGGCCGCACGAAACACGGTGGGGGTGACGAACATGCGTTTCTGCGAGCGGCGCGCCGTCAGTTCGATGGGGACAGAGCTTTCCGCAACCGCAAGATTTGCGAGGCTTTCCAGAAACTCGCCACGACGACGGCCTTCGAATTCCTGCGCGACGGCCGTGCCGATCAGATCGGCGCGCACGCCCCCCAGAAGCAGCGCCGCTGCCGGGTTGATATCGGTGATCCGCCCCGAAGACATGGACACCATGAGCACCGGATCGCGCGATACTTCCATGAGCACGCGATAGCGCGTGTCCATCTCGCGCTGGGTTTCGTAATCCCGCTCCAGCGCCAGTTGCGCCTGCACCAGTTGCTGCTGCACCTCGGCGATCGGGCGCAGGTCGCGCCCCATCATCAGGATCGAGTCATCCGACCCGATTCTGTGCAGCGAATAGCGAACCGGGAATTCCCAGTTCGCCTCATCCACATGGTTCAGCTCAACCGCTGTGCCGCCGTGGCGCGCGCCCTGCATTTCGTTCAGGCGGGCATCCAGCTTGCGCAGGCTTTCGGCTGTCAGCACATCGCGAAGCTGGCTCCCTTCCCAATCGGTGAGTTGGCCAAAGCTGCGGTGTTGCGGGTTCACGATGACGGAAATGATGCGCCGCGACGGAGCAATCAACAACGCAAGGTCGGAAGCGGTCGCGATGATCTCGCTCAGGAGATCGGGCGCGATCAGCGGCAACTTCCCGCCATTGAGCAAATGTCTACCGTCCGTCGTCACACTCTTTCCGATCCCGAGCCGAGCCCCGAGGGGCGAAGGCCTCGTCAGGGTTAACTCAGTTCCAAGACCGGTGACCGACCGACAGAGATACCCAGTGCCTCGAGAGCATGAGAAATATCGTTTGTCACCACATCGGCACCTGTCAACCGTACTACATCTTCGGCTTCATCAAGGATGGCACCGCCAATTGCCACCATCAATCTGCCCCTAGTGGCATCTTTAAGCGATTTTATCAGCTTACGGCAAGTTTCAAGCCTGCTTTGGCAGGTTACCGAGATCATCGCCCCATCGAATGAGCGATCTGCGACAAATTTCGACAACTGTGAAAGCTCGGGCGCGATCTGAAGGGAAACTGATACCCCCATGCGACGCAAACGCCCCGCAAGCACCATGGTTCCCAGCGAATGCTGTTCACCTTGCGGCAACAGGACAAGGACGGTCGGCCCGTCCGTCTGCCCCAACGCATCTGCCGACCAAGCGGCACCCAGTTCACGCAGGATGGCTTGAAGGCGCGCAACGCCCATCGTGACCCCTGCAAAGCTAAGTTGATCATCTTCCCATGCGGTGCCCAGGCGCCGCGCCACTTCGGGGATGTAATGATCCGCCATGGCCGAGGCCGAGATTCGGGCGCGCTTGAATTCCGGCTTGATCACATCCAGCGCGTTGAGGTTGGCAGTCGTCACCGCATCGAACAGACGCTGGATGAGGATTTCGCGAAGGCCCGCCTCATCCGCGCCATCGCGCGCGACGAGTTTTGCGACGACCTGAGCGGCGAATTTCGTCACGCCGCATACTGGGCTTGCCGTATCGTGCGCCGACCCGTGATGCGCTTCATGGTACATATCCGGCTCCAAAGGCCCCCCGCAGGCCGCCGCGACAAGAGGCTACCCGCCCCTCAAAAACATTGCAAATCCAGTGTCGACCTTTGATTTCGGATTGTCAAAGCAAATTGACACATTCGGCGGAAAGAAAAATCTCACCCCTGATCCAGATCAGTGTTTACGCGAAAATGCCAATAAAATAAGCGGTTTCTCGGTGGCGACCACCACCCTAGCCCAAGATTGACACCCCCGCAAAATGTGTAAGTTTTGGTTGACACTTCGGCCCTCGTCGCTAACCTTCAAACAGCGAGGAGCCGAAAGGAGAGGCGTCTGCCGATGTACGAGAGACAGAGCCCGAACCCGCGCAGGCGGCTTTACACCGGAGAGGAACGCGCCCGGCGCGACGCCACGAAATGGACCCTGGTTCAGGGTCTTTTGGCGCCGGCGCAGTTCGTTGCCTTTGCCGTGTCGCTGGTTCTGGTGCTGCGGTTTCTCTGGACGGGCGATGGCTATGGGGCGGCGACCGTATCGATCATCATCAAGACCCTGTTCCTGTATGTGATCATGGTGACCGGAGCGATCTGGGAGAAGGTCGTCTTCGGGCAGTATCTGTTTGCCCCCGCCTTCTTTTGGGAAGACGTGTTCAGCTTTGCCGTGATTGCGCTGCATTCTCTTTATCTTTGGGCGCTTTACACCGGTTCGTTGACCCCGACTGAGCTGATGCTTCTCGCGCTGGCGGCGTATGCGACCTATGTCGTCAACGCCGGTCAGTTCCTGTGGAAACTCCGCATGGCCCGGCTTGATGCCGAGGCTGAGGCGCTGGAAGAAAACCGCACCATGGCCGAGGTGATTGCATGAGCCTTGACCTGCCCACCAGCGGCTGCCGCAGCACCCCGGTTCTGAAAGAGCGCGGACAGCGCGAAGTGTTCTGCGGGCTGACAGGAATCATCTGGCTGCATCGAAAGATGCAGGATGCTTTCTTTCTGGTCGTAGGTAGCCGGACCTGCGCGCATCTGCTGCAAGCGGCGGCGGGCGTGATGATCTTTGCCGAGCCGCGGTTTGGCACGGCGATTCTCGAGGAAAAGGATCTGGCCGGTTTGGCAGATGCCAATGCCGAGTTGGACCGTGAAGTTGCACGCCTGCTGGCCCGCCGCCCGGACATCCGGCAACTGTTCCTTGTGGGGTCCTGCCCTTCGGAGGTGATCAAGCTGGATCTGGCACGTGCGGCGGAACGGTTGAACGTGCAGCACGCGCCGCATGTGCGGGTTTACAATTATTCCGGGTCAGGGATCGAGACAACCTTCACGCAGGGCGAAGATGCCTGCCTTGCCGCGATGGTACCGACACTGGCCCCTACGACAAAGCGCGAGTTGCTGATTGTCGGCGCGATGCCGGACGTGGTGGAAGACCAGTGCCTTGCGCTGCTGTCGGCCATGGGGATCGGGCCGGTGCGGATGCTGCCTGCCCATCGTGCGGGCGAATTGCCGGGTGTGGGGGCGGATACGGTCTTTGCGCTGGTCCAGCCATTCCTTGGGGATACCCATGCGGCGCTGCTGCGGCGCGGGGCGCGCCATATCGCGGCCCCCTTCCCCTTTGGCGAAGAAGGCACCACTGCCTGGCTGCGCGCCATTGCGGAAGAGTTTGGCGTGCCGCGCGATCTGTTCGAAGCGGTGACGGCTGCACCGCGTGCGCGTGCGCTGAAGGCGATTGCCACGCAATCGGCGGAACTGCGCGGCAAGCGCGTGTTCTTCTTCCCCGACAGCCAGTTGGAAATTCCCCTTGCCCGTTTCCTTGTCCGCGAATGCGGGATGACGGCGGTCGAGGTGGGCACCCCCTATCTGCACGAAACCATCGTCGGCCCCGATCTGGACCTGCTGCCGGCAGGCCCGATCATCAGCGAAGGTCAGGATGTGGAAAAGCAGCTGGATCGCCAGCGCGCCGCCGCGCCGGACCTGACGGTCTGCGGGCTTGGCCTTGCCAACCCGTTGGAGGCGCAGGGCTTTACCACGAAATGGGCGATCGAACTGGTGTTCACGCCGGTACATTTCTATGAACAGGCAGGCGACCTTGCCGGGCTGTTCTCGCGCCCGCTGCGCCGCAAGGCGGTTCTTCGCAAGGAGGCCGCCGAATGAAGCTGACGCTGTGGACATATGAAGGCCCGCCCCATGTGGGCGCGATGCGCGTGGCCACCTGCATGACCGGGCTGCATTATGTGCTGCACGCGCCGCAGGGCGACACTTATGCCGACCTGCTGTTCACCATGATCGAACGGCGCAACCATCGCCCGCCGGTGACCTATACGACCTTTCAGGCGCGCGATCTGGGCGGCGACACGGCCAATCTGTTCAAGGATGCGGCGCGCGATGCCTATGCCCGGTTCAAGCCGCAGGCGATGATCGTGGGCGCGTCTTGCACTGCCGAACTGATCCAGGATGATCCGGGTGGTTTGGCCGAGGCGCTGGAACTGCCGATCCCGGTGATCCCGCTGGAATTGCCGTCTTATCAGCGCAAGGAAAACTTTGGCGCGGATGAGACGTTCTTCCAGATCGTCAAGGCATTGGCCAAACCTATGCCTCGGACCGAGGCGATAACCTGCAATATCCTTGGCGCTACCGCGCTGGGGTTCCGCCACCGCGATGACGTGACCGAGGTGACGCGGCTGCTGGGCCTGATGGGCATTTCGGTGAACGTCGCGGCCCCGATGGGTTCTTGCCCGGCCGACATTGCCCGCATGGGACAGGCGCATTTCAATGTGCTGCTTTACCCCGAAACCGGCGAGACAGCGGCGCGGCATCTGGAGCGCGCGTGCGGCCAGCCTTATACCAAAGTGGTGCCGATCGGCGTCGGTGCCACGCGCGATTTCCTACATGAAGTCAGCGCCTTGACCGGTCTTTCTGCCAAGGTGGATGAAAGCGCGCTGCGGGCGCCGTGGTGGTCTGCCTCGGTCGATTCCACCTATCTGACGGGCAAGCGTGTCTTTGTCTTTGGGGATGCGACCCATGTGATGGCCGCCGCCCGGATTGCCGCCACCGAGATCGGCTTCGAAGTCGTGGGCATGGGCTGTTTCAACCGCGAATACGCCCGCCCGATGCGCGCTGCGGCCAAGGCTTATGGTGTCGAGGCGCTGATCACCGATGACTATCTTGAGGTCGAGGCCGAGATTGCCCGCCTGCAGCCGGAACTGATCCTTGGCACGCAGATGGAACGCCATATCGGCAAGCGGCTGGGCATTCCCTGTGCTGTCATCTCAAGCCCCGTGCATGTGCAGGATTTCCCCGCGCGCTACAGCCCGCAGATGGGGTTCGAAGGCGCGAATGTGATCTTTGATACCTGGATCCATCCGCTTGTGATGGGGCTGGAGGAACATCTGCTGACGATGTTCCGCGAGGATTTCGAATTCCATGACGAAGCCGGGCCAAGCCATCACGGCGCCAAGGCCATGGCGCGGACCGAGGAAGAGGTTGCAGAACCGTCTGAGGCCGTTGCGGCAGAGGATACGGGTGGCCATGCCATCCCGGTCGTCACACCGTCGGGCGAGATCGTCTGGATGCCGGATGCAGAACGCGAGTTGAAGAAGATCCCCTTCTTCGTGCGCGGCAAGGCCAAGCGCAACACCGAGAAATACGCCGCCGACCGTGGCGTTGTTCAGATCACTGTCGACACTCTCTATGAGGCAAAAGCCCATTATGCGCGATGAACGCTTTGCATCGCCGGAAGAGATGACTGCGCCCGTCAAGGGCGATGGGGTCTATCGTTTCGTGATCGTCACGCTTGACGCGCACGCGGCCGGCCCTGCTGCACGTGTTGCCCCTGCCCTTGTGAAGGATTTCCCCGGGATTCAGGTTTCTGTCCACGCCGCCGCAGAATGGGCCGAAAACCCTGCGGCACTGGCGCGGGCCAAGGCCGATGTCCGGGCCGCGGATTTCGTGGTCGCGAACCTGCTTTTCATTGAGGAACATATCACCGCCATCATCGACGACCTGCGCTTTGCACGGGAAAATGCCGATGCCTTTGTCGGCGTGATCGCGGATCCGGCAGTGGTGAAGCTGACGAAGATGGGCGACTTGGACATGTCCAAGCCTGCCTCGGCCGCGATGCAGCTTTTGAAGAAATTGCGTGGATCGGGGCCGCCGTCGGGCGGTTCGGGCGAAAAGCAGATGAAGATGCTGCGCCGCCTGCCGAAGATCCTGCGCTTCCTGCCCGGCAAGGCGCAGGACTTGCGTGCCTGGTTTCTGTCGATGCAGTACTGGCTGGGCGGGTCTGACGACAATATCGAACAGATGATCCGTTATCTGGTGTCTCGTTACTCGGCCAACCGCAACTGGAATGCGGTTTCGGCCAAACCCCCGGTCGACTATCCGGATGTGGGCTTGTACCACCCGGATTTGAAAACGCGCATCACGACGAACCCGGCGGACCTCCCCCGCCCCGAGGGTGCGACGGCGACCGTGGGGCTTCTAATGTTGCGGTCCTATGTTCTGGCGTCAGATACGGCTCATTATGACACGGTCATCCGGTCGTTCGAGGCGAAGGGCATTGCCGTGCGTGCGGCCTTTGCCGGTGGGCTGGACGGACGGCCCGCGATTGACGCCTATTTCAAGGGCCAGATCGACACGATGGTATCGCTGACCGGGTTCAGCCTGGTGGGTGGCCCGGCCTATAATGACAGCCCCGCAGCAGTGGCCGCGCTGGAAGAGTTGGACGTGCCCTATATCGCGGCGCATCCGCTGGAGTTTCAGACGCTGGGGCAATGGGGGGCATCCGGTGGCGGGCTTGGCCCGGTAGAAACCACCATGCTGATCGCCCTGCCGGAGATTGACGGCGCGACCAATCCCACGGTCTTTGCCGGGCGGCATGATCTGAACGGCTGTTCGGGCTGCGCCCGGAATTGCCAGCCGTCCAGCGCGGAATCGCTGACAACGCGCGCCATGGCCCCCTGCTTTGAACGGATCGCGGCGCTGGTCGACAAGACTGCGCGCCTTGCGCATCTGCGCCGGTCGGAAGTGGCCAAGCGCAAGGTAGCGGTGATCCTGTATGGCTTTCCGCCCAATGCCGGGGCAGCCGGAACGGCGGCCTATCTGGGCGTGTTCGAAAGCCTTTTCAATACGTTGCACGCCATGGCGGATGAGGGTTATGACCTGACTCCCCCCGCCACGGTGGATGATCTGCGCGAGGCGGTGATGGGCGGGTCGGCGCGCATGTATGGCCAGCCGGCCAATGTGCATTGCATCGTGCCTGCGGCGGAGATCGTGGCGCGGTCGCGCTGGCTGTCGGATGTGGAAAAGGCCTGGGGGCCTGCGCCGGGGCGCCTGCAATCGGATGGGCGCGGCGTGATGGTGCTGGGCCGGCAGTTCGGCAATGTGTTCGTCGGCCTGCAACCCGTGTTCGGCTATGAGGGCGACCCGATGCGGTTGCTTTTTGAAAACGGTTTTGCTCCAACCCATGCCTTCACCACCTTTTACCGCTGGCTGCGCGAAGATTTCGGGGCGGATGCCTTGCTGCATTTCGGGATGCATGGCGCGCTGGAATTCATGCCGGGCAAGCAGGCGGGCGCGTCGGAAACCTGCTGGCCTGACCGGTTGATTGGCAATTTGCCGAATATCTATCTTTACGCGTCGAATAACCCGTCTGAGGCGACGCTGGCCAAGCGCCGGTCGAATGCGGTGACGATCACACACCTGACCCCGCCCTTGGCGCAATCGGGCCTGTACAAGGGCCTGCTGGATTTGAAGGATACGCTGACGCGCTGGCGGCAGGCCGATCCGGACAGCCCGGAACAGGATGACCTGCTGCTGCTGATCCGCGAACAGGCGGCGGTGGTCGATCTGGATGCGACCGATCCTGAGACGCTTTGGGTCAAGCTTCTGGAAACCGAAGGGGCGCTGATCCCGGACGGCCTGCATGTGCTGGGCCGCCCGATGGGGGCCAATGAGCGGCGGGATTACATCAACCTCATCGGCGCGACCGGGGCCGAGGCCGAGGCGCTGGATGCCAAACTGCAGGCGATGACCGAAATTCCTGCGCTGCTGCGTGCACTTGGCGGGCATTTCATCAGCCCTGTTCCAGGTGGCGATCTGCTGCGCAGCACGGCTGTGCTGCCAACCGGGCGCAATATCCATGCCTTTGATCCGTTCCGGATGCCCACTGCATTTGCGCTGCGCGACGGTGCGGCACAGGCCCAGCGTCTGCTGGATACTCACCCCACCCTGCCGCGCACGGTTGCGCTGGTGTTGTGGGGATCGGACAATATCAAATCCGATGGCGGGCCGCTGGCGCAGGCGCTGGCCCTGATGGGGACGCGCCCGCGCTTTGACCATTACGGCAGGCTGTGTGGCGCGGACCTGATCCCGCTGGCGGAACTTGGCCGCCCGCGCATCGACGTGGTGATGACGTTGTCGGGCATCTTCCGCGACCTGCTGCCGCTGCAAACGCGAATGCTGGCCGAGGCCGCATGGAAATGCGCCACAGCCGAGGATGAGCCGCTGTCGCAGAACTTCATCCGCGCCCATGCGCTGGCTTATGCCGAAGAGATGGGCGTCGACATGGAAACCGCGGCACTGCGCGTGTTTTCCAATGCCGAGGGGGCCTATGGATCGAACGTCAACATCCTCGTGGGCAGCAGTGCCTTTGGGGAAGAGGACGAATTGGCCGACGCCTATGAGAACCGGAAATCCTTTGCCTATAGCCGCAATGGCAAGCCTGTGCAGAACGCCGCCCTGCTGCAAAAGGCACTTAAGGATGTCGATCTGGCCTATCAGAACCTGGAAAGCGTCGAACTGGGTGTGACCACGGTCGACCAGTATTTCGACACGCTGGGTGGCATCGCCCGCGCCGTGAAGCGCGCGCGCGGCGGGCAGGAAACGCCGGTCTATATCGGGGATCAGACTCGCGGTGGCGGCACTGTGCGGACGCTGAAGGATCAGATCGCGCTGGAAACCCGGTCGCGCAGCCTGAACCCCAAATATTTCGAGGGCCTGCTGCGGCATGGCGCGGAAGGTGTGCGCCAGATCGAGGCGCAGGTGACCAACACGCTGGGCTGGTCGGCCACCACATCACAGGTCGACCCATGGGTCTATCAGCGCCTGTCGGAAACCTTTGTGCTGGACGAGGTGATGCGCCGCCGTCTGGCCGCGCTGAACCCCGAAGCATCCAACCGCATGGCGCAACGCCTGCTGGAAGCATCCGACCGGAACTACTGGCAACCCGATGCCGAAACGCTCGCCGCGTTGCAACGCGCTGCGGATGAGCTTGAGGATCGTCTCGAAGGGATCGCAGCGGAATGACCCATGCGCATGCCCGTGGATTTGAACAGAACAGGAAGGGGCGCCCCCCTTTCGACAAGGAGGCCGCATGAGCCCGAGAGATGAAATTCCCCTGCTGAGGGGGCAAGACGGCGACGGATCGGTGCAGGTGCATCAGGATGCATCGCTGAAGATCGAAGGGGCCAAAGTCTTTTCGGTTTACGGCAAGGGCGGGATCGGCAAGTCGACGACAAGTTCAAACCTGTCGGCCGCCTTTTCGATGATGGGCAAGCGCGTGCTGCAGATCGGTTGCGATCCCAAGCATGACAGCACCTTCACCCTGACAGGCCGGTTGCAGGCGACCGTCATCGACATCCTGAAGGATGTGGATTTTCACGCCGAGGAACTGCGCCCCGAGGATTATGTCGCGACCGGCTTCAACGGCGTGAAATGCGTCGAAGCGGGCGGTCCCCCGGCGGGAACAGGCTGCGGTGGCTATGTGGTGGGGCAGACGGTGAAGCTTTTGAAGCAGCACCATCTGTTGGAAGACACCGACGTGGTGATCTTTGACGTGCTGGGCGATGTGGTCTGTGGTGGCTTTGCCGCGCCGCTGCAACATGCTGACCGCGCGGTGATCGTGACCGCCAATGACTTTGACAGCATCTATGCGATGAACCGCATCATTGCGGCGGTGCAGGCCAAGGCCGGGAACTACAAGGTGCGCCTTGCAGGCTGCGTCGCCAACCGGTCGCGCGAGACAAACGAAGTGGACCGCTACTGCGAACGGGTGGGCTTCAACCGCATCGCGCATATGCCCGATATCGACGCCATCCGCCGGTCGCGCCTGAAGAAGAAGACGCTGTTCGAGATGGACGACTCTGAGGACATCGTGATGGCCCGGGCCGAATACATGCGGCTGGCCGATGTGCTGTGGCGGTCGGTCAATGGCGAAGGATCATCCCCCGCCCCGCTGCCTGACCGCGAAATCTTTGAACTGCTGGGTTTTGATTGATCATGAGCGACTATTCCGCCACCCGCGACCGGGTCGAAGACTATTTCGACCGCAGCGCCACCACCGTGTGGGAGCGACTGACTTCGGACGCGCCGGTCAGTCGCATCCGCCAGACGGTGCGTGAAGGGCGTGATCGCATGCGTGCGATCATGCTGTCGCGCCTGCCCGACGATCTGCGCGGCTGCCGGGTGCTGGATGCGGGGTGCGGCACGGGGCTGATGACGGCGGACCTCGCGGCGCGCGGGGCAGATGTGGTGGCGGTGGATATCTCGCCGCAGCTGATCACCATAGCCGAGGCGCGGCTGTCCGAGGGGTTGAAACCCCGCGTCACCTTTGCCGCAGGCGATATGACCTGCGCCAGCCATGGCCGGTTCGATTTCGTGATGGCGATGGACAGCCTGATATATTACCGCACCGCCGACATTGCCGCAGCGCTGGCCAAGGTCGGCGCTCGGACGGCGGACCGCGTGGTGTTCACCGTGGCCCCGCGCACGCCGTTCCTCATGACCTTCTTCACGCTGGGCAAGGCCTTCCCGCGCGCAGACCGGTCCCCCACCATGATCCCGCAAGATTGGCGGCATCTGGCCCGCGAAACGGCTGGCAAGGTGAGCCGGGTGGAGCGGGTCAGCCGTGGTTTCTATATCTCGGAATGTCTGGAGTATCGGCCGTGATAATCCGGAAGAAAGACCTGCAGAAGTTTTCGGCCGCCTGGCTGCCCTTTGCGGATGTGGCATCCGACGGGCTGCCGATGGCGCAGCTTTTGCGGCTGTCGCTGTTTCAGGTGTCGGTCGGGATGGCGCAGGTGCTGCTTTTGGGCACGCTGAACCGGGTGATGATCTTGGAACTGTCGGTTCCGGCGATGATCGTGGCGGCGATGATCGCCATTCCCGTGCTGGTTGCCCCGTTCCGCGCCTTTTTGGGCCATCGTTCGGATACCTATCGTTCTGCGCTTGGCTGGAAGCGGGTTCCCTACCTGTGGTTCGGTTCGCTGTGGCAGATGGGCGGGCTGGCCGTGATGCCAACCGCACTGCTGGTGCTGTCAGGTGACGTCACGTTTGAGGTGCCGTTTGCGGGCGAAGTGCTGGCCGCTGTCGCCTTTTTGATGACCGGTCTTGGGATGCACATGACGCAAACCGCAGGGCTTGCACTTGCGTGTGACAGGGCCAGCGATGCGACACGGCCCCGCGTCGTGGCCTTGCTTTATGTGGCGAACCTGCTGGGCATGGGGGTTTCGGCGCTGGCCATCGGCTGGCTGTTGCAGAACTTCCAACCGCTGTTGCTGGTTCAGGTCGTGCAGGGCTGCGCGCTTGCAACGTTGGTTCTGAACCTGATCGCGCTGTGGAAACAGGAACGCGTCCGCCCAATGACCAAGGCCGAGCGTGATGCACCGCGCCCGCGCTTTGCCGATGCCTGGACCGATTTGATGGCGGGCGGCACGGCCGGGCGGTTGCTGGTGGTGGTGATGCTGGGAACGCTCGGCTTCAACATGCAGGACGTGCTGCTGGAACCCTATGGCGGCGAAATCCTTGGGCTGAGCGTATCGCAGACCACGATGTTGACCGCGATGTCGGCAGCCGGGGCGTTGTGCGGGTTCGTGCTGGCGGCGCGCTGGCTGGCCCGTGGGACAGATCCGATCCGCATGGCGGCAGCAGGGATCCTGGCCGGGGTGTTGGCCTTTTCCTGCGTGATCTTTGCGGCCCCGCTCGGATCGACGGCGCTGTTCTTTGCGGGTGCCGGGCTGATCGGTTTTGGCGGCGGGCTGTTTGCCATCGCCACGCTGACGGTTGCGATGACCATGCCCGTCGGCGGCCTTGCCGGAGCGGGGATCGCCTTGGGTGCCTGGGGCGCCGCGCAGGCCACGGCTTATGGCGTATCGATCTTCATGGGGGGCACGATCCGCGATGTGGTCGGCCATCTGGCAAGCTCGGGACGTCTGGGCCCCGCGCTGAGCGATCCGTCGCTTGGTTACTCTTTCGTTTACCACCTCGAAATCGGGCTGCTCTTTGCAACCCTTGCCGTGCTCGGACCGATGGTCCGGTTGCGGCCTCTTGCCGACCAGAACCAACCGCAGACTTCCGGCGATGGGCGCCTGCGTATTGCCGAATTCCCCACCTGACCCGGAGGACCATCACATGGTAGGTGTCAACTTTTTTGGAAACTTCGATCTAGCCAGCCTTTCCATCTGGCTGTTCTGGGGCTTCTTCGCCCTGCTGATCTTCTATCTGCAAACCGAAAACATGCGTGAAGGCTATCCGCTGGAGATGGAGGACGGCTCGCCCGCTCCGAACCAGGGCCCCTTCCCCGTGCCCAAGCCGAAAACGTTCCACCTGCCGCATGGCAAGGGTGACGTGACGGTGCCGTCCTCGGCCAATGAGGCCGCGCATCGCCGCGCCGATCTGGCACTGGCACGCACGGCGGTTTCGGAAGGCTTCCCCCATGCGCCGACCGGTAATGCACTGGTCGATGGTGTCGGCCCTGCATCCTGGGTGCCGCGGCGCGACGAGCCGGAACTGGATGGCCATGGCCACGCCAAGATCGTGCCGATGGGCCATGCCAAGGGCTTTGTCGTCAGCGCCGGGCGCGATCCGCGCGGACTGCCGGTGCAGGCTGCCGATAACGAAGTGGTCGGCCGCGTGTCGGACATGTGGGTGGATGCCCCGGAACAGCTGGTTCGGTATCTGGAGATCGAGCTGAATTCGGGTGGCAAGCGCCTTGTCCCGATGACGCTTGCCCGCATCTGGGCTGACCGCGTGCGTGTCCGCGCCCTTGCGTCGGACAGCTTTGATGCCATCCCGCAGACCAAATCCATGACCACCGTGACCAAGCTCGAGGAAGACAAGATCTCGGGCTATGTCGGCGGCGGTTGGATGTATGATGCCGACAAACGCGTGTTCGGCCTCTGAATCAAGAAGGGGGGCGGCCTGCGCCCGGGCCGCCCCGTCTTACCCCAACACGGAGGGTCTGAAGATGTCAGACCATGATGATTTCGCTTTCGACGTGGCGCCGGGCATTCCCGCGCCGCTCCCCAAGGGGGAAGAAGTTCTCTGGCAAGGCCGTCCCGATACAGGCGCGCTTGCCCGTGAGGCGTTTAAGATCCGCTGGATCGCCGGCTACATGGCGCTGATCGTGCTGTGGAAAGCGGGGCTGGGTCTGGCCGAGGGGGGTGTCCTGCTCTCGCTCGCGCGCGGTCTGCCCTATCTGGTGCTGGCCTTTGCGGCTGTAGGCGTGGTCTGGCTACTGGCCTGGGCACAGGCCCGTGCCACGGTTTACACCATCACCTCGTCGCGGGTGCTGATGAAGATCGGGGCGGCGCTGTCTGTCACTTACAATATCCCGCTGACGCAGGTTGCCACCGCGCGGGCCGAGATCGGCCCCAAGGGCACCGGCACCATCGCGATGGAAACGCTGGGCGAAACCCGGCTGGCCTATGTCGCACTGTGGCCGCATCTGCGGCCCGGCCATGTGAAGAAGACCCAACCCGCCCTGCGCTGTGTGCCAGATGCCGCCAAGGTGGCGCGCATCCTGGCCGAAGCCGCCGAAAGCCGGCTGGCAATGCCGGTCATCTCGCGCAGCAGCCCTGCCCATCTGGGCGCGGATGCCGTGGCTGCGGAATGAGGGGGAGAACAGCATGAACACCCCTCGTCAACCCGCGCTTCACAACCAGAAGCCCGAAATGATCCCCACGGTTCTGCTGCGCGGTATGTTTGCGCTGGCCGTGACATCGCTTGTCATCACGGCGGCGGCCGTGGTGTCAGACCGCCCGACCGTGGGGCAACCCAAAGTTTCCGAGGTGGTCGCATCACGTGCGATCATCCTGGAAGGGCTGGATGCCCAATCCGTGGTCGTGCGCAATGTCGATGGCACCCTGCTGGCGGACCTGCCGCATGGTGGCTTCATCACGGTGATCCAGAACGCCATGGCGCGCGAGCGGCTGGTGCACCGGATCGAAGGCAATCCGCCCATGAACATCGTCCGCTATGCCAATGGTCGCCTTGTCGCAGAAGACCCCGCCACAGGATGGAGCGCAGAGCTTTATGCCTTTGGTGGAGAAAACAAAGCCGCATTTGAACGGCTGCTAGAGCAATAAGGGAATCGAAAAATGGGAATCTTCACGAAAGCAAAGGAACAGGTGCCCTGCACCGTCGAGGTGAGTCATCGCTTCGAAAGCCTGCATGCACATGTGCGTTTCAACAACGGCGCCGTGGTCCATCCCGGTGATGAGGTTCTTGTCCATGGCACGCCTGTGATGGCGGCCTATGGCGAGGTCGTCATCGAGGACCGCACCGCCACGATCACCCGCGCAACCTGGCTTGAACGCCAATGGACCCGCCTGACCGGCGATCTGGAGTTCATGGAGCTGTGCGAATTCTCCTTCTCGGACGAGGTGACGCTATGAACGCCCATGCACAACCGCAGCACGACACCACCCATGGCGAGTTGCACGCCGAAATGTCGGATGCATTCGACACCACCGCCATGGCCACGGAAACCACGCTGCTCAACCCGCGCTTCTACACCACCGACTTTGACGAGATGGACCGCATCGACGTCACCCCGGTCCGCGCGGAGTGGGACAAGCTGATCGCCCAGATGAAAAGCGACCCGAACCGCGGGCATTTCAAGAAGAACGCGGAATGGGACGCGATCGACTGGAAGGCGATGGACCCTGCCCTGCGGGCCGAGTTGATCGACTTTCTGGTATCGTCCTGCACGGCCGAGTTTTCGGGTTGCGTGCTCTACAAGGAAATGAAGCGGCGCGGCAACAACCCCGATATCTGCGAGCTGTTCAACTACATGGCCCGCGACGAGGCCCGCCATGCCGGCTTCATCAACGATGCCCTGCGCGAAGCGGGTGTTGCAGTGAACCTTGGCTTTCTGACCAAGGCGAAGAAGTACACCTATTTCCGCCCGAAGTTCATCTACTACGCGACCTACCTTTCGGAAAAGATCGGCTACGCGCGGTACATCACCATTTATCGCCACCTTGAGGCGCATCCCGAGCATCGGATCCATCCGATTTTCAAATGGTTCCGGGAATGGTGCAATGACGAGTTCAGCCATGGCGAAGCCTTTGCCCTGCTGATGCGCACCGATCCCAAGCTGACTCAGTCCTTCGCCAACAAGCTGTGGATCCGGTTCTTCCTGACGGCGGTCTATTCGACCATGTGGGTGCGCGATCACGCGCGGGTGGAGTTCCACAACGCGCTGGGGATCGACATCGACTGGTACGACCAAGAGGTCTATCGCAAGACCTCGGCCATCGCGCGGCAGGTCTTTCCGGTAGAGCTGGACATCGACCATCCGCACTGGCTGCCCGGTCTGCGCAAGATGGACAGCGCGATGCGCGACATGGACAAGGCCAAGCGCAAAGGCGGCCTGTCGGGCTGGGTTGCGCATAAGGCCGCGACGTTGCGGGCCATGACAGCCTTTGCCGGACTTTATCTGATCCCGGTCAAGAACCTGACTCCCCCGGCGCAGGTCCGGATGGAGCCGTCGTATTGATCGAGGATCAACATATCGCCGCGAAAGCGGTGGTTGCGGCAGTGGGATGGGCGCGTCCCACGGCCCGGTGCGGCACCCCTTTTACCGGGGGTGCCGCGCATGACTAATCCATGGGTGGCTGCGGTCACGGCGCTGTTTCTTTGGTGGTTTTCGACCGGTATCATCATCTGGCGCGTCAAGCGGGCCGATCTGGAGGGGCGCGATGCGCATCTTTGGTCGGTCATGCTTGGCCTGCCGCTGTTGTTTTTCGGCTTTGGCGCCCTGCATCACTCGCTTGGGGATGGCAGCGCGACCGGGGCCTTTACCGGCTTTGTCGCGGCGCTGGCGATCTGGGGCTGGATCGAACTGGCCTTTCTGTCCGGCATCATCGCCGGGCCAAACACCCGCCCTTGCCCGCCATTTGCGCCGACATGGGAACGCTTCCTGCGCGCCTGCGGCACGATCGCCTGGCATGAACTGGTGTTGATGGGCACGCTGGGCGTGCTGGCGCTGATCAGCGAAGGGGCTGACAACCGCTTTGGCCTGTGGACCTTTGCGATCCTGTTCTTCGCCCGCATCTCGGCCAAGCTGAACCTGTTCTTCGGCGTGCCGCGCATCCATACCGAGTTTCTGCCGCGCCCGCTGGCGCATCTGCCCAGCCATTTCCGGATCGCGCCGATGAACGCCTTTTTCCCGGTCTCGATCACCGCCTTGTCCTTTGCCGTGGCCTGCTTTCTGGAGCGGCTCTGGGCTGCGACGACTGATGGCCAGATCATCGGCTTTACCCTGCTTTCCGCCCTGACCC